>NZ_JBWKMU010000006.1:0-382231 GCF_059415205.1 Acidovorax sp. GW821-FHT10E03 | reverse complement strand
GCCCCGGCGGCCGCAGCACTGCGCCCTGCGGCGGCGGCTCCGCAGGTGCCGCCACCGGTCGTTGCGGCGGCCGCGCCGGCCGCGGCGCCCCGCCCCGCCCCGCGCTACGAGCCCATCGAGGCGGACGAAGTGGCGGCGTTCAAACGCGCCCTGGCCACGGCGGCCGGTGCTTCCGCCGTGGCCGTGCCCGCCGCGGCCGCCAAGCCCGGCGTGCCGGTGCGCTCGGGGCCACTGCTGCCCCCTGCCCAGCCCACGGGCTTTGAAGACACGGAAATGCCGGGTGCCGACAGCCCCGCACCCGACCTGAGCAGCACCCAGTACGGCGAGCTGAACTGAACACCCCCGGGGCGGGACCCGAAGGTCCTGCATTCCCCCGGGTCGTCGAAAGGGGGGGGGGGCGAAGGTGGTGCCGTGGCGCAGGGCGGCGCGGGCGTTGCCGCCTCCGCCTCAATGGCCCTCGAAGTCCACCAGCGTGTACAGCGGCAGCCCGGACTCGCGCAGGCGCCGTGAACCGCCCAGTTCCGGCAGGTCCACGATGGCGGCGCCCTCGGTCACCGTGGCGCCCAGCTTCTCCAGCAGTTTTCTGCCCGCCATCATCGTGCCGCCCGTGGCGATGAGGTCATCGATGAGCAGCACGCGGTCCCCGGCCTTCACGGCGTCGGTGTGCAGCTCCACGGTGGCGCTGCCGTATTCGAGCTCGTAGGTTTCCTCGACCGTGGTGAAGGGCAGCTTGCCCTTCTTGCGGATGGGCACGAAGCCCACGTTCAGTTCATAGGCCACCACGGCGCCCAGGATGAATCCGCGCGCATCCAGCCCGGCGACCACATCCGGGCGCAGCGCCTTGTCCATGTAGCGGTGCACGAAGGCATCGATCAGCACCCGGAACACCTTGGGGTCCTGCAGCAGCGGGGTGATGTCCCGGAACTGCACACCGGGCGCCGGCCAGTCGGGCACGGTGCGGATGTGTTGGCGGAGGTATTCGTTGACGCTGAGTGGCTGCATGGCTGCGGGGGGAAATGAAGGATTGCGCGGGGCGCCCGAAGGCGAAAGGCGTGGCAAGTGTATCCAGCAGGGTTGATCGGGACCGCACCCCGCGCCGCGAACCCTCATAATGTTTCAGCGCTGTTACATCCGCTGTACCGCCACGCTGAAACACCCCTTCACACCGCAGATCGGCCATGCCCATCTCCATCCTGCTGATCGAAAGCGATCACCACCATGCACAGGCGGTGGTCGACGCGCTCGCGGACCCGTGGTCCGGCTGGCGGGTGGACGTGGCCGCGTCGCTGGCGGATGCGCGGGAACATCTGGGGCACAGCAGGCCGGACATCGTATTGGCGGCGCAGCGCACGGTCGATGGCTCGGCCTTCGACCTGCTGCGGCTGCTCGACGGCGTGCCGGCCATGATCGTCGTGCGCATGGGGGCGGAAACCCATGCGGCCCAGGCCATGCGCCATGGCTTCGACGACTTCGCGGTGCAGGACCCCGCGCTGGACTATCTGCTGACGCTGCCCGCGCAGATCGACTCGGTGCTCGAGCGCAATTCCAGCGCCCGCGCGCGGCTGGCGGCCGAGGCCATGCTGGCCCGCCAGCACCGCTTGCTGCAGGCCATCTCCCTCGCCCAGGCGATGTTCATCGCCAGTTCGGGACCCCGGGCCGCCTTCGAGGCCTTGCTCAAGGAGCTGATGTCGCTCACGCAGAGCGCCTTCGGCCTCGTGGGCCAGGTGCAGCGCGCCGAGGATGGGCACCCCTACCTGCGCGTGCACGCCATGACCGACATCAGCTGGGACGAGGCCTCCAGGGCCCGCTATGCCCAGCATTCCGAGGAAGGCATGGTGTTCGACAACCTGCACTCCCTGGTCGGGGCGGCGCTGGTGTCCGGCGAGCCGGTGCTCTCCAACGACGCCAGCCACGACACGCGCGGCGTGGGCACGCCCCGGGGCCACCCGCCGCTGCGCACCTACCTGGGGCTTCCCATCCACGCGGCGGGGGAACTGGTGGCCATGGTCGGCCTGGCAAACCGGCCCGAGGGCTATTCGGCGTCGGACGTGCAGTTCCTCCAGCCCCTGCTGAACACGGTGGGCCAGCTGGAGATGGCCCGCCGCGCCGAGCTGGCGCGCAGCGCGGTCGAGGCGGAGCTCGAACGCACCAGCGCCCTCCTGGCCGACAAGACACGAGCCCTGGAAGGCACGCTCGCCAGCGTGTCGCAGGGCATCACCAACGTGGATGCCGAAGGGCGGATCCGCGTCTACAACCGGCGCTATCTGGAGCTGCTGGATCTGCCGGAAGCACTGCTGGCCACGCAGCCCAAGGTCGAGGAAGTGGTGCGTTTCCAGACCGAGCGGGGGGATTTCGGCGCAGAATTCCAGCTCATAGAGCCCGCGGCGCGCAACTACGTGGCGTCCGAGTATTCCTCCCACGGTGGCCGGCTCACCATGCCCGACGCCTACGTGCGGCGCACCCGCGGCGGCCGCTACATCGAGGTGCGCACGCGCGCCCTGGAGCAGGGCGGCCGCGTGCGCACGTTCACGGACGTCACCGACTACCTGAGCACCCTGGAAGCCCTGCGCCTGAGCGAGTCCCGCTGGCGCAGCCTCACGCACCTGTCCTCCGACTGGTACTGGGAGCAGGACGCGCAGTTCCGCTTCGTGCGGCTGGACGGCAACCCTTACCACGAGGCCGGCGTGCCCAACGAGATGCACTACGGCCTCACGCGCTGGGAGCTGCCCAACACCTTCGTGGGCGATGGCCAGTGGCGCGAGCACCGCAGGCAGCTGGAGGCGCACGAGGTCTTTCACGACTTCGAGATGCAGCGCCTGACCGAAGACGGAAAACCCGTCTGGGTATCGATCAGCGGCGAGCCCATCTTCGATGAAGAGGGCCAGTTCACGGGCTACCGCGGCGTGGCCCGCGACATCACCGAGCGCAAGCTGGCCGAGGCGGAGATCCAGCGCCTGGCGTTCTACGACGAGCTCACGGGTCTGCCCAACCGGCGGCTGCTGATGGACCGGCTGGAGCGCGCGGTGAACATGTGCGCCCGCGAGGGCAGCCATGGGGCCTTGCTGTTCCTGGATCTGGACAACTTCAAGGGCGTCAACGACACCATGGGCCACGAGTGGGGCGACCGGCTGCTGGTGCAGGTGGGCGGCCGCGTCAGCGCCAGCGTGCGGGCCACGGACACCGTGGCGCGCCTGGGGGGCGACGAGTTCGTGGTGGTGGTCCAGGGCCTGGATGCCGAGACGCAGGCGGCCGCGGCCGAAGCGGAAGCCGTGGCCCAGAAGGTGCTGGCCGCGCTGAACCAGCCCTATGTGGTGCACGGCAGCGAAGTGCACAGCACGCCCAGCATTGGCATTGCCCTGTTCCGCGATGTGCAGCTGCCCGTGCAGGAGCTGCTCAAGCGCGCCGATCTGGCCATGTACCAGGCCAAGGCGCAGGGCCGCAACACGCTGTGCTTCTTTGATCCGGCCATGCAGGCGGCGGCCTCCGCGCGGTCGGCGCTGGAGGGGGATCTGCGGCAGGGGCTCGCGCGCAACGAGTTCCTGCTGCACTACCAGCCGGTGGTGGACGAGACGGGCCGGGTGCTGGGCGCCGAGGCGCTGGTGCGCTGGAACCATCCGTTGCGCGGCATGGTGCCGCCCGGGGACTTCATCCCCCTGGCGGAGCAGACCGGCCTCATCCTGCCCCTGGGGCGCCAGGTGCTGGCCATGGCGTGCCGCCAGCTGGCGCGGTGGACCGCGGCGCCCGGGACCGCGGGCTGGAGCGTGGCTGTGAATGTGAGCGCGCAGGAGTTCCGGCAGCCCGACTTCGCGGAGGAAGTCCTCAGCGTGCTGCGCGACTGCGGGGCCGACCCCGCGCGCCTCAAGCTGGAGCTCACGGAAAGCCTGCTGCTGCAGGACGTGGAGGAGAGCATCCACAAGATGCAGGCGCTGCGCACCCAGGGCGTGGGGTTCTCGCTGGACGATTTCGGCACGGGCTACTCGTCGCTCTCCTACCTCAAGCGCCTGCCGCTGGACCAGCTCAAGATCGACCAGAGCTTTGTGCGCGATGTGCTCACCGACCCCAACGATGCCACCATCGCCTGCACCATCATCGCGCTGGCCCACAGCCTCGGGCTGGACGTGGTGGCCGAAGGGGTGGAGACCGAGGGGCAGCGCGACTTCCTGCTGCGCAACGGCTGCAAGCGCTTCCAGGGCTACCTGTTCGGGCGGCCCGGGCCCGCCGAACTTTTGTAGTTTGCTATTAAATATATAGCTATTGGCGCTTGATAGATAAGCGCCAGGGCCATATTTAATTCAAATTTTGGCGTCAGCCTCAGCCACTGGCACGCATCGGGCGAGAGATGCGAAGCAAGGGCCGCCCCGCAGCGAGGGCATCGTCCCCCTTCCCGGAGCGCGTAGCGCGTAGAGAGAAGGGGGAAGGCACGCAGTGCCTCAGGGGGATGTACCCTGCTACCCGCGCAGCAGCTTGTCCTCGGCCAGCATCAGCGCCGCCGGGTGACCCGAGAGCACCAGCGTGTCGCCCGCCGCCAGCAGCGCATCGTCCACCGCCGAGCTCATGTGGCCGCTGCCGCGGCGCAGGTTCACCACCCGCACCCCCATGGCCGACAGCGCGAGCTGGCCCAGGCTCTTGCCCAGCGCGGTGGAGCCGGGGGGCAGGTTCACGGTGGACAGGCGTTCCTGGTCGCGCTCATTGACGGTGTCGTCGTCCGCGCCGTGGAAGTAGCCGCGCAGCAGGTTGTAGCGCGCGTCGCGCTGGTCCTGCACCAGGCGCAGCACGCGGCGCATGGGCACGCCCACCAGCGCCAGCGCATGGCTGGCCAGCATCAGCGAGCCCTCGATGGCCTCGGGCACCACCTCGGTGGCGCCGGCGGCCTGCAGCTTGTCCAGGTAGAGATCGTCCTGCGTGCGCACCACCACCGGCACCTGCGGCGCGTGGGAGCGCGCGTTGGCCAGCACCTTCAGCGCGGCGGGCACGTCGATGTAGGTGATGGCCACGGCACTCGCGCGCACCAGGCCCGCGGCCATCAGCGCCTGCAGGCGGGTGGCGTCGCCGTACACCACCGAATCACCGGCGGCGGCGGCTTGCCGCACGCGGTCCGGGTCCAGGTCGAGCGCCATGTAGGGGATGCCCTCATGCTCCAGCATGCGCGCCAGGTTCTGTCCGCAGCGGCCGTAGCCGCAGATGATCACGTGCTTGCTGCTGTTGATGGACTTGCGCGCGATGCTCGTCATCTGCAGCGACTGCTGCAGCCAGTCGCTGGCCACCAGCTTCATCACGATGCGGTTGCTGTACAGGATGAGGAACGGCGTGGCCAGCATCGACAGCACCATGGCCGCCAGGATGGGGTTCATCAGCGCCGGCTGCACCAGCCCGTTGGCCTGCGTGAGCGACAGCAGCACGAAGCCGAATTCGCCCGCCTGGGCCAGGTACAGCCCGGTGCGCAGGGCCACGCCGGTCGTGGCGCCCATGCCCCGCGCGAGCACCAGGATGATCACCAGCTTGAGGAGCAGGGGCACCGTGAGCAGCGCCAGCACCAGGGCCCAGCGGTCCACCAGGATGTGCCAGTCCAGCATCATGCCGATGGTGATGAAGAACAGGCCGAGCAGCACGTCGTGGAAAGGCCGGATGTCCGTGCCCACCTGGTGGCGGTACTCGGTTTCCGACACCAGCACGCCCGCGATGAAGGCCCCGAGGGCCAGGCTCAGCCCCGCCAGCTCCGTGAGCCAGGCCAGGCCCAGGGTGATCAGCAGCAGGTTGAGCATGAACAGCTCGTCGCTCTTGCGCCGCGCCACCAGGGTCAGCCACCAGCGCATCAGCCGCTGCCCGCCCGTGAGCAGGATGCCCACCAGCACCGTGGCCTTGACCAGGGCCCACGCCAGCGCGGTCAGGAGCTGGTCCGGGGACGAGCTCAGCGCGGGAATCAGCACCAGCAGCGGCACCACGGCCAGGTCCTGGAAGAGCAGGATGCCCATCACCCTGCGGCCGTGCTCGCTTTCCAGCTCCGCCCGTTCGGCCATGAGCTTGACCACGATGGCCGTGCTGCTCATGGCCATCACGCCCGAGAGCGCCAGCGCGGTCTGCCAGCCCATCTCCCAGACGCCGCCCGCCACGCGCGCCAGCAGCAGCGCCGCGCCCGACACCACGGCCATCGTCAGCACCACCTGCATCAGGCCCAGGCCGAACACCTGGCGGCGCATGGCGCGCAGCTTGGGCAGGCTGAACTCCAGCCCGATGGCGAACATCAGGAACACCACGCCGAATTCGCCCAGGTGGCGCACCCCTTCCGAGTTCTGCGCCAGCGCCAGCGCATGCGGCCCGATCAGCACGCCCGCCGCCAGGTAGCCCAGCATGGGGGGCAGCTTGAGGCTGCGGCAGGCCACCACGCCCAGCACCGCGGCCAGCAGGTAGAGCAAGGTGAGGGCGAGAGAGGACATGGTTCGATGCTATCCGAGGCCAGCAGCCTGTTCACGATCTTCTTGTCCGAAGCACGGGGCGTGCCAGAGGGGGACAATAAATCCAGGGCCCGCCCAGGGCCTGCCCGGTCGATAGAATCCCGGGATGACTCCCGCACCTGCCGCACTGCCCCCCTTTGATGCTGATCAGGCCCTGCGTCTGGCACGTGAGACTTTTGACATCGAGGCTGCGGCCGTCCTGGGGCTGAAGACCCGTGTTGGCGCGTCGTTCACGCAGGCCGTGCAGGCGATCCTCACTGTGCGCGGGCGGGTGGTGGTGATGGGCATCGGCAAGAGTGGGCATGTCGGGCGCAAGATTGCCGCCACGCTCGCCTCCACCGGGACACCCGCGATGTTCGTGCACCCGGCCGAAGCCAGTCACGGCGACCTTGGCATGATCAAGTCCATCGACATCGTGCTGGCGCTCTCCAATAGCGGGGAGGTGGATGAAGTCACCACCCTGCTGCCCGTGATCAAACGCCTGGGAGCCATGTTGATTGCGATGACAGGGCGGCCACAATCCACCCTGGCCAAACATGCGGACATCGTGCTCGACAGCGGCGTGGAACGAGAAGCCTGCCCGTTGCAGCTCGCCCCCACCGCCAGCACCACCGCCCAGCTGGCCATGGGCGATGCCCTGGCCGTGGCGCTGCTCGATGCCCGGGGCTTCCGCCCCGAAGACTTTGCCCGTTCGCACCCTGGCGGTGCGCTGGGGCGCAAGCTGCTCACCCATGTGAGCGACGTCATGCGGACAGGGGCGGAAATCCCGAAAGTGGCGCCCGGCGCCGCCTTCAGCGACCTCATGCGCGAGATGAGCGCCAAGGGGCTGGGCGCCTCGGCCATCGTGGACGCGGCCGGGCAGGTGCTGGGCATCTTCACCGACGGCGACCTGCGCCGCCGCATCGAGGCGGGGGCCGATCTGCGCACCGCCACGGCCGAGCAGGTGATGCACCCCAGCCCGCGCCGCATCGCGCCGGATGCGCTGGCGGTGGATGCCGCGGAAATGATGGAGGCCCATGCCATCACCAGCGTGCTGGTGGTGGATGCCGCGGGCGTGCTCACCGGGGTCGTGCACATCGGCGACCTCATGCGCGCCAAGGTGATCTGATGGTGGCGGGCCCCTCTTCCTCCTCCTTCCTGCCCGATGCCGCGCCCGCGCTGCAGATCGATCCCGAGCTGCTGCTGCGGGCCCAGGGCGTGCGCGTCGCCTTCTTCGATGTCGACGGCGTGCTGACCGACGGCGGCCTGTACATCAGCGAATCGGGCGAGACCCTCAAGCGCTTCAACACCCTGGATGGGCACGGGCTCAAGCTGCTGCAAAAGGCGGGCATCACCCCCGTGGTGATCACGGGGCGCGACTCCCTGCCCCTGCGCGTGCGCCTGAAGGCCCTGGGCGTGGAGCACGCCGTCTTCGGCACCGAGGACAAACGCCCGGCCGCCGAGCAGATCCTGGCCACCCTGGGGCTGGGCTGGTCCGACGCCGCCGCGATGGGGGACGACTGGCCCGACCTGCCCGTCATGCGCCGCAGCGCCTTTGCGTGCGCGCCGGCCAATGCCCAGGCCGAAGTGCGCCAGGCGGCCCATTTCGTGACCCAGGCCCGGGGAGGCGACGGCGCCGCGCGGGAGCTGTGCGACCTGCTGCTGGTGGCCACGGGCCGCTACGCCGCACTGCTGGCGGAATACACCGCATGACCCGGCCCGCCCCGCACCCATGGACCACGGGCCAGGCTGGCGCCCCCGGCCCGGAGGCGGCCCCATGACGCGCAACGTGATCCGCCAGGGCTGGGACCAGTTCTCGCTGTACCTGCCCGTCGTGCTCATGGGCCTGCTGGCGCTGGGCACCTGGTGGCTGGTGCGCAACGCGCCCATGCCCCTGCTGCCCGCCGCCGAACGCCAGCAGGGGCACCAGCCAGACTACTTCATGAAATCCTTCTCGGTGAAGAGCTTTGACGCCGCGGGGCGGCTGCAGAGCGAAGTGCAGGGCGCGGAGGCGCGGCACTACCCCGACACCGACACGCTGGAGATCGACAAGGCGCGCATGCGCTCGGTCACGCCCGCCGGGCGCCTCACCGTGGCCACGGCGGACCGCGCCCTGACCAACGCCGATGGTTCGGAGGTCCAGCTGTTCGGCAACGCCATCGTCACGCGCGAGCCCCTGGCCGCCAGGCCGGGGACGCCGGCGCAGCCGCGGCTCGAGTTCCGCAGCGAATTCCTGCACGCCTATACCAGCACGGAGCGTGTGCGTTCGGACAAGCCCGTCACCCTCACGCGCGGCAACGATCGCTTCACCGCCGACGGCATGGACTACGACAACCTCGACCAGGTGCTGCAACTGCGCGGGCGCGTGCGCGGCGTGCTCCAGCCCGGCACGGCCAAGCCCTAGCCGCCGAGCCCACCCCTGTCCCTGCCCGGAGCCCCCCATGACCACTCCCCTTGTCTTCATCACCGGAGCGTCCAGCGGCATCGGGCAGGCGCTGGCCCTGCGTTTCCATCGCTCGGGCTACCGACTGGCGCTGGCGGCGCGCCGGACATCCGAAGTGAAAACATGGGCTGACGCACAAGGGATAAGCGCGGATAGCTACGAAATTTATAGCGCAGACGTGGCGGTCACCGACAGCATCGTTGCGGCGGGCCGCGACTGTGTCGCGCGCCAGGGAGTGCCGGACGTGGTCATCGCCAATGCCGGCATCAGCGTGGGCATGGACACGGCCGTGCGTGATGACCTCGAAGTGATGGCGCGCACCTTTGCCACCAACAACATCGGCGTGGCGGCCACGTTCCACCCCTTTGTCGATGCCATGGCACAGCGGGGCAGCGGCACGCTGGTGGGCATCGGCAGCGTGGCGGGCATCCGGGGCCTGCCCGGCCACGGCGCCTACTGCGCCAGCAAGGCCGCCGTCATCAGCTATTGCGAAAGCCTGCGCGGGGAAATGCGCCCGCACGGCGTGCGCGTGGTCACCATTTCGCCGGGCTACATCGACACGCCGCTCACGCGCCAGAACCGCTACAGCATGCCGTTTCTGATGCAGGCCGGTGATTTCGCGGACCATGCCTACCGGGCCATCACCCAGGGCGTGAGCTACCGGGTCATCCCGTGGCAGATGGGGGTGGTCGCCAAGGTGCTGCGGCTCCTGCCGAACGCGCTTTTCGACAAGCTGCTGTCAGGCCGCCCCCGCAAGCGGCGCCAGGACGAGCAGACATAGCGCGCCGGCCCCGCGCCGGGCCGCCGCCGCCCGCCCGCCGGCTGGGGCGGCCGCCCATGAAAAAAGCCCCCGAAGGGGCTTTGGCCTTGCCAGGAAAACTCCCCGGCAGGGTGCTTCTTCAGTAGCTGCTGCCGCCGCCACCGCCATAGCCGCCACCGCCGCCGTTGCGGCCACCACCGCCACCGCCGCCGTTGCGGGAACCGGAGCCGTAGGGGCTGCGGAATCCACCTTCGCTGCGGCCGCCACCGCCGTAACCACCGCCGCCACCACCCTCGCGGCCGCCGCCATAGCCACCACCGCCGCCTTCACGGCCACCGCCGTAGCCGCCACCACCACCGCTGCGGCCACCACCGCCGCCGTAGCCGCCGCCACCGCCGCCAAATCCACCGCTGCGGGGTGGGCGGGGCTCCATGGGGCGTGCTTCATTCACGACGATGCTGCGGCCGCCCAGGGGCTGACCATTCATGCCGTTGATCGCGGCCTGGGCTTCTGCGTCGCTGCCCATTTCCACGAAGCCAAAGCCCTTGGATCGACCCGTGTCGCGCTCCATCATGACCTTGGCGCTGGTCACTGCGCCGAATTGGCCGAAGGCCTGTTCCAGATCGCTGTCGCGCACCGAGTACGGCAGGTTGCCGACGTACAGTTTGTTGCCCATCGAGGGACTCCTCAAAAACACATGGATAAAGCGATGGAGTCCCGAAAACGCAGCCAGCTAATCTCAATGACGCTCTCAGCGCGAAACTGACGGATCACCGCAAACTTGGAAACGGGTTGCACCCGCCAACCCATTATGCGCCACACTTTTGCCGAAAAAGCAAGCGGTGATGCCGACTGTGGTGGCGATACCGCGCGGCCATGAAAAAAGGAGCCCTGGGGCTCCTTTGTCTTGCCTTCGGCAGGCCGCGAGGTCTGCCGATGAGGTCTTTTTAGTAGCTGCTACGGCCACCGCCGTAACCACCACCACCGCCGCCGCCGCTACGGCCACCGCCGTAACCGCCGCCGCCACCACCGCCGTAGCCGCCACCACCACCGTTGCCGCCGCCGAAGCCGCCGCTACGGGGAGCACGGGGCTCCATGGGGCGGGCTTCATTGACCACGAGGTCACGGCCGCCGAAGTTTTGGCCATGCACGCCTTGGATGGCGGCTTGGGCTTCTGCATCGCTGCCCATTTCGACAAAGCCGAAACCCTTGGAGCGGCCGGTGTCGCGCTCCATCATGACCTTGGCGCTGCCAACCGAGCCGTACTGGCTGAAGGTCTGCTGCAGATCTTCGTCGCGGAAAGAGTAGGGCAGGTTGCCCACGTAAAGTTTGTTGCCCATGAAGGACTCCTGAAAAAACATGAAAACGCGATGGAGCCCGACGCAATCAACAAACCTGTGACGACTTCAAAGACGCGAAACTGACCATTCACCGCTAAGCTAACTGCTCTCCTGCAAGCAGAAAAGCGAACCCATTATTAATCACTTTATGTGGCGCGTGGGGTTTTATTTCTGGGGAAAGCCGCCCGTCGTGCACAAATCAGGGTTTTCACGCGTGCGCGGAAGGGTTTTCCCGAGGAAAAAAGACAGGCGGTCACGGCCGGGGCACCCCCGCCAGGCTGGCGCAGGGTAAAATACGCGGGTCTTTGGGGAGTAGCCCGCCCGGTGCGCAATGCGCCGGGGGCATGCGTCAACAAACTTGGGTCCGGTGGACCTATGGCGCATGCGGTTTTCTAGCTGGGCGAGACCATTGACTGCATGCCGATCCAAATGGCCGGAGTCGGGGTGCAGTCAGTGCGTTTCGAACAACATCCGGCCGGACAGGACCCCCACATGGAACCGTTTTTCATCTCCACCGCCATCGTCGCGCTCGCCGAAATGGGCGACAAGACGCAGCTTCTGGCGCTCGTGCTCGCCGCACGCTTTCGCAAACCCTGGCCCATCGTCCTCGGTATCCTGGTGGCCACGCTGGTCAACCATGGCCTGGCCGGCGCAGTGGGCTCGTGGGTGACGACGTTCGTGGGGCCGCAGATCCTGCGCTGGATCCTGGGGGCATCGTTCATCGCGATGGCCATCTGGATGCTGATCCCCGACAAGCTTGACGAAGGCGAGGCCGACGGCTCGCCGCGCTGGGGGGTGTTCGGCACCACGCTGATCGCGTTCTTCCTGGCCGAGATGGGCGACAAGACGCAGATCGCCACCGTCATGCTGGCCGCGCAGTACAACGCCTACCTGTGGGTGGTGGCAGGCACCACGCTGGGCATGATGATCGCCAACGCGCCCGTGGTGTGGCTGGGCGAGCGCATCACCCGCCGGGTGCCGATCCGCGCGGTGCACATCGTGTCTGCCGTGATCTTCCTGGTGCTGGGGCTGCTGGCCATCTTCACGCCGGTCGGCTGAGGGAGGCTGCGAAAAGCAGGAGCCATCCGCAGGCGCTTTTGGTATATTTGCCAGACGCGCCGATTTGCCACAGCTTGCGGGCGCTTTATAAATCCTGCTAAAGACCCGTCCGACCTATGTACCCGGCCTCGTTTTTAGCGACGCCGGGTTTTTTTGTCCTGGGGCGGCGCTCCAGGCCAGGGCGGCTTCCTTGTTTGTGGAGCAGCGGCGCGCGCAAGCGGTGGAACATGAGGGCTCACCAGTTCCAACTATGTCGTTCATCGCAACACCTCAGACCATGCACTTTGCGGAGGTGCTGCCGCTGCAAAGCGGTGCGTCCATCCGCGACTACCACCTGGCCTACGAGACCTACGGCAGGCTCAACGCCGACCGCTCCAATGCCGTGCTCGTGTGCCACGCGCTCAACGCCTCGCACCACGTGGCCGGCGTCTACGCGGGCCAGGACAAGAGCGAGGGCTGGTGGGACAACATGATCGGCCCGGGCAAGCCCGTGGACACCGACCGCTTCTTCGTCATCGGCGTGAACAACCTGGGCTCGTGCTTCGGCTCCACCGGCCCCATGCACAACCACCCCGACACGGGCGAGGTCTACGGCGCGGATTTCCCGGTGGTCACGGTGGAGGACTGGGTCAACGCCCAGGCCCGCCTGCTCGACCGCCTGGGCATCCAGCAGCTCGCCGCCGTGCTGGGCGGCAGCCTGGGCGGCATGCAGGCGCTCTCCTGGACGCTGCAGTACCCCGAGCGCATGCGCCACGCGGTGGTGGTGGCCAGCGCGCCCAACCTCACGGCCGAGAACATCGCCTTCAACGAGGTCGCCCGCCGCGCCATCGTGACCGACCCGGACTTCCACGGCGGCCACTTCTACCGGCACGGCGTGATCCCCAAGCGTGGCCTGCGCATCGCCCGCATGATCGGCCACATCACGTACCTGAGCGACGACGTGATGAACGAGAAGTTCGGGCGGCAGCTGCGCGAGGGCCTGGAACTCAAGTACAGCACGCAGGACATCGAATTCCAGATCGAGAGCTACCTGCGCTACCAGGGCGACAAGTTCAGCGACTACTTCGATGCCAACACCTACCTGCTGATCACGCGCGCGCTGGACTACTTCGACCCCGCGCGCACCCAGGGCGGCAACCTCACGCGGGCGCTGGCGCGGGCCACGGCGCGCTTCCTGCTGGTGAGCTTCACCACCGACTGGCGCTTTTCACCCAAGCGCAGCCGCGAGATCGTCAAGGCGCTGCTCGACAACCGCCGCAGCGTGAGCTACGCCGAGATCGACGCGCCCCACGGGCATGATGCCTTTTTGCTCGATGACGCCCGCTACATGGGCGTGATGCGCTCTTACTTCGATAGCATTGCAAAGGAGCTGCAGCCATGACCGAAAAAGCGGCGATGCAAGCCCTGGCACGCTTGGTGCCCCCCGGCTCGCGCGTGCTCGACCTGGGCTGCGGCAACGGTGCCATGCTCGACTACCTGCAGCGCGAGCGCGGCTGCAGCGGCTACGGCGTGGAGATCGACGATGCCAACGTGCTCGCCTGCGTGCAGCGCGGCGTCGATGTGATCCAGCTCAACCTCGACGAGGGCCTGGCCATGTTCGGCGACAACTCGTTCGACGTGGTGCTGCAGCTCGATACGCTGCAGCACCTGCGCAATGCCGAAACCATGCTGCGCGAGACGGCGCGCGTGGGCCGCACGGGCGTGGTGGCCTTCCCCAACTTTGCGCACTGGCCCAACCGCCTGTCCATCCTGCGCGGTCGCATGCCCGTCACGCGGCGCCTGCCCTACCAGTGGTACGACACGCCCAACATCCGCGTGGGCACCTACAAGGACTTCGAGGTGCTGGCCACCAAGAACAGCCTGCGCATCCTGGATGCCTTCGGCCTGCAGGATGGGCAGGAGGTGCGCTGGCTGCCGAATGCACGCGCGGGCACGGCGGTCTTCCACTTCGAACACGCGTAGCGCTTGTGGGTGTGTGCGCCCCGGCGACACGCCGCTGTCAAGCGCATCGGCTAAGGTGCGGGCTCTGCTTGTAGGAGACCCGCATGAAACGCATTGCACTGCGCGCCACGACTGCTGCCGCGTTGCTCGCCACCTGGGCGCTGGGCGCCATGGCCCAGGCCTGGCCGCCCACCCCCACGGTGATCGCCCACCGGGGCGCCTCGGCGCTGCGGCCCGAGCACACGCTGGCGGCGTACCAGCAGGCCATTGACGATGGCGCCGACATCATCGAGCCCGACCTGGTCATCACCAGGGACGGCGTGCTGGTGGCCCGGCACGAGAACGCCATTGCCATCCTGGGCGCCGATGGCTCGGTGAAGGAAGCCACCACCGACGTGGTGGACCGCCCCGAGTTCGCGGGCCGCAAGGCCACCAAGACCATCGACGGCCAGTCCATCACCGGCTGGTTCACCGAGGACTTCACGCTGGCCGAGCTGAAAACCCTGCGCGCCCGCGAGCGCATCCCCGCGCAACGCCCCGCCAACGTGGCCTACAACGGCCAGTTCGAGGTGCCCACGCTGCAGGAGGTGATCGACCTGGCCAAGGCGGCGACGGCCAAAACCGGCCGCGTGATCGGCATCTACCCCGAGACCAAGCACCCCACCTATTTCCAGTCCATCGGCCAGCCGCTGGAGGCGCCGCTGCTCGCCGTGCTGGAGAAGAACGGCTGGAACCACAAGGACGCCCCCGTGTTCGTGCAGTCGTTCGAGGTGGCCAACCTGCAGGCGATCCGCAGGCTCAGCAGCGTGCGCCTGGTGCAGCTGGTGGCTCCCTCGGGCCGGCCGTATGACTTTGTGGCCCAGGGCGCGGCCAATGCGCGCGGTTATGCCGACCTGATCACGCCCGAAGGCCTGAAGCAGGTGGCCACGTATGCCAATGCCATCGGCCCTTTCAAGACCCTGGTCGTGCCGGTGAAGGACGGCCTGCCCGGCGAACCCACGCCGCTGGTCGCGCGTGCCCGCGCCGAAGGCCTGGCCGTGCACATCTGGACGCTGCGGCCCGAGAACGCCTTCCTGCCCGCCGGCCTGAAGAAGGCTCCGGCGGCGGATGGCACGGCGCGCGGCGACAGCGCCGCCGAGATCACGGCGTATCTGCGCGCGGGCATCGACGGCTTCTTTACCGATGACCCCGCCGTGGGCCGCGCCGCGGTGCGGGCGTTCACCGGCAAGCAGTGAAGCCGGGCGGCTGCCCCGGAAGGCGCGGCGTGTCGCGGCGCGGCCATACCGCTCAGGAAGAGTCGCTTTCCACGACCGCCTTCACGGCGGCCAGGGCCCGTGGCAGGTCCTCGCAGGGGATGGAGCCCAGCGCCAGGCGCAGCGCATGCGGCACGTGTGCCGTGGTGGCAAACCCTTCGGCGGTGGACACCGCAACGCCGCGCTGCGCGAGCGCCCCGGCCACGCGGTCCGCACGCTGGTCGTCGCCCAGCGGCAGCCAGGCAAAGTACGAATGCGGGTGCCGCACCAGCGGCAGCCCGGCCAGGGCCTCGCTGGCGATGGCCTGGCGGCGGGCCGCGTCGGTGCGCTTTTCGGCCTCCAGGCGCGCCACGGTGCCGTCCTCGATCCAGCCGCAGGCGATGGCAGTGATCACGCCCGCCGTGTTCCAGGCGGTGGCACGCACGGCGCGCTCGATGGGGGCGATCAGCGCCGGCGCGGCCGCGACAAAACCAAAGCGCAGGCCCGTGGCCACGTTCTTCGACAGGCTCGACAGGTAGACCGTGCGCTCGGGCGCCAGCGCGGCCACGGGCGGCGGCGCGTCGGCCGCCAGGTAGGCGTAGGGGGCGTCCTCCAGCACCAGCAGGTCGTGGGCGCGCGCCAACGCCACCAGGCGCTTGCGGGCCCCCGCATCCATCACGCAGCCCAGCGGGTTGTGCAGCGTGGGCATGGTGTAGATGGCGCGCACGGGCCGGGCCTGGCACAGGCGCTGCAGGGCGTCCAGGTCCGTGCCGCCCGGCCCGACGGGCACGGGCGCCAGGTCCAGCCGCATGCGCTCGGCCAGCACGCGAAAACCGGGGTAGGTGAGGGCATCCACCGCCACCACATCGCCGGGGCTGAGCAGCCCCAGCGCCGCCACCGCCATGCCGTGCTGCGCGCCGTTGACGATGAGCACCTGCTCGCCGGTCACCCACAGCTGGCGGGTGGCCAGGTGCCGGGCGACGATGGCGCGCTCGTGCGGCCGCCCGCCGTAAGGGTGGTAGTGCAGCAGGGATTCCAGGTCGCCCGATGCCGCCAGCCTGCGCAGCGCGTCGCGCAGCAGGTCCGCCTGCCCCGGCACGCCGGGGCTGTTGAACGACAGGTCCGCCGAGCCGGGTGCGGGCGTGGCCAGGTCGGCGCCCAGGCCGCGCGGGCAGGAGGCATCGCGCACGAAGGTGCCGCGCCCGGTTTCGCCCACCACCAGGCCAATGGCCTCCAGCTCGGCGTACACGCGGCTGGCGGTGGCCAGCGCCAGGCCGTGGCGCTGCGCCAGGGCGCGGTGCGTGGGCAGCCGGGTGCCGGGCCGCAGCCGGCCCGCGCGGATGTCGGTGGCCAGCGCATCCACCACCTGCTTGTACCGGACCTGGCCCATGGCGCCTCCGCAGTGTATTCATGACAATTTTTTGATTGTATTGAACACCGCCGATACCATGGGTTCCACTGTTCATCCACCGCCGGCGGGGGCCGTTTTCCCGCCAGGAGAAGCGCCATGCGCATTGCCATACTGACGTTCGAAGGTTTCAACGAGCTGGACTCGCTCATCGCCCTGGGTGTTCTCAACCGGGTGAAGAAGCCGGGCTGGCAGGTGTGCCTGGCCTGCCCCGCGCCCCGGGTGCGGTCCATGAACGGCGTGGTGGTGGAAGCGCAGGCGCCGCTGTCCTGGGCCCGCACGGCCGATGCCGTGCTGGTGGGCAGCGGCATGCAGACGCGCGAGGTGGTGAACGACGCATCCCTGATGGCGCAGATGGACTTCGATCCTGCCCGCCAGCTGCTGGGCGCCCAGTGTTCGGGCACGCTGGTGCTGGCCCGCCTGGGCCTGCTTGGCGGCGTGCCCGCCTGCACCGACCTGACCACGAGGCCCTGGGTGCAAGAGGCCGGGGTCACGGTGCTGAACCAGCCCCTGGTCGCACACGGCAACATCGCCACGGCCGGCGGCTGCCTGGCCGCGCCGTACCTGGCCGCGTGGGTGATCGCCCGGCTGGAAGGCGTGGAGGCCGCGGAAAGCGCGCTTCACTACGTGGCTCCGGTTGGCGAGAAGGAGGCGTACGTGGCCCGCGCCATGGGCCACCTTGAAAAGTACCTGGCCCCGGCCTGAACGGGCGCCGCGGCGTCAGGGCGATGCGGGGGCCCGCGGCGCGGGGCTGGCGCCCGCGGTGCCGGGTTTCGCGCCCCTGCGCCGCCCCAGGTCCCGCGCGTGCGCCACCCAGCCCGCCAGCCGCTCCTTGCTGGCGGTGCGCACCGGCCCGAAGCTGTGCACCCGCACGGGCCGGATGCCGCAATACTCCAGGATGGCCTTCTTCATCTGGTGATGCCCCGGCATGCGCGTGACCCAGCGGAAGTACCAGGGCGGTGAATCCATGGTCACCAGCAGTTCGCCGGAGCGCCCTGCCAGCAGCCTGTCCCACAGCGGCGAGCCGGCGCGGTACTTGAACGCGTAGCCGGGCAGGAAGGTGCGGTCGATGAAACCCTTGAGCAGCGCGGGCATCGCGCCCCACCAGATGGGGTAGACCCACACGAGGTGTCCGGCCCAGCGGATGTCGGCCTGTGCGGCGGCCAGATCGGGCTCCAGGGGCTGCGCGGCGCCGTAGCCCAGGAACAGCGGATCGAACGCCAGCTGCCCCACGTCCAGGAACCGCACCTCGGCGCCCGCGTCCAGCGCCCCTTCGGCATAGGCGCGGGCCATGCCCGCGCACAGGCTGGCGGGCGCCGGGTGGCCCAGGATGACCAGAATGCGTTGTTGTGCCACAGAACCTCCATCACACACGTTGTTGTCGATGGCGCCATGGTCACCTTGCCCCACGGGGCAGAGTCAAGCAGCTGGATCAAGCCGGCGCGCGATGCGGCGCGCCCCGCGCCACCGGGGCGGTGAATTGCCGGGCGTCGCGGGCCGCGGGCGGAACCGGCGCGGCCACGGCGCAGGCCTGCGCCGTGGCGGGCACGGCCATACCGTCGCAGGCATGCAGTTGCGCCTGCAGCTGCGCCAGTTCGGCATCGAGCGCCTGCAGCCGCAGCAGCTCCTGCGCCACCGCCACCCGCCGGGCCGCCACCCGCTGCGCCATGCGGTCCCCGCCCTCGGCGGTGTGCATCTGGTCCAGGCCGTCGAGTTCCGACAGCCGAAAGCCCAGGGCCTGGGCCTGGCGGATCAGCTGCACCTGGGCCACATCGGCCTCGCCGTACTGGCGGTAGCTGCCGTTGCGCGCCACGGTGCCCAGCAGGCCTCGCCCCTCGTACAGGCGGATGGCCTTGGGGGTGGTGCCGGTGCGTCGGGCGAGTTCTCCAATGCGCATGCGTGTGTCCTTGGTGTACCGTCAGGCTGCTATTGAATATATAGCTGTTCGCGCTTGTCCATGCAGTGCCAGGGGCTGTTTTGAGCCTATTGCTTCGCGGCGGGGCGCCCAGGCCCCCATGCCGCGCGATAAGCTGCCGGGTCCCGACGCCCTCCACCGCCTGCCATGCCCCAGTTTGCCGCCAACCTGAGCCTGATGTACACCGAGCTGCCGTTCCTGCAGCGCTTCGAGGCCGCCGCGCGCGACCGGTTCACCGCCGTGGAGTTCCAGTTTCCGTACGCGTTCGCGCCCGCCGAGGTGGCCGCGCGGCTGCAGGACAGCGGCCTGCAGCTGGTGCTGTTCAACGCCCCGGCGGGCGGCACCGACCGCGCCGGCATGGCCGCCGCCTGGGAGCACGGCGCACGCGGCACGGCCGCGCTGCCGGGGCGCGAGGGAGAGTTCCGCGCGGGAGTCGAGGAAGCCCTGCGCCATGCCGAGGTGCTGGGCTGCCCGCGCATCCATGTGCTCTCGGGCACCGTGCCGCCGGGCGTCGAGCGCGAATCGCTCAAGGACCTGTGCGCGGGCAACCTGCGCTGGGCGGCAGCGCAGGCCGCGCGGGCCGGGCGCGAGATCCTCATCGAGCCCATCAACCTGCGCGACATGCCGCGCTACTTCCTGAACCGGCAGGACCATGCCCACGAGCTGCTGGATGCGGTGCAGGCCGACAACCTCAAGGTGCAGATGGACCTGTACCACTGCCAGATCGTGGAAGGGGACCTGGCGGCCAAGCTGCGGCGCTACCTGCCCACGGGCCGCGTCTCGCACATCCAGATCGCCGGCGTGCCCGGCCGCCACGAGCCCGACACCGGCGAGCTGAATTACCCCTACCTCTTCGACACCATCGATGCCCTGGGCTACCGCGGCTGGGTCGGCTGCGAATACCGGCCGGCGGCCGGCACCTCCCAGGGCCTGGGCTGGATGAGGGGGAAGACCCCCTGATCCGCGTTGGGCCGTCCCCCCGGGGGGGCCCCGTTTCGCACGCTATGGTCCATGCACGGGCCGCGTCGAGGTACGCAGCTTTGCGTAAGGGAATGCGTGAATAAATGTAACAAGCCTCCGGACTTAGAGTGAAGCAGCGTGTTCTCAGGCGTTTGAGAACCCTTTCTGAGACCGGCCCAGCCGGCTTTGGGCTTTCAATCTCCAGGAGACATACCGCATGGCCGCTTCCCTTGCCAACAACCGTTCCGTCGCCCGGCAGGTCACGCTGGCGGCCATTGCGCTGGTGGCCCTGGTGCTGGTGTTCGTGGGGCTGGCCATCGCCGTGCTGACCGAGCGCAGCACGCGCGCCCAGGTGGTGGCCAGCGTGGGCGACACGGCGCAGAGCGTGGCCCAGTCGCTGGACGCGGCCGACAACACCAACCGCGAACTGGTGCAGCTCACCATGCGGGGCTTTCAGCGCTACTTCGAGGGCGTGATGCACCTGGACGAGGCCACGGGCGAGCTGCGCAGCTACGGCGCGCTGGTCAACGAGGACTACGGCTCGGTCGACAAGTTCGCCAGCGAGACGGGCGGCATCGCCACGGTGTTCGCGCGCAAGGGCGAGGACTTCATGCGCGTGACCACGTCGGTCAAGAACGACAAGGGCGAGCGCCAGCAGGGCACGCCCCTGTCCCGCGACGACCCGGCCTACGCCACGGTGGCCAGGGGCGAGCCCTACACCGGCGTCACCGTGGTGGGGGGCAAGCCCTACATGGGCCACTACCTGCCGTCCAAGGACGCCTCGGGCAAGGTGATCGCGCTGCTCTTTATCGGCAACGACATCAGCGTGTTCCATGCCATGCTGCAAAAGCAGGTGGCGCAGACAAAATTCTTCGAGCACGGCGGCACCTACGTGGTCAACCCCGGCGCCTCGCTCGACAAGGCCGTGTTCGTGTACCACCCCACGGCGCGCGGCAAGCGCGTGCTGGAGGCCTACCCCGAGGCGCGCCCCTTCTTCGAGGCGCTGGCCGCCTCCGGCGACGGCTTCGTGCGCGAGGCCGCGCCCGTGCTGGGCGCGGGCGCCACCGACCCCTGGGCGCTGGTGCGCAAGACGGGCGGGGGCTGGTGGGTGGTGGCCGAGGTGGCCGACGGCGAAGCCATGGCCAGCCAGCGCCGCGTCACGCTGGCGGTGTGGGGCCTGATGGCCCTGGCCGTGGTGCTGCTGGCCATCGGCCTGTTCCTCATGCTGCGCCGGGGCGTGAGCCGCCCGCTGCAGGACCTCACGCAGGCCATCACGCTGGTGGCGCAGGGCGACCTCACCGAGGAATTCCGCACCACGCGGCGCGACGAGATCGGCGCGCTGGTGCAGGAGGTCGAAGGCATGCGCCAGCGCTACACGCAGATGCTGCAGCAGGTGCGCACGGCGGTGGACAGCATCACCACCGCCAGCGCCGAGATCGCCAGCGGCAACCAGGACCTGTCGGCCCGCACCGAGGCCACGGCCAGCAGCCTGGCCCAGACGGCACAGAGCATGGAGCAGCTCACGTCCACGGTGCGCCAGTCGGCCGATGCCGCGCGCCAGGCCAACCAGCTGGCCAGCACCGCCGCCGCCGTGGCCGCGCGCGGCGGCCAGGTGGTGGGCGAGGTGGTCACCACCATGGGCGACATCAACCAGAGCTCGCGCAAGATCGCCGACATCATCAGCGTGATCGACTCCATCGCCTTCCAGACCAACATCCTCGCGCTCAACGCGGCGGTGGAGGCGGCGCGCGCGGGCGAACAGGGCCGGGGCTTCGCGGTGGTGGCCAGCGAGGTGCGGTCGCTGGCGGGGCGCAGCGCCGAGGCGGCGCGCGAGATCAAGGCGCTCATCGGCGCCTCGGTGGAGCGCGTGGAGTCGGGCGCGCGCCTGGTGCAGAACGCGGGCAGCACCATGGACGAGATCGTGGGCTCTGTCCAACGCGTGGGCGACATCATTGGCGAGATCACGGCGGCCTCGGGCGAGCAGTCCGACGGCATCGGCCAGGTGAACACGGCGGTGAACCAGCTCGACCAGATGACCCAGCAGAACGCCGCGCTGGTGGAGCAGTCCGCCGCCGCCGCCCAGAGCCTGCGCGACCAGGCGCAGCGGCTGGCCGGGGCGGTGCAGGTCTTCAAGCTCTCGCGCGGCCCCGGCGGCGAGCCTGCGCCCGCGGACCGGCCGGCCTTGGCAGCGTCCCCCGCCCCCGCCCGGCTGCGCTGACGGGCCCGGGCCTGCGGGGGCCGGCGGCGGGCCCGGCGCGGGCGGCTTGGCAATTGATCGGTTCTCGCGCCCGATTCCATGGTTTATGCTGGGCTGAACTTCCTTGTCCGCACAACCCCACCTGCCCGCCATGGCCGCCCATGTTCCCACCATGCTGGCAATGATCATTGTCAGCTCGCTGATGATGGCGGCCTCCATGGCCGTGGTGGGCTGGGGGCGCCGGCGCGACGGCCTGGGGCGGTGGGCCGCCGCCCTGCTGGTCAATGCCATGGGGCACCTGCTGATCATGCTGCGCGGGCAGGTGCCGGACGCGCTGTCCGTGGTGGTGGGCAACCTGCTGCTGTCCTGCGTCTTCGTGGGGATGATCGCGGCGATCTACCAGTTCCAGGGCCGTCCGGTGCGGTGGCTGCTCTTGCTCACGCCGTCCGCGCTGGTCACGGGGTTCGTCATCGCATTCATCGACAACTTTCCGGCGCGCGTGAGCTTCGTGGGCCTGGCCATCGGCCTGCAGGCCGTGTGGGCCCTGGCCGCGGCGCTGGAGCGCCGCCATGCCACCGTGGGGCGCGGCCAATGGCTGCTGGTGGCGGGGCTCGGGCTGGAGGCGCTGGTCCTGGGCGGCCGCGCGCTGCTGGCCCTCAGCGCCAGCGAGGCGGCCACCGGCATCCTGCAGGGCAGCGCCCTGCAGACCCTGACCTTCATGGGCACCGTGTCGGTGGTGCTCATCAGCTCCATGGGCTTCGTGTTCATGTCGCGCGACCGCGCGGACGAAAACAACCGCATCATGGCGGCGCTCGATCCGCTCACGGGCGTGGCCAACCGCCGCGCGCTGATCGCCGCGCTGGACCGCGACGTGGCGCGCGCCGTGCGCACGCGCGAGTCCATCGCGCTGATGATGGTGGACATCGACCATTTCAAGCGCGTGAATGACCGCCACGGCCACCCCGCGGGCGACCAGGTGCTGTGCAGCGTGGTCAGCGTGCTGAAGGAGCGCGTGCGGGCGCAGGACCTCGTGGGCCGCTACGGCGGCGAGGAATTCATGGTGGTGCTGCCCGACACCACCCTGCTGGGGGCCGAGCAGCTGGCGCGCGAGCTGTGCAAGGCGGTGGAGGAATCGCGCTGCCGCGTTCGCCCCGCCGGCGCCGCCGATGCCGATGCGGGCGTGGGCATCGCCGTCACCGCGAGCATCGGCGTCTTCGGCGGCCGGCTGGAACCCGGCGACAGCTGGGACATGCTGATCGCCGCCGCCGACCGCGCGCTCTACCAGGCCAAGGAGAACGGGCGCAACCGCGTCGAGGTGGCCACGGCCCTGCGGCGCCCCGCCTCCCAGATGGCGGCGCGGGACAACCCCGAGACCCACCCGGCTTCCAGGTATTGAAATGCCTCCCCGCGCCGCCCTCCCTCAGGGGGCGGCGCCCGCTGCGCGGGGGCTGGGGCGCGTGCGGCGTCCGCGCCCGCCGTGAAGGTCTCTGCGCGCCCACCGTGGCGTCCGCGCGGGGGTTGTGTTGGAATGCTGTTTTTGGTCCCCCAGAGACTTTTTCAGGAGAGCCCCATGAATGCCCGTGTCCCCCACCAGATCCTGCAACCTGCACTCGCGCTCGAGCGGGTGAGCCAGGCGTGGGACGACGATATCGTGCGCCAGCTCACGGACTACATCGCCATCCCCGCCAAGTCGCCCATGTTCTCGCCCGACTGGGCCGAGCAGGGCCTGCTCGACACCGTGGTGCGCAACGCCGCCGCGTGGGTCGAATCGCAGAAAGTCGAAGGCCTCACGCTCGACGTCGTGCGCCTGGAAGGCCGCACCCCCGTGCTGTTCTTCGAGATCGCATCCACGCAGCCCGGCGCGACGGACACCGTGCTCATGTACGGCCACCTCGACAAGCAGCCCGAGTTCTCGGGCTGGCGCGGCGACCTGGGCCCCTGGACGCCCAAGTACGAGGACGGCAAGCTCTATGGCCGGGGCGGCGCCGACGACGGCTACGCGGTCTATGCCAGCATCGCGGCCGTGCAGGAATTGAAGCGCCAGAACGTGCCCCACCCGCGCATCGTGGGCCTGATCGAGACCTGCGAGGAAAGCGGCTCGCGCGACCTGCTGCCCTACATCGATGCCCTGAAGCCCCGCATGGGCAACGTGGCGCTGGTGGTGTGCCTGGATTCGGGCGCGGGCAACTACGACCAGCTGTGGCTCACCACCAGCCTGCGCGGCATGGCCACCGGCACGCTCAAGGTCGAGATCCTGACCGAAGGCATCCACTCGGGCGACGCCTCGGGCCTGGTGCCCTCGTCGTTCCGCATCATGCGCCAGGTGCTCGACCGGCTGGAAGACAGTGCCACCGGCCGCCTGCTGCCCCAGAGCTTCCACTGCGAGGTGCCCCCCGACCGCCTGGCCCAGGCCCGCGCCACGGCCGCCATCCTGGGCGAAGAGGTGTACAAGCGCTTCCCCTGGGCCCATTACGACTGCGGCGGCGCCACCACCTTCGCCCTGCCCACCACCACCGACCCGGTGCAGGCCCTGCTCAAGCGCACCTGGGAGCCCACGCTCAGCGTCACCGGCGCCGAGGGCTTCCCGGCGCTGCAGGACGCCGGCAACGTGCTGCGCCCCTACACCGCGTTCAAGCTCAGCCTGCGCCTGCCGCCCCTGGTGGATGCCGGCCAGGCCGTGCAGGAGCTCAAGGCCCTGCTCGAAGACAACGCGCCCTACCAGGCCAAGGTCACCTTCCAGGGCACGAGCGGCGCCACGGGCTGGAACGCGCCCAGCGCCACGCCCTGGTTCGAGCAGGCGCTCAACGACGCCTCGCAGGCCCACTTCGGCGCGCCGTGCGGCCACATCGGACAGGGCGGCACCATCCCGCTCATGAACATGCTCAGCGAAGGCTTTCCCACCGCGCAGATGATGGTCTGCGGCGTGCTGGGCCCCAAGAGCAACGCGCACGGCCCCAACGAGTTCCTGCACGTGCCCTACGCCAAGAAGCTCACCGCCGCCGTGGCGCAGGTGATCGCGGCCATGGCGGCGCAGCAGGCCACCGCCGTGGCGGCCTGAACCCCACCGCGCGCATCGCCGCCCCCGCGCATGTGCCCTGGCGCTGTCTCCTCCCCCGGTGTGTGGATGCAGCCGCCCCCCTTCCCCCGCACCGCAACGCGCGCCGCCAGGGCGCTGGCCCGGCCGGCCGCGTTGCCTTGAGCCCGTTCCACCATGTCCTCTGACTCCATTGCGTCCACCCTGAGCACCTTGACCACCTTCACCGCGGGGGATGGGGAAAACCTGGCGGTGCAGGACTGGCCCCTGGTGGGGCGCGGCGTGCCGGCACGGGGCACCGTGCTGCTGGTGCACGGCCTGGGCGAACACGTGGGCCGCTACGACGCCCTGGCGCGGCGCCTGAATGCCTGGGGATTCGCCGCGCGCGGCTACGACCAGTACGGCCACGGCGAGTCGAGCGGCCCGCGCGGCGGCCTCACCTCGGACATGCGGCTGCTGGACGACCTGGCCGACATGGTGGACGCCACCCGTGCCCGCATGCCGGCCGGCCAGCCCCTGGTGCTGCTGGGCCACAGCATGGGCGGGCTGGTCGCCTCGCGTTTTGTGTCCCTGAACCTGCGGCCGGTGGATGCGCTGGTGCTCTCATCCCCCGCGCTCGACGCGGGCTTGGGCGCCGTGCAAAAACTGCTGCTGGCCACGCTGCCGCGCATCGCACCGAACCTGCGCGTGGGCAACGGGCTGGATGCGCAGTACCTCTCCCACGACCCGGCCGTGCCCGCGGCCTACCTGGCCGACCCGCTGTGCCACGACCGCATCAGCGCGCGCCTGGCGCGCTTCATCGCCACGGGCGGCCCCGCCACGGTGGCCCGCGCCGCGCACTGGAGCGTGCCCACGCTGCTCCTGTGGGCGGGCAGCGACAAGCTGGTCAATCCCGCCGGCAGCCGTGCCTTCGCGGCCGCCGCGCCCCGGGCGCTGGTGCAGTCGCACGGCTTCGAGCCCTTGTTCCACGAGCTGTTCAATGAAAGCCCCGAACTGGCCGCGCCGGTGTTCGACATGCTGCGGCAGTGGCTGGAGCGGCGCTGCCCGGCGGCGGGGTGAGCGCCGCCGCAGCGGTTTCGGGCCAGAATGGCCGGTAGCGCTTGTCCATCAAGCGCTGAAAGCTACTATTTTTGTAGCAAACCGCCCAGCATTCCAAACAGGTCGCTGGACGTTCCAAACCCGCCCTGCGGCGCCTCGCCGCGCGGGCTGAGCTGGTCGATCAGGCCCGGCAGCACCTGGGCCAGCTGGCCTGCCGCCGCGCCGGAGCCCACGCCCAGCTGCGCGGCGATCTGCGACAGCGGGCCGCTGCCCAGCACGTCCGAAAGCTGCTCGCCCGAGATGGCCTGGTTGGGCCCCGCGCTGAGCCAGGAGGTGATCACGTTGCCCAGCCCGGCCTGCTGGAACCGGGCCATCAGGCCCGGCAGTCCGCCCACCGGGCCATCGTTGCTGATGAGGGACATCACGGCCTGCACCAGCTGGGGGTTCTGCGCGGCCAGGCTCAGCAGGCCACCCAGCCCGCCGGCGGCACCGCCCCCGCCGGCGGAGCCCTGGGGGCCGCCCTGTGATGCGCTATTGATGACGGCACCCAATACGGAATCGAGCAAACCCATGGTGATCTCCTGCAGAAGGGGGTAAAAAACGGCCGAGCGCCGGCCCGGGGCCGCTCACGGCCCTGGGCCCGGTACCAGCGATGGTACGCATCCGCGCCCTGGCCCCAGTGTCAACAATCGTGAATTCCCCTACCGCCCGTGCGTGGGCGACGGGCTGGGCCGGCAAGGCTGGCAGGTGCCGGGCCGCCGGCCAGGGCGTGGCGGGAGGGCCCGCCGCCCGCCGTTCACTGGCTGCGCGCCGGGCGTTTCTCCAGCAGGGGTTCGCTCACGCCCTGCACCCCCACCAGGCCCAGCACCGTGACCAGCGAGGTCTGCGCGCCCTGCCAGGCATCGGTCAGGTCGATCCACTCCGACAGCGCATGGAAACCACCGGTCTTGCCCCCGCCCCCGATCACGATGGCCGGGATGCCCAGCGACATGGGCACGTTGGCATCGGTGCTCGCGCCACCCAGCACCGTCTTGCGGCCGAACGCGGTGTTGGCGCGCACGGCGGCTTCCACGATCAGCGAGTCCGCCGCCGTGCGGCCGCCGGGGCGGTCGCCGATGAGCCTGGTGGAGGCGGAGAGCGTGTTCACATTCCAGCGTGCGTTCTCCTCGGCCACGGCGGTATCGATGGCCGAGAGCACCTGCTTTTCGGTGGCCAGCAGCGGGGCCATCTCGTCGGAGCGGATGTCCACCGCCATGCGCGCATCGGGCGCGATGGTGTTCACCGAGGTGCCGCCGCCCACCGTGCCCACGGTGAAGGTGGTCTTGGGGCTCTTGGGGGTGCGGATCTCGGCGATCCTGGCGATGGCGCGGCCCATGCCGTGAATGGCGCTGGGCACCTCGCCAAACGCTGCGTAGCTGTGGCCGCCCGGGCCCTTGAAGGTCACCTCGTGGCGGTGGCTGCCCGTGCCCAGCACCAGCACCGTGCCGTCGGGCGCGGGCTCCAGCGCCACCAGGCCGTCAATGTCCAAGTGCTCCTTGAACAGATGCTTCATGCCGCGCAGGTTGCCCAGCTCTTCCTCGCCCACATTGCCCACGAACACCAGGTCGCCCACCGTGGCGACCTTCTGGTCGTTGAGCACCTTGAGCCACGACAGCAGCACGGCCAGGCCGCGCGTGTTGTCCGAGATGCCGGGCGCATAGAGCTTGCCGTCGCGCTCCTTCACCTTCACGTCGGTGCCGGCGGGGAAGACGGTGTCCAGGTGGGCCGAGATCACGAGCTTGGGCCCGCTGCCCGTGCCCTTGCGGATGCCGACCACGTTGCCTTCGGCGTCGATGGCGGCGCTGGCCAGGCCCAGGGCCTTCAGGCGTGCGAGGAAGGCCTCGGCGCGCCTTTGCTCCTTGAACGGTGGCGCCTCGATCTCGGTGAGCATGCGGAGGTCTTGCGCCGCGCGGTCGTGGTCGGCCTTCACCGCGTCGAGCAGCTTCAGGATCTGGGGCGCCGCCATGAGCTGCGTGTAGGCCTGGTCCACGGCCGGGCGCAGCGTGGTGGGCGTGGCGGCGACGGCGCCTTGCGCGTGGGCGGCAGGGCCCAGCAGCGCGGCGGCCAGCGCCACGGCGCCGGGAGTGAAGCGGAAGATGGAGGCAGGGTTCTTCATGGTCGGGATGATGGAGAGTGCGGAGTTGCGAAGGAAGGGGGGCCCGGCCAGACGCGGGCCGCGGCATCCGGTGCGCGCGGCGCCTGGCACGCAAGCGCCCTGCAATTGTTGGACCGATTGGCGGGGCGCGGTTCTGCTTTAATCTGCCGGGCCGACAGTTTTTCTTACATGCGCCAGCACATTCCCAGCACCCGCGCCCTGCTCGTTTTCGATGCCGTGGCGCGCCACCACGGCGTGAGCAAGGCCGCCGAAGAGCTGTGCCTCACGCACAGCGCCGTGAGCCAGCAGCTGCGCCTGCTCGAAGGCCAGCTGGGCCTGCAGCTCGTGCAGCGCGGCGCGCGCGGCTCCACGCTCACCGAGGCGGGCCGCCGCTACCACGCGCAGGTGGTGGGCGACCTGCTGCGCCTGCAGAACCACACGCTCGAAGCCATGGCCCAGCGGCCCGACGGCGCGCGGCTGCTGGTGGGCTGCGTGCCCGTGTTCGCCGAGCGCTGGCTGCTGCCGCGCCTGCCCGCCTTCCTGGCCACGCACAAGGGCTGCAGCCTGCACCTGCAGGTGTACCCCACGCACACCTACATGCAGGAGATCCCTTTCGACGTGGCCGTGCAGTACAACGACGCCGCCTGGCCCGGGGTGCAGCCCGTGCCGCTGATGAGCGAGGTGTGCGTGGCCGTGTGCGCTCCCGGCTCGCGCCACCGGCGTGCGATGGAGCGCGGCGACTTCCGCGCGGTGCCGCTGCTGCAGCTGAGCTCGCGGCTGGGCGCGTGGGATGCGTGGTTCACCCGCGCGGGCATCACGCGCGTGCCGGCGCACAGCCTGGGCGGCCACCGGTTCGACCTGTTTTCCATGCTGGTCGAGGCGGTGCGCGCGGACCTGGGCATCGGCCTGGTGCCGCACTACTTCGTGGAGCGCGAGCTGCTGTCCGGCGAACTGGCGCTGGCGCATCCCCACCATGACAGCGGCCTGCGTGGCTACAGTCTCTTCGTGGCGCAGGGGCGGCAGGAAGACCCCGCCGTGGCCGCGTTTGCCCGGTGGCTCGCCCACGCGGTCGCGGTGCCGGGCGGTGCCGGCACCGGAGCCACGCGGGCCTAGACGGCGCGCCGCCGCCGGGCCGCGAGCCAGGCGAGCGCCAGGCCCGTGACCACGATGGGCACCAGGGACCCGGCATTGAGCAGCGTCCAGCCCTGCGTGGTGACCAGCACGCCGGACGAGAACGAGCTGAGCGCCAGCGTGGCGAACACGCAGAAGTTGATGGCGGCCTGGGCGCGGTCCTTTTCCTCGGGGCGGTAGGCGGTCATGGACAGCGTGGTGGCCCCCGTGAACAGGAAGTTCCAGCCCACGCCGAGCATGAACAGCGCGATGCCGAAGTGGTGCAGCTCCACGCCCATGAGCGCCACGGCCACGCAGGCCAGGTTCAGCAGCACGCCGGCGCCCATGATGGACAGCACGCCAAAGCGCTTGATGAGGTGGCCGGTGACGAAGCCGGGCGCGAACATGCCGATCACGTGCCACTCCAGCACCAGCGCGGCCGCATCGAAGTTGAAGCCGCACACCTGCATCGCCAGCGGCGTGGCGGCCATCAGCAGGTTCATCACGCCATAGCCCAGCGCGGCGCCCAGGATGGCCACCACGAACGCGGGCTGGCGCATCAGCTCGGACAGGGGGCGGCCCGCGACGGGCTGCCCCGCGGCGTCGCGCCGCGCGGGCTGCGCCTCGAAGCGGATCGCCGCCATGCACAGCATGGACAGCAGGGCCACGCCCATGAGCACCACGTAGGCGCCCGCGAAAGGCACCGGAAACAGCGTGCGCGTGGCGCTGGCCAGGTTCGGCCCGGCCACGGCGCCCAGCAGGCCGCCCGCCAGCACCAGCGACACGGCCTTTTCGCGGTAGGCCGCGGGGGCCAGCTCGGCGGCGGCAAAGCGGTAGAGCTGGCCATTGGCGCTGTAGTAGCCCGCCACCACGGTGGCGGCGCACAGCAGCCAGAAACTGGCGCTGAAGGCCGCCCACGCGCACAGGCCGCACGACGCGACCGCCACGGCCAGCCCGATCTGGAACGACACCTTGCGGCCCCACCGGGCCTGGCTGCGGGCCACGAGCGCGGTGGACAGGGCCCCGCCCACCACATAGCCCATCACGGGCAGCGTGGCCATCCAGCCAAAGGGGGCGAGCTGCAGGCCCACCAGGCCGTTGATGGCGATGAAGACCACGTTGTTGGTCAGGAAAAGGCCCTGGCACAGGGCCAGCAGCCACAGGTTCTTGTTCACGGCGAAGGGTGTTGTTGGAATGGGGAAGGAAAGGGTCGAGGCGGGCATGGGCGGCCGGGCCGCGTCAAAGTCCGACTGCATTGCTCTGGCATTGTGCACTCCGGTTGATGAAGATCAGCCGGCGCGCGCAGCGGCCTCGGTATGGTGCCACCCAGTGCTTGGGCTCCCACCGGGGGCCTGCGTTTGAACCAGAGCCATGGAACCCCACAACCCTGCAGAGGCCGCGCCCGCCCTCGAACTCGTCTGCCCCGCCGGCAGCCTGCCCGCGCTCAAGGCGGCGGTGGACCATGGTGCCAGCTGCGTCTACCTGGGCCTGCGCGACGCGACCAACGCGCGCAACTTCGCGGGCCTGAACTTTGACGAGGCGGCCATCGCCAGCGGCATCGCCCATGCGCATGCGCGTGGCTGCAAGGTCTTCATGGCGCTCAACACCTACCCGCAGGCCGCCAACCCGGGGCCGTGGCGCAGCGCCCTGGACAAGGCGGTGGACCTGGGCGTGGACGCGGTCATCCTGGCCGACCCGGGCCTCATGCAATACGCGGTGCAGCGCCACCCCCGGCTGCGGCTGCACCTGTCGGTGCAGGGCTCGGCCACCAACTACGAGGCCATCAACTTCTACCGCGAGCAGTTCGGCATCGTGCGCGCCGTGCTGCCGCGCGTGCTGTCGATGGAGCAGGTGCGCCAGGTCATCGACCGCACGCCCGTGGAGATCGAGGTGTTCGGCTTTGGCAGCCTGTGCGTGATGGTCGAGGGGCGCTGCGCGCTGTCGTCGTATGCGACGGGCGAATCGCCCAACACGCACGGCGTGTGCTCGCCCCCGAAGGCCGTGCGCTGGGTGGAAACGCCGCAGGGCCGCGAGTCGCGCCTGAACGGCGTGCTGATCGACCGCTATGCGCCCGGCGAGAGCGCCGGCTACCCCACGCTGTGCAAGGGCCGCTTCGACGTGGGCGGCGACGAGAACTACTACGCCATCGAGGAGCCCACCAGCCTCAACACCCTGGAGCTGTTGCCCCAGCTCGTGAAGATGGGCGTGCGCGCCATCAAGATCGAAGGGCGCCAGCGCAGCCCGGCCTACGTGGCCCAGGTCACGCAGGTCTGGCGCGAGGCCATCGACCAGTGCCTGGCCCACCCCCACCGCTACGCGCCCAAGACGCGCTGGATGGCCAGCCTGGACCAGGTGGCCGAAGGGCAGCAGCACACGCTGGGCGCCTACCACCGCCCCTGGAAATGAAGAACAACCCCCTGATGCGCTTCGCGCCTTCCCCCTTCTCTCGCCTCGCTTGCGCGATGCGGGAAGGGGGACACCGCCAGCGCGGCGAGGCGGCCCTTGCGCGGCGGTCGCTGGCTTGGGCCGCGCCAGATTCGAACTCCATGCGCCGCTCCCAGCATCTGGATCCCACGATCAAACCCCTGAAGCCCGCCCCATGAAACTCTCTCTCGGCCCCCTGCTGTACTACTGGCCGCGCGACACCGTGTTCGCGTTTTACGAAGCCATGGCCGCCACGCCCGTCGACGTGGTGTACCTGGGCGAGACAGTGTGCTCGCGCCGCCATGAGCTGCGCCTGGCCGACTGGCTGGCGCTGGCGCGCATGCTGCGGGACGCGGGCAAGGAGGCCGTGCTGTCCACCCAGGTGCTCATCGAATCCAGTGCGGACGTGGGCCTGCTGCACAAGATCACGGCCAACGGCGAATTCACCGTGGAGGCCAACGACATGGGCGCCGTGCACTGCCTCTCGCGGCCACCCACCGGGCCGCGGGCCTTCGTGGCCGGGCCGCACCTGAACCTGTACAACGCGCACTCGCTGCAGTGGATGGCGCAGTTCGGCGCCACCCGCTGGGTGATGCCGGTGGAGATGTCGCGGGACGCGCTGTCGGCCGTGCTGGCGCAGCGCCCGCAGGGCCTGGAGACCGAGGTCTTCGCCTACGGGCGCATGCCGCTGGCGTACTCGGCGCGCTGCTTCACCGCGCGCCACCGCAACCTGCCCAAGGACGACTGCCAGTTCAGCTGCCTGCAGCATGCCGACGGGCTGCCGCTGCGCACGCGCGAGAACGAGGGCTTTCTCGTGCTCAATGGCACGCAGACGCAATCGGCCCGCGTCTACAACCTGGCCAACGAACTGGCGGGCCTGCGCGCCTGCGGCGTGGACGTGCTGCGCCTGAGCCCGCAGGCGCAGCACATGCCGCAGGTGGTGGCCGCGTTTGACGAAGCCCGCCACGCGCGCGCCCCCGAGGCGGCCTGCGACCTGGTGGAGCGCATGCAGCCGCTGATGCCCGACCTCCCCTGCGACGGCTACTGGTTCGGCCGCCCGGGCCTGGAGCAGGGGCGCGTGCGGAGCGCCGTGGCGCAGTCCTGACCCGCGGGCCCCCATCGCATGTACGCCGGAGAACGCTTCAACAGCATCAGCCACCTGGCCGGGGCCGTGCTCGCCACGGCGGGCGCGGCCGTGCTCATCACGCTCGCGGCGCGCCTGGGCGACCCGTGGAAGGTGGTCGCCTTCAGCATCTACGGCGCCATGCTGGTGGCGCTGTACGCCGCGTCCACCGCGTACCACAGCGTGCGCCGGCGCGCCGTCAAGGCCGTGCTGCAAAAGCTCGACCACTGCAGCATCTACCTGCTGATCGCCGGCAGCTACACCCCGTTCGCGCTCGTGTCGCTGCGCGGCCCCTGGGGCTGGTCGCTGCTGGGCGTGGTGTGGGGCCTGGCGCTGCTGGGCATCGCGCAGGAGATCTGGTGGGCGCGCGGCGCGCGGGCGCTGTCGCTGGTCATCTACGTGCTCATGGGCTGGCTGGCGCTGGTGGCCGTGGTGCCGCTGTGGCGGGCGCTCACGCCCGGGGGCTTTGGCTGGCTGCTGGCGGGCGGGGCCTGCTACACGCTGGGCATCGTCTTTTACGCGCTGGACCACCGCGTGCGCCATGGCCACGGGCTGTGGCACCTGTTCGTGCTGGGCGGCAGTGCCTGCCATTTCTTCACCGTGTTCTTCTACGTGGCCTGAGCGCCCGATTCCTACCCTATGGCTGCTTTCTCCTCTTCGCCTTCGAACCCGCGGGTGGTTCCCCCTCCCGTGGGGGCCGTGCTGTCGCGCCTGCCCGCCTACCCGGGCTCGGTGCTGCTGGTGACGGCGCTCAACCTCGCGCTGGCCCGGCACCTGCCCCCCGACGTGGGCCGCCTGCTGTTCGACAAGAAGATGCGAGTGCAGGTGCGCGATGCGCGCCTGGCGTTCGACTTTGCCTGGACCGGCCAGCGTTTCGCGCCCCATGCCCCGCTCGCGGCACCCGCCGTGGCGGACCTGACGCTCAGCGCCACGGCCCACGACTTCCTGCTGCTCGCCCAGCGCCAGCAGGACCCCGACACGCTGTTCTTCAGCCGCCGCCTGTCGATGGAGGGCGACACCGAACTGGGCCTGGTGGTGAAGAACGCGCTCGACGCCATCGAGCTGCCGGTGCTGGACCCGCGCCAGTGGGCGCAGAGGCTGGCACCGCGCCAGGTGCTGGACCACCTGCGGCGCCGCCGGGGCCCTGCGCCACGCCACGGAGGGTGAGCGATGACCCCCCACCAGGCCCTGAACCACCCCCTCGTCTACTCCTGCTCGGGCTGCTCCAGCGCCGCGCAGCTGGCCAACCACGTGGCGCTGCGTCTGGACCGGCACGGCGTCGCCGAGATGTCGTGCATCGCCGGCGTGGGCGGCGATGTGCCGCACCTGCTGAAAACCGTGCGCTCGGGCCGGCCCATCATCGCGCTCGACGGCTGCCCGCTGGTCTGCGTGAAAAGCACGCTCGCGCGCCACGGCATCACCGCCGACCGGCACTACCAGCTGCAGCACTACGGCGTGAAGAAGCGCGCGCACGAAGACTTCGACCCCGTGCAGGCGGCGCTCGTGCTGGAGCAGGTCGAGGCCGACCAGCAGGCGCAACCCCTGCGCGCCCGGGCGGCCGAGGGCGCGCCCCATGGCTGAGCCCGTGCCCACCCGCCGCATCATCGTCGCCATCTCGGGCGCCAGCGGCGCCGTGTACGGCGCGCGCCTCCTGCAGGTGCTGCAGGGCCAGGGCGGCATCGAGACGCACCTGGTCGTCTCCGACGCGGGCTGGCGCAACCTGCAGCACGAGCTGGACCTGGACCGCCCCGCCGTCGAGGCCCTGGCGCACCGCGTGCACGACGTGCACAACGTGGGCGCGGCCATTGCCAGTGGCTCGTTCCAGTGCCATGCGATGGTGGTCGCACCCTGCTCCATGCGCACGCTGGCCGCCATCGCGCATGGGCTGGCCGACAACCTGCTCACGCGCGCGGCCGACGTGGCGCTCAAGGAACGCCGCCGTCTGGTGCTGATGGTGCGCGAATCGCCGCTGCACCTCACGCACCTGCGCAACATGGTCGCCGTGACCGAGATGGGCGGCATCGTCTGCCCGCCGCTGCCGGCCTTCTACCTGCGCCCGCAGACCGTGGGCGAGGTGGTGGACTACAGCGTGGCGCGCGTGCTCGACCTCATCGACGTGCCCCACGACCTGGCGCCGCGCTGGTCGGGGCTGGAACTGGATGCTCATTAATTGATAGCTACTGGCGCACCATTTATAAGCGCTACAGGCTGATCTCATTCAAATTCAAAATCAAAATCTGGTACTGATATGGCCTACCGCGACCTGCGCGACTTCATGGCCCAGCTCGAAGCCACGGGCGACCTGCGCCGCGTGCGCGAGCCCGTGTCGCCGCGCCTGGAGATGACGGCGCTGAGCGACCGCGTGCTGCGCGCGGGCGGCCCCGCGCTGCTGTTCACGCAGCCCACGGGCCACGCGCTGCCCGTGCTCACCAACCTGTTCGGCACGCCCGGCCGCGTGGCCCGCGCCATGGGCGTGGCCGACCTGCACGGCGTGCGCGCCCTGGGCGAACTGCTGGCCACCCTCAAGGAGCCCGAGGCACCCCGCAGCGTCAAGGACATGCTGGCCATGGGCCCCTTCCTCAAGACGCTGTGGCACATGGCGCCGCACACCGTGGCCCGGGGCGCGCCCTGCCAGCAGGTGGTGTGGGAAGGGCCGGACGTGGACCTGGCCCGCCTGCCCGTGCAGCACTGCTGGCCGGGCGACGTGGCCCCGCTCATCACCTGGGGCCTGACCATCACGCGCGGGCCGCGCAAGGCGCGGCAGAACCTGGGCATCTACCGCCAGCAGGTGCTCTCGCGCAACCAGGTCATCGTGCGCTGGCTCGCCCACCGGGGCGGCGCGCTCGACTTCGCCGACCACTGCGCCGCGTACCCCGGCCAGCCCTACCCCGTGGCCGTGGCGCTGGGCGCGGACCCGGCCACGCTGCTCGGCGCGGTCACGCCCGTGCCCGACTCCTTGAGCGAATACCAGTTCGCCGGCCTGCTGCGCGGCGCACGCACCGAGGTCACGCCCGCGCTGGGCGTGCCGCTCTCGGTGCCCGCCACCGCCGAGATCGTGCTCGAAGGCCACATAGCGCCGGACGCGAGCCACGCGAGCGGCTGGCAGCATGCGCTGGAGGGGCCCTACGGCGACCACACCGGCTACTACAACGAATGCGCCGAGTTCCCCGTGCTCACCGTGGACCGCATCACGATGCGCAAGGACGCGATCTACCACAGCACCTACACCGGCAAGCCGCCCGACGAGCCCGCCGTGCTGGGCCTGGCGATGAACGAGCTGTTCATCCCGCTCCTGCAAAAGCAGTTCCCCGAGATCGTGGACTTCTACCTGCCGCCCGAGGGCTGCAGCTACCGCATGGCGGTGGTGAGCATCCGCAAGGCCTACGCGGGCCACGCGCGGCGCGTGATGATGGGCGTGTGGAGCCACCTGCGCCAGTTCATGTACACCAAGTTCATCGTGGTGGTGGACGACGATGTGGACGTGCGCGAATGGAAGGATGTCGTCTGGGCCATCACCACCCGCATGGACCCGGCGCGCGACACGCTGCTGGTGGAACACACGCCCATCGACTACCTGGACTTCGCCTCGCCCGTGAGCGGCCTGGGCAGCAAGATGGGGATGGACGCCACGAACAAATGGCCCGGCGAAACCCAACGCGAGTGGGGCCGGCCCATGCGCATGGCCGACGCGGCCACGGCCCGTGCGGAGCAGTTGTTCGCGGCGCTGGGGCTCTAGGACCGTCAGCCGCGCAGCCACTCGGGAGGACTCTTACGCCGCCGCGAATTCGATGGCCGCGCCATGGGTGCGGTCTGCCGTGGGAGGCGCCGGCGTGGCACCGTCGGTGGCCAGTACCAGTGCGTATGGGCCCTCGCCCCGCGTGCCCAGTTGTGTGCTGGCTGCATGGCCTGCCGTGCCCGGCAGCGGCCCTGCCTGCGTCAGCACCAGGGTGCTGCGCCCGAGGGTGACCGTGCCCACCCGCGCGCCCGTGCCGGGCTGCAGGAAGGGCGCGCTCACGTTGGCGGCCTGGGCCTCGCCCAGCAGGGCGCGGTAGTGGGCCAGGCTCGCATCCAGGTCCTTCACGGCCAGGGCCAGGCTGGCCACGCCGCGGGCGCCGTTGGGGTGCACGCGGGCGTTGCCTTCGGGCACGCGCAGCGCGCGCGGGGTCTGGTCGCCGCACAAGAAGGGCAGGTCGTGCGACGGGGGGCGCGCCGTCTGCCACCGCAGGCGCTCGCCATCGGGCCGCACGCGGCCGCCGTCGTGCGGGCCGCTGTAGGCCAGGCCCCGGTCCTTGGCGCCGGCCACCGTGGCGGCGGTGTCGGGTGGCAGCAGCGCGAAGTCCACGATGCCGTCGCCGTGCGCATTCAAGAGCTCCCACCAGCGCTCGCCGGGCGATGGCGAGCGCCAGGCGATCAGCTCGAAGTAAGCGCCGTCCGCGAAGACGACCAGTGCGTTGTAGGTGGGCCGGCCGGGGTGGTCGCCGCCTTGCAGCACGTTGAATCCGAGGGCGCGGTAGTCGGCGATGGTCTGGTCCAGATCCTTCACCGCGATCACGATGTGGTCGAGTGTCAATGCCATGGTGGCTGGGCTCCTTGCGTGGTCAATCGGCGGGTCAGGCGGGCACGGCTTCGGCGGCTGCGGAGGGCTGTGCGGCAGGCAGCGGTGCGGCGGCGCCGGAGTTGGTGAGCGCCACGCTGGCGCGCACCTGCTGCGGGTTGCGCAGCAGGTTCAGGATGGGGCAGGTGCGTTCCACCGCCTCGAACAGTGCGTCGATGTCGGCCCGGCTCGCGGGCGAGTCGATGTGCACCGTGTAGGCGATGTCGTGCGGCCAGATGGGCGTCTGTTCGTGCCCGGGCTTGCCGCCGCGCGGGTCGATCACGCCGCTCACTTCCACCTCCAGGCTGGTCAGCGGCACCTGGCGCGAGGCGGCCTGGATCAGGAAGATGTGCGTCACGCAGCTGCCCAGCACACCGAGCTGCAGCTCGGGCGAACTGGGGCCCAGGTTGTAGCCCGCGAAATCGGGCGGGCTGTCGCTGATCACCTGGTGGTCGCGGATGCGGATGCGGCGCACGCCGCTGCGGCCTTCGGCGCTCACGCGGGCTTTCAGGGCCGCGGGCTGCGCCGTGCCGCGCTCGATGGCCGCGTCGCGCGCGAGCACGGCGGCGCGCTTCTCGGCCAGGTAGTCGTTGAGGGGGGCGGGGGAGTGGGACATGTGGCGGTGTTCTTTCCAACCGCTTGCGGCCTCGGACATCGGGCACGGAACAAGCAGCGTCGTGGGGAGATTGTTGGAAGCCGCACCCGCGAAGCCAACAAAGAAAACCGTGCTCGCATATGCAGGTTCCAGATAAGCGCGGCGGGCGGTTTGCTGCATCGTTTTCCGCATATCGATGCTACTTAATACATGCATGCCCGGGCCTGTGCACCGATAGCATGAATACACATGAACTGGCTCCGCCGCAGTGTGCACACCGTGCCGCTGCCTGCGACGAAGGGGGCCGGATGTGTCATTTCAATGCCTGTGCGGCGACGAGGTCAAAACGTGTTTCTTGCAAAGAAAAAATCAGCGGGATGGTGGGCAGTGGGCGTATCGGCCGTGGCCCTGGGCGTGCTGGTGGCGGGCTGCTCCAAGCAGGCCAGCGAGCCAGCCGCCTCCACCAGTGCAGCCGCAGACCAGCCCGTGCAGGGCGGCACGCTGGTGTACCTGGAGCAGCAGGCGCACACCAACCTGTACCCGCCGGCGGGGGGCTTCTACCCGAACGGCGGCATCCTCAACCAGATCACCGACAAGCTCACCTACCAGGACCCGAAGACGCTGCAGATCCAGCCCTGGATCGCCGAGTCCTGGACCGTGAACGACACGGCCACCGAGTACACCTTCAAGCTGAAAAAAGGCGTGACCTTCTCGGACGGCACACCGCTCGATGCCGCCGCCGTGGCCAGGAACTACGACACCTACGGCCTGGGTAACAAAGAGCTCAAGCTGCCGGTGTCCGAGGTCATCAACAACTACGACAAGAGCGAGGTCGTGGACCCGCTCACCGTCAAGTTCTACTTCAAGAAGCCCTCGCCGGGCTTTCTGCAGGGCACGTCCGTCATCGGCTCGGGCCTGGTGTCGCTGGCCACGCTGGCGCGGCCTTTCGAAGAGCTGGGCGACGCGACCAAGATCATCGGCTCGGGCCCCTTCGTGGTGACGGCCGAGACGCTGGGCAAGGAGCTCACGCTCACCGCCCGCAAGGACTACGCCTGGGGCCCGGCCCAGCACGCCCACCAGGGCCGGGCGCGGCTCGACGAGATCAAGCTCATCGTCACGCCCGAAGACAGCGTGCGCATCGGCGCGCTGCTGTCGGGCCAGGCGGGCTTCATCCGCCAGGTGCAGGCCTATGACGAAAAGCGCGTGTTGGACCAGAAGTTCGAAATCTACGCTCCCTCCACGCGCGGCGTGAACAACAGCGTGGTCTTTCGCCCCGACAACGCGCTGGTGGCCGATGTGAAGGTGCGCCAGGCGCTGCTGCACGCCACCAACACCAAGGAGATCGTGCAGACCCTGTTCTCGGCCAACTACCCGCAGGCCACCTCGGTCATCGCGTCCACGGCCTTGGGCTACGTGAACCTGTCGGCCAAGCTGGGCTACGACGAGGCCAAGGCCCAACAGCTGCTCGACGACGCCGGCTGGAAGATCAATGCCAACGGCCTGCGCGAGAAGGACGGCAAGGAGCTGGTGCTGGCCGCGTACGAGTCGCTGCCGCAGCCGCAAAACAAGGAAACCCTGCAGCTCGTGGCGCAGCAGTGGGCCAAGGTGGGCGTCAAGCTCAACGTGCTGGCGGGCGACGCCGGCAGCCGCGTGGTGGACAGCCTCGACCCCGAGAAGACCCCCGTGGCCCCCGGCATGGTGGGCCGCGCCGACCCCGACGTGATCAAGAGCAACTACTACCCGACCAACCGCAACGTGCTGCTGCAAAAGGGTGGCGTGAGCAGCAAGGTCAAGTCGTTCGAAGACACGAAGCTGAACGGTTTGCTCGAAGCCATCGCCGCCGAGACCGACCCGGCCAGGCGCCTGGCGTTCACGGCCGATGTGCAGAACTACCTGATCGACCAGGCCTATGTGATCCCGGTGTTCGAGGAGCCGCAGGCCTTCGCAGGCGCACCTTCGGTCAAGGGCGTGGAGTTCGAGGCCGTCGGCCGCCCCAGCTTCTACGGCACCTGGGTCGCGGCAAAACATTGACCCCCCTGAGTCGCTGCGCGCCTTCCCCCTGAGGGGGACGCCACCGGTGGCCCGGCGGAGCCGGTTCCACGGTGGCACTCGCATGGGCGTTGCGCCGGTTTCAAACGTTGTGCCGCTGCAGTTGCTGCTGCTGAAGGAGTGAATTCCATGTTCAAGTACCTTGCCCATCGCACGGGCCAGGCCCTGTTGGTGCTGTGGGCGGCGTTCACCGCGTCGTTCGTGTTGCTGCAGCTGTTGCCGGGCGATGCGATCCTGATCAAGTTCCTGAACCCCGAGTTCGGCCTGGGCCCGCAGGAGATCGCGGACATCCGTGCGGCCTACGGCGCGGACACGTCGGTGTGGCAGCAGTACCAACACACGCTGCTGGGCTTCCTCGGCGGCAACTTCGGGTATTCGGTGCAGGCGGGCGTGCCCGTGAGCCAGGGCTTGGCGACCAACCTGCCGCCCACGCTGCGCCTGGCGGGGCTGGGCTTTGCGGCCGCGCTGCTGCTGGCGGTGGTGCTGGCCTTTGCCTCGCAGCTCACGCGCTGGGGCTGGCTGCGTTCGGCGCTGCAGTCGCTGCCCTCGCTGTTCATCTCGGTGCCGGTGTTCTGGCTGGGGATCATGCTGATCCAGGTGGTGTCGTTCCGCCTGGGGTGGATTCCGGTGATCAACCCCGGCAAGTGGCAGGGCCTGGTGCTGCCCACGCTCACGCTCGCCATTCCCATTGCCGCGCCGCTGGCGCAGATCCTGATCCGCAACATCGACGAGGTGCTCACGCAGCCCTTCGTGGCCGTGGCGCGGGCCAAGGGCGCGACGCGCCAGTGGGTGCTGTGGAAGCACGTGGCGCGCAACGCCGTGCTGCCCACGCTGACCATCGCGGGCGTGCTGTTCGGCGAACTGCTGGCGGGCGCCGTGGTGACCGAGGCGGTGTTCGGCCTCAACGGTCTGGGCAGCCTCACGCAGCAGGCGGTGGGAAATCAGGACACCGCCGTGCTGCAGGCGGTGGTGGTGGTCTCGGCCACGGCCTTCGTGTTCATCAACCTGGTGGTGGACCTGCTCTACCCCGTGTTCGACCCCCGCCTGCGTTCGCGCCTGGGCACCTGAGGAGATCCCGCATGACCACCACGTCTTCGACCGCCCACCTGGGCGCTTTCACGGGTGCCGCACAGCCGGCCCCACACCGCTTTGAGCGTGCCGTGGCGGCGCCTGCTGCTGTCGTGGTGCCCACGGCGCCCATCCCTGCCGCCCCGCCGCCGCGCGCTCACGGCGGCACGTGGGGCCGCCGCTTGCTGCAGCGCGCGCGCAGCGCGCCCATCAGCCTGTGGCTGGCCTGGGGCGTTCTTGCGCTGGTGGCGCTGTGGGCCGTCGCGCCCGGTGTCTTCACCAGCTACAGCGCCACCGCGGGCGTGGCGGGCCAGCAGCTGCAGGCGCCGTCGGCCGCGCACTGGCTGGGCACCGATGCGCTGGGCCGCGACGGCTATGCGCGGCTGGTGTTCGGTGCGGTGCATTCGCTGTCGGGCGCGTTCCTGGCGGTGGCCGTGGGGCTGGTGCTGGGCACGCTGTTGGGCGTGCTGGCCGGCTCCATCGGCGGCTGGGTGGAGGACGTGATCATGCGCACCGTCGACGTACTGCTGTCGGTGCCCTCGCTGCTGCTGTCGCTGTCCATCATCATCATCCTGGGCTTTGGCACGCTGAATGCGGCGGTGGCCGTGGGCGTGGCGTCGGTGGCCAGCTTCGCGCGGCTCACCCGGTCCGAGGTGGTGCGCGTGCGCCGCTCCGACTACGTGGAGGCGGCCTTTGGCAGCGGCGGGCGCTTTGGCGCCGTGCTGTGGCGCCATGTGCTGCCCAACTCGCTCACCTCGGTGATCGCCATGGCGGCGCTGCAGTTCGGCTCGGCCATCCTGTCGATCTCGACGCTGGGCTTCCTGGGCTACGGCGCGCCGCCGCCCACCCCCGAATGGGGCCTGCTCATCGCCGAGGGGCGCAACTACATTTCCACGGCGTGGTGGCTCACCACCGTGCCGGGGCTGGTGGTGGTGGCCGTGGTGCTGGCGGCCAACCGCATCAGCGCGGCGCTGACGAAGGGGCGCGCATGACCACCATCGACCAGGCCGTGGCGCTGCCGCTGGTGCTGGAGGTGGAGAACCTCTCCATCGCCTACCGCGACAAGGACCATGAACAGCGTGTGGTGCACGGCGTGTCGTTCGCCATCGCGCCCGGCGAGGTCGTGGCGCTAGTGGGCGAGTCCGGCTCGGGCAAGACCACCACCGCGCAGGCGCTTATCGGACTGCTCGCCGACAACGGCCGGGTGGAGCACGGCGCGATCCGGCTCAACGGCACGGACATCGCCGACTGGTCGCCCGACCGCTTCGACACCGTGCGCGGCCGCGTGGTCAGCCTTATCCCGCAGGATCCGACCAGCTCGCTCAACCCCGTGCGCACGGTGGGCGAGCAGGTGGGCGAGATCCTGAAAATCCACCGCTTTGGCGACCGCCAGGCCATCGCGCAACGCGTGGTCGAGCTGCTGACCAAGGTGGGCCTGTCGCAGCCCGAGCTGCGTGCGCGGCAGTACCCGCACGAGCTGTCGGGCGGCATGAAGCAGCGCGTGCTGATCGCCATTGCGATTGCGCTGCAGCCCGCGCTCATCATTGCCGACGAGCCGACCAGCGCGCTCGACGTGACGGTGCAGCGGCGCATCCTCGACCTCATCGACGAGCTGCGCAGCGAGTTCGGCACCGCCGTGCTGCTGGTCACGCACGACCTGGGCGTGGCGGCCGACCGGGCCAACCGGCTGGTGGTACTGCAGGGCGGGCGCATCCAGGAGCAGGGCGACACGGCCAGCGTGCTGCGCAACCCGCACAGCGCCTACACGCGCAAGCTGCTGGCCGATGCGCCGTCGCTTGCGCAGGGGGCGTTTCGCCCGGCCCGTGCCGCCGCCGCCAACGACACGCCCGAGCGGCCCGAGGACTTCGCCATCGTGGTGGAGGGCCTGGTGCACGACTTCGACGTGGCCGGGCGCAAGCAGCCTTTCCGCGCGGTGGACGGCGTGTCGTTCCGCGTGCGGCGCGGCACCACACACGCCATCGTGGGCGAGTCGGGCTCGGGCAAGACCACCACCATCCGCGACGTGGTGGGCTTTCGCCAGCCCACGGCGGGTCGCATCTTCATCGAGGGCACGGACCTCACCACCCTGCGCGGCGAGGCGCTGCGCCAGTTCCGCCGCACGGTACAGCTGGTCTACCAGAACCCGTTCAGCTCGCTGGACCCGCGCCAGACCATCTTCCAGATCATCGAAGAGCCGCTACTCAACTTCGAGCCGCTGCCCGCCGCCGAGCGCGCGCGCCGCGTGCACGACATCCTGGCGCGCGTGGGCCTGCCGCCGGCCGTGCTGGAGCGCCGCCCGCGCGCCCTGTCGGGCGGCCAGCGCCAGCGCGTGGCCATTGCGCGCGCCCTGGTGCTGCAGCCCCGCGTGATGGTGCTCGATGAGGCGGTGTCGGCCCTGGACGTGACGGTGCAGGCGCAGATCCTGGCGCTGCTGGAGACGCTGCAGCGCGACCTGGGCCTGACCTACCTCTTCATCTCGCACGACCTGGCCGTGGTGCGCCAGATCGCGGACACCGTCTCGGTGCTGCAGGGCGGCCGGCAGGTGGATGCGGGCCGCGTGGAAGACGTTTTCCTGCGCCCCGGCAGCGACTACACGCGTGAACTCATCGAAGCCATTCCCGGCAAGAAAAACATCCATCTTCACCATGACCCTCTCGACACCTACGCAACCCACACCACCCAAGCGCCTGGGCTTTTTCAGCAGGCTGCTTGACGACGCGCCTGCGGCCGAACGCTACCGGCTGGTGACCGAGCAGATCGCCCATGCCGAGGCCTTCGGCTTCGACTCTGCCTGGGTGGCGCAGCACCACTTCCACGAGCACGAAGGCGGCCTGCCCTCGCCCTTCGTCTTTCTGGCCCATGTGGCGGCGCGCACGCGGCGCATCCGCTTGGGCACCGGCATCGTGACCCTGCCCATGGAGAACGCGGTGCGCGTGGCCGAGGACGCCATCGTGCTCGACCTGCTCTCGGGCGGGCGGCTGGAGCTGGGCGTGGGCACGGGCGGCACGCCCGAGTCGTTCGCGGCCTTCGGCATCACCAGCGATGACCGCAGCGCGGTCTATGCACGCCACCTGGCCCTGGTGCGCGAGGCCTGGGCTGGCAGGCCCCTGCCCGGTGGCGACCGGCTGTACCCGGCCGCCGAGCAGCTGCTGGGTCGCATCTGGCAGGCCACGTTCTCGGTGGCGGGCGGCGAACGCGCGGGGCAGGCGGGCGACGGGCTGATGCTGTCGCGCACCCAGCCGCGCACGGCCGAGGCACCAGGCGCCGCGCTGCACGACCTGCAGCACCCCATCATCGACGCCTACCTTGCCGCACTGCCCGGCGGCGCCACGCCGCGCATCGTCGGCTCGCGCAGCCTGTTCGTGGCCGACGACCGCAAGGAGGCTTTGCGCCTGGCCGACACCGGCCTGCGCCGTGCCGCCGCGCGTTTTGCCGCGGCCGCGCTGCAACCCGGCCAGGCGCCGCGCCCCGGGCCCGACGCGTCCCTGGAGGCATTGATCGCCGCGTACGACGTGCATGTGGGCACGCCCGACGACGTGATCGCCTCGCTGCAGGCCGACACGGCGCTGGCGCGCGCCACCGACATCGTGTTCCAGGTGCATTCGGTGGACCCGCCGCATGCGCACATCCTGCGCTCCATCGAACTCACGGCCACGCGCGTCGCGCCGGCGCTGGGCTGGGTGCGCAAGCACACCGGCGCTGCCACCACCACTCCCATCACTGCAGCCGCAGCCACCACGGCACCCACACCAACAGCATCCTCCACCCGCACCGAGGCCATTGCATGAGCACCCCTGCCCCCATTCCCTCCCCCGGCGCTACGCCGCTCGCTGCGGCATTGCCCGACGTGATCGACCTGCTCGCCGGCATCGAGCCCGGCGACCACCTGGACACCATCCGCCGCCACCGCCTGGAGGCGCGCACCCATGCGCAGGAGAGCTACCGCGCGCTGTTTGCACCCACCGCGCCGGCCCCGGGCACCGTCACGCTGGCCGAGCGCCTGGCGGTTGCGGCCTTTGTCGCGGGCCTGCACCAGCAGCCGGACGCCGCGGCGTTCTATGCCGCCGCGCTGGTAGCGCAGGACGCGGGTGCGGGGCTGGCCTCCGCCATCGCAGCCGAGGTCAGCCGGGGCGCGGCGCAGGGCCCGTACGGCCACTACCCCGCCGGCCCGCTGAGCCGTGAAAACACCACCGGCCCGGCCTACGCCGTGTCCGAGGCGCAGCGCGCCGTGCTGGGCGCGCGGCTGTCGGCGGGCCTGGCGCATGCGCACCTGCTGACCTTGCACCCGCGCGACGCGAGCCCCGAGGCCTTGCAGGCACTGCTGGACGCAGGCTGGCCGGCCACCGACATCGTGATCCTGTCGCAGCTGGTGGCTTTCCTGTCGTTCCAGATCCGCGTGGTCGTGGGCCTGCGCCTGCTCGCAGCGCATCCGGCACCTGCCACGCCGTCATCCACCCCCCGCACCGCAGAGGCCCAGCCGTGAGCGATACCGCCGTCATCACCCACCCCGGCAACCATGAGCCCACGGCCTTCACGCAGGCGCAGCTCGAATGGCTGCCCTGGCTGCCGCCGCTGCCCGAGGACGAGTTGACCGAGCGCCACTACGCCGGCCTGGTGGACGCGGCACGCGCCAAGTCGCCCTACTTTCGCCTGCTGGCGCGCGACCCGGACACGCTGGGCGCGCGCACCCGCACCGACAAGGACATCTTCTACAACCCGGATGCCGGCCTGCCCCGGGCCGAGCGCGAGCTGTCGGCCACGGCCACGTCGCGCGCCAACGGCTGCATCTACTGCGCGTCGGTGCATGCGCGCTTCGCCGCGCACTTCTCGCACCGCGTGGCCGATGTGCAGCGCCTGCTGGACAAGGGTGTCGGGGCCGATCTCGGCCCGCGCTGGAACGCCATCGTCGGGGCCTCGGTGGCCCTCACCGCCACGCCGACGGCGCTGGACGGCACCCACATCGAAAGCCTGCGCGCTGCCGGGCTCGACGACTTCGCGATCTCCGACGCGCTGCATGGCGCGGCGTTCTTCAACTGGGCGAACCGGCTGATGCTGTCGCTGGGGGAGCCTCAGCTTCCGTTGGGCGGATAGGGATTCATCGCGCGAACGTTTGTGCTGGGAGACTCGGTTGAGGGCCCGGCAGCTGAGGTGCCGGTTCGCTCCAGAAAGCACTTGGCCATCTTGTCGACTCTTTTCCTGCACCGACGCTGCATGAATTGCATGCTCAGCATGCGTCTGCGAGGCTGTTGGTATTTCGTTGTATGAAGTGATACAAATCAATACACTTGTTTGTGTGCGGGTTTGCCAACCTCCCGCGCGGGAACGTGGTGCCAGTAGTCAACACGATCTACCAGCGGTTGGCTCATGGTCAGACTAACGAAAGAGATCAACATGAAAAAGTCTTTCTCAAAATGGGGCGTATTGTTCTGGGCCACGCTCATGCTGGGACTCAGTTCCTCGGTATACGCGCAAGCAACACGAACCTGGGTATCAGGAGTCGGAGATGACGTAAACCCCTGCAGCCGGACAGCCCCCTGCAAGACATTTGCTGGGGCGATCAGCAAAACGGCAGCTGGCGGCGAGATCAATGCATTGGATGATGGAGGTTTCGGGGGCGTCACCATTACAAAATCCATTACCATTAATGGAAAGGGACATATTGCAGGGATTTTGACGGCGGGTTCTGGGGTGAATGGTGTTGTGATTAATGCGGCGCCGACCGACGTCGTGGTATTGCGTGGGCTTACATTTACTGGCGTGTCTGGGGCGGCGAGTGCTGTAAGGTACCTTGCGGCCAGGTATGTTGTCGTGGAAGACAGTACCATCGAAGGCTATGCCTACGGCATCAATATGGCCGTCAGCGTTGTCAATGGGCGCATGGATATTCGCAACGTCCAAATGACGAATGCGACGACCGCTACCAGCACCTACGGCATCCACATTGGTGCAGCCAATTCCATATCAACCATCAGCAATGTATCCGTCCGAGGTTACACATACGGCATCACCACCCGTGGCGGCATGACTTACCTTCGAGGATCCACGATCGTGGCCAACGACACAGGTTATAACAACTTGGGTGGCAGCCTTTCGTCTTTTGGTGACAATATGGTAAATGGTAATGTATTTGACGGTGCGCCCTCGGGAACCATTCCGCATTTTTAAGAGCGCATTGGTCGAATATTATTAGAGACATTAATTTTCATTTTCATCCCGGATGGTTGAATTTTCTTGTCCCGATCCATGGAGTTCCATTCGGCCAGCACGAAAGTGCATAACGAGGTCAGCAGCCCTTCGTTGTGCAGCTTTGCTCACAGGTAAGTGAGTCAGCGGAGCCGGCGGCCTTGCAATGGCCGCGGGCAAGATGGCCGTCAGTCCAGCCAGCCCCTGGGCACCTTGTCGGCTTTCTTCTCCACCGGGTTGGCCGTGAGCGCGGTGGCCGCGTACTGGCGCATGAACTCCTTGGCCTTGTCGGGGCGGGCCGTGAGCCAGGCGTCGTAGGCGCCTTCGTTCAGGATGGCGGGCATGCTCTTTTCGCTGCCGGGTTGCTGGTAGCGGTGCAGCAGCGCGTGGTTGTTGGCGTTCACGGTGAGCAGGCAGTAGCTCACGATCACCTCCCCACCGGCTCCCTGCCAGCGGGCCCACAGCCCGGCCACGCCCATGGGCTTGCCGTCCACGCGGGAGATGCGCGTGGGCACGGCCTTGCCGGAGCGGAAGTCGTCTTCATAGAACGCCATCATCGGCACGATGCAGCGCTGGCCGTTCAGCCAGGCATCGCGGAATGCCGTGCCGGTGGAGGCCAGGTCGGACTTGGCGTTGACCAGCTTGGGGGCGCGCAGCTTCGCGTCGGACGCCGACTTGACCCAGTGCGGCACCAGCCCCCACTGCGCGGGCACCAGCACGCGGGCGGCGGCTGCCTTGTCGTCCACAGCCGGTGCTGGGGCCTGTTCGCCCCGCGGGGTGGCCATGGCCGCCGCGGCGGCTGCATGCACGATGAAGCCGCCCGGCTTGCGCGGCCACAGGTGGCGCTCGTCGGGTGCCGGCGGAGGTTCCACCGCGAATGCCTCGCGGTAGACGTCGGCGGGGTGCAGGGTTTCGTAGTGCGTGCTCATCGTGCGATGGTACCGGCCTGCCGCGCGACCCATGGAAAAAATGCCCGCTGTCGCCGGATTGGCAAGCGCTGGCAGCTATGAAATGAGGAGCGTTTCAGAGCAGGCAGCGGGCCGGGGCCGCGGTGTGCGTGACCTGCGTCAAGCCCGGTGTCGCCTGCGTTGTGACGCGTGCCCGTGCGGTTTTCACAATGGCCGCATGGACTTCGCACCTTCGCCCCTGGCCCGTGAACTGCATGACCGCCTCGTGGCGTTCATGGACCGCTATCTGCTGCCCTACAACGCCGCCTGGCATGCGGCCGCGCTGGCGGGCGACTACCCGCCGCCCTTCGTGGAAGACCTCAAGGCCCTGGCCCGCGAGGAGGGGTTGTGGAACCTGTTCCTGCCCACGCTGGGGCCCGACGAGCCCGGCACCCGCCTGTCCAACCTCGACTACGCGCCGCTGGCCGAGGCGATGGGCCGCCTGCCCTGGGCCGCCGAGGTGTTCAACTGCCAGGCGCCGGACACCGGCAACATCGAGCTGCTGCACCGCTTTGCCACGCCCGCGCAGCGTGCATGCTGGCTGCAGCCGCTGCTGCGTGGCCAGATGCGCTCGGCCTTCGCCATGAGCGAGCCGGATGTGGCCTCGTCCGACCCCACCAACCTGCAGACCACGGTACGGCGCGAAGGGGATGTGCTGGTGCTCAGCGGCCGCAAGTGGTTCATCACGGGGGCGGCGCATCCTCGGTGCCGGCTGTTCATCGTGCTGTGCCGCAATGCCGGCGCAGACGGTGGCGGCGGCGAGGCCCCGAGCCACGCGCGCCACAGCATGGTGCTGGTGCCCGCCGCCACGCCGGGCCTGCGGGTGGTGCGCAACATCAGCGTGCTGCACCACCACGCCCCCGAGGGGCATTGCGAGGTCCTGCTGCAGGATGTCCGGGTGCCGGCCGACCACCTCCTGGGCGACTGGGGGGCGGGGTTTGCGATGGCACAGGCGCGCCTGGGGCCGGGGCGTGTGCACCATTGCATGCGCACCATCGGGCAGTGCGAGCTGGCGCTGCGCCTGGCCACCGAGCGCGCGCTCGAACGCACGGCCTTCGGCAAGGCGCTGGCCGAGCAGGCCAACGTGCAGGAGTGGATTGCCGAGTCGCGCATCGAGATCGACCAGGCGCGGCTGCTGGTGCTGCATGCGGCCTGGTTGCTGGACCAGGGCGATGCCGCCGATGTCCGCCAGGTGCGTGCCCAGGTCGCGGCCATCAAGGTGGTGGCCGCGCGCCTGCAGCAGCGCGTGGTGGACCGCGCCATGCAGATCTTTGGCGCCATGGGCCTGTCGCCCGACACGCCGCTGGCCGCGTTCTGGACCTGGGGCCGCGCGCTGCGCCTGATGGACGGGCCCGACGAGGTGCACCTGCGCAGCGTGGCGCGCCACGAGCTGGCCCAGGTGCGCGGCCAGCTGGGCGCGTCGACCGCCTACTTCACCACGCCGGAGCAGATGCGCGCCCCGCCCCGCCTGCGGGCCTGAAAGCGCCCGCCGGGTGGCGGCTTTGCCCGCGTCCTTCGCGGCGCAGGTCGCGGTCGTGGGCACGCGCGGCATGCCGCCCCATGTCAAGCCCGGGCGCCGAGCGAGACCGCGCCCCGTGGGCCGGACGGCGCCACCACGACGCGGTTGCGGCCCAGCGACTTGGCGGTGTAGAGCGCCTGGTCCGCGCGCTCCAGCGTGAGCTCCACCGTGTCGCCCGGCAGGTGCAGCGCCAGGCCGGCCGACACGGACAGGCGCAGCACGCCGGTGGAGTGCGGGATCTCCATCGCGGCCACGGCCAGGCGCACGCGCTCGAGCAGGTCGCGCGCATCGTCCAGATGGGTGTCCGACAGCATCAGCACGAACTCTTCGCCGCCCCAGCGGGCCAGCACGTCGGTGTCGCGCACGCTCGCGCGCACCACGCCGGCAAAGGCCTGCAGCGCGCGGTCGCCGGTGGCATGGCCGTGGCTGTCGTTGACACGCTTGAAGTGATCGATGTCAAGTTCCGCCAGCAGCATGGGGCGGCCGCTGCGCAGGCTGCGCCGATGCTCCAGGTCCATCAGGTCGAGCATCGCGCGGCGGTTGGGCAGGCCCGTGAGCTCGTCGCGCGTGGCCAGCTCGCGGTTGACGGCGAGGGCGTGGGCCAAGGCCTCGCGCTGCTCGCGCAGCCGCGCGCGGATGCGCTGGATGCGCAGGTTCAGCGCGATGCTGCCGCCCAGCACGATGAGCACCATGAGCGCATAGGCGGTGTCCAGGTAGCCGAATGGGCTGGCGCTGAAACGGGTGGTGGCGGCCACGGCGCAGGCAAAGGCCAGCAGCGCATATACGCCGATGCCGATGACCTCGGCCACGGTCAGCCCGAAGGTGCCGAAGAACAGGATCATGGCCAGCACGCTGGGCACCACGCCGCGCGCATCGCCCGCCAGCACGTAGGCCACGGCGCCGCTGGTGATGGTCCAGACCATCTGGGGCACGGTGAGCGAGGGGTCGTTGAGCCGGGCGGTCTCGCCCGAGCGGATGAACGCCGTCATCACCACGAGCCCGCCCACTGAAATGGCGGCCCACCACTGCACGGCGGCGGCGTTCACCGCGCTGCTCGCCATCGACACCAGCAGCATCACGCCCGCGCTGCTGGACATGAGCGCCAGCGCGAGCAGCGCCATGCTCACCAGCGTGCGCCGCCGGGGATCGGTCGACAGAACCACATCCCTGAGGCGGCGCCGGCGGGAAGATGTGCGCAAGATGGAAACTCCTGCCAGTGTGGTGGGATCGCGCGGAACGCGGGGCCAGCGGCGCGCGGGTGGGCGGCTGCCGGTGCTCTGCGGTTCATTCTAGGGCGGGGGCCGCCCTGCGTACAGCCTGGGTGAACCCCTCACGGGCCCGCGAGAAGCGTGAGCGCCGCCAGGGCCGCGAGCGGCGCCGTCTCGGCGCGCAGCACGCGCGGCCCCAGCGTGACCGGGGCGAAGCCGTGGAGCAGCGCCAGATCTTCCTCGGCGCCGGAGAGGCCGCCTTCCGGGCCGGAAAGAAACACCACGGGCCCGGCGGGGGCCGCCGCCGCATGCAGTGGCGCGGTGCCCGCGCGCAGCGACAGCAGCAGGCGCTGCGCCGCCGCTTCGGCCCCGGCGCCACCCGCTTGCCGCGCACGCACCCAGCTGGCCAGGTCCACGGCGCCGTGCACCACGGGCACGCGGTTGCGGCCGCACTGTTCGCAGGCGGCCACGGCCACGGCCTGCCAGTGGGCGATTTTTTTCTCGGCCCGCTCGCCCTTGAGCTTGAGCACGCTGCGCTCGGCCACCAGGGGCGTGATGCTGGCCACGCCCAGTTCGGTGGCTTTCTCGACGAGCCAGTCCATGCGCTCGTTGGCGGTGATGCCCGCCAGCAGGTGCACCGTGCGCGCGGCTTCGCGTTCGGTGGCATGGTGCGCGCCCACCAGCACCCGCACGTCGCTGCGGCCCATGCGCAGCACGGTGGCGTCGAACTCGCCGCCCGGGTCGCCCCCGTCCTGGCCGCCGTGGAACAGCGTGATGGCATCGCCCGGCTGCAGGCGCAGCACCTGCACATGGCGCGCGGCGCCCGGGGGCAGGTCCAGCTCGGCGCCGGTGGACAGAAGGGCCGGGCAGTGGAAACGGGGCATTTGCTACCTAATTTATAGCTGTTTGCGCTTGAAGGACAAGCGCTACAGCCTGATTGGACTCGATTTTTCCTGGCATGCGCCCGGTGGCGCCCCTACATCCGGCCGTAGGCAAATCCCGTGACCGGCTCGGTGCCCTCGATCTGGTCGAGCATCTTGAGCAGGGGCCCCAGCTGGCGGTAGCGGTTGGCCGTGGCGCGGATGTAGGCCATGAAGCGCGGCGCGTCGGCCAGGTACCTGGGCTTGCCGTCGCGCAGGGTCAGGCGCGCGAAGATGCCCGCGACCTTGAGGTGGCGCTGCAGGCCCATCCATTCCACCGAGCGGTAGAACTCGCCGAAGTCATCGCCCCAGCCGCTGGCGCTGCGGGCGCCCAGCAGCCCGGCCTTGCGCGCCTTTTCCCAGTAACGCACGGTAATGTCGATGACAAACTCCTCTTCCCAGCTGATGAACGCGTCGCGCAGCAGGCTGGCGATGTCATAGGTGATGGGACCGTAGACGGCGTCCTGGAAGTCCAGCACGCCCAGGGGCGCGCCTTCTTCGACGGGGGCCATCAGGTTGCGCGTCATGAAGTCGCGGTGCACGTAGACCTGGGGCGCAGCGAGGTTGTGCGCCACGATGGCATCGAAGGCGCTGCCCAGGGTGGCCTGCTGCTGGTCGTCCAGCGTGACGCCGCGGTGTCGGCCCAGGTACCAGTCGGGGTACAGCGCCAGCTCGCGGCGCAGCAGCGCCTCGTCGTAGGCCGGCAGCACGCCGGGCTGGGAGGCCTTCTGCCAGTCCAGCAGCACATCGGTGGCCTGCTGGTACCAGGCGTAGGCGGCCTGGGGCTGCCCGGGGTCCAGCAGCTCGATCACCGTCCGATGCCCCAGGTCGGACAGCAGCATGAACCCGCCGGGCTCGTCCCAGGCCAGGATCTGCGGCACGTTCAGGCCCGCGGACGCCATCAGGCCCTGCACCTGCACGAAGGGGCGGCAGTTCTCCTGGTGGGGCGGGGCATCCATCACGATGCGGCTGCTGCCCGTGGCGCTGTCGATGCGCAGGTAGCGGCGGAAGCTCGCATCGGCCGACGCCGGGCGCAGCGTGGCGGGCAGCAGCTGGTGCGGGCCCACCAGGGGGGCGAGCCAGGCTTCGAAGGCTGTCTGGCGGGCCGCGTCGGGCCAGGCCACGGTACAAGTTGCGGGGGTTGCCACGGCCATGCCCGGGGGCGGGCAGGCGGGAGAAGGGGAGGATGGGTGGCTCATGGATAATCCGATTTTACAAACCCGCTCCCCGCCTCCGTGGTGAGCGGGTCCTTCTTTCATCCGCCCCTGCCCATCGCCCCACGTGCCACGCCGCAAGCCCCCTACCGTGCAGACCCCTTCCCCCCGGACCCGGCCCGCCACGGCGAAGGCCGTGCGGCTGCGCGCGCCCGTGCCCCGGGCCCTGGCCTATGGCGTGGCGCTGGCCTGGTGCGGGCTGCCGCTCTCCGCGCTGGCGCAGGCGGCGGAGGCCCCCCCGCCCAGCGCCTGGGATGCACCGCCCGCGCTGCGCACCTCGCCGCTGCTGCAGGAAAAGATTCCGGACGCCGTGCGCCCCCAGCTGCCGGTGTTCGTGAAGGGTGACCACATCAGCGGCCAGACCGACCTGAACGCCGTCATCGAAGGCAATGCCGAATTGCGCCGGGGCGACACCGTGATCCGCGCCGACCGCCTGGACTACAACGTGCCCGAAGACCTGGCCAAGGCCAGCGGGCAGGTGCGCATCAACCGCGCGGGCAATGTGTACGAAGGCACGGCGCTGGAGCTGCGGGTGGATGCGTTCGAGGGCTTCTTCAGCGACGCGCGGTACAAGTTTCTGGCCACCCAGGCGCACGGCGATGCCACGCGCGTGGATTTCATCGACCGCGACCGGGCCGTGGTGCACAACGCCACATACACCACGTGCGAGCGCGGCAATGAAGAAAGCTGGCGGCCCGACTGGGTGCTGCGCGCCGCCACCATCCGCATCGACAACGAGGAAGAGGTGGGTACGGCGGAAGACGCGGTGCTGGAGTTCAAGGGCGTGTCGCTGCTGCCGATTCCGTACATCACCTTCCCGCTGTCGGACAAGCGCAAGTCCGGCCTGCTGCCCCCGACCATCGGCCTGGACAGCCGCGACGGGGTGGCCTACATGCAGCCGTACTACTGGAACATCGCGCCCAACCGCGATGCCACGCTGCGCGCCGCCCTCATGACCAAGCGCGGCGCCAACCTGGGGGGCGAGTTCCGCTACCTGGAGCCGAGCTATTCCGGCCAGGTCAGCGCCGACGTCATGCCCACCGACCGCCTGCGCGACCGCATGCGGTGGAGCTTTTCGGGACAGCACCAAGGTGCTTTCAACACCGGCATTGGCGGGGTGGGGCTCAACCTCAACCTCAATCGCGTCAGCGATGACAACTACTGGCGCGACTTCGGCCGCGCCTCCGAGCTTCTGCGCCAGCGCCTGCTGCCCGGCGATGCCACGCTGTCCTGGGCGCGCAATGACATGTCCGCGAGCGTGCGCACCCTCAAGTGGCAGACGCTGCAGGACGTGACTTCTCCCATCGTGCCGCCTTACGACCGCATGCCCCAGCTGCAATGGCGCTATGCCCCCTCGCAGCTCGGTGGCGGGGTGGATGCCAGCGTGGAGCTGGACACCACGCGCTTCCAGGCGGCCCGCGAGCTGACGGGCCAGCCCAATGCCCACCGCAGCTATGCGATGGCGCAGATCAGCCGGCCGTTCCTGTCGCCCGGGGGCTTCGTCACGCCGCGCCTGCAGCTGCACGCCACGCAGTACCAGTTCGATACCCCGCTGTCCAATGGCGAGCGTTCGGCCAGCCGCGCGCTGCCCACCTTCAGCCTGGACAGCGGCCTGGTCTTCGAGCGCGACGCCGCATACTTCGGCCGCGCCTTCCTGCAGACGCTGGAACCGCGTGCTTTCTACACGTACACGCCGTACCGTGACCAGAGCCGCCTGCCCGTGTACGACACGGCGGCCAACGACTTCAATTTCGCCACCATCTACACCGAGAACGCCTTCGGGGGCAACGACCGGCTGGCCGACAACAACCTGCTCACCCTGGGCCTCAGCACACGGCTGCTGGACCCGAACACGGGCGCCGAGGCCGCGCGCTTCGGCGTTGCGCAACGCGTTCGTTTCTCCGACCAGCAGGTGACGCTGCCGGGCGGCGCGCCCGTGAGCGAGCGCCTGTCGGACCTGCTGCTGGGCGCGGGCATCACCTGGACGCCGCAGTGGGGCTTTGACTCCACCGTGCAGTACAACCCCAAGACCGGCCGTTCCATCCGCTCGACCATCGGTGCGCGCTACAGCCCGGGCAACTACCGCACCGTGAGCGCCGCCTACCGCCTGCAGCGCGGCACCAGCGAGCAGATCGACATTGGCTGGCAATGGCCGCTGGACGCGCTGTGGGGCAGCAGCGAGACCCACAACAACAAGCCATCCGGCGCCGCCGGCCGTGGCCAGGGCGGCGGGCGCTGGTACAGCGTCGGGCGACTGAACTACAGCCTGCAGGACCGCAAACTCGTGGACACCGTGGTGGGCTTTGAGTACGACAGCTGCTGCTGGATCGGCCGCGTGGTCCTCGAGCGCCTGCAAAGCAGTGTCACCACGTCCAACACCCGCCTGCTGTTCCAGATCGAATTCGTGGGCTTCTCCCGCCTGAGCCTGGGCTCCAGCCCCCTGGATACCTTCAAGCAAAATGTGCCGCGCTACCAGAACCTGCGCGAGCAGGTGACAACGCCCAGCCGTTTCAGCAACTATGACTAACGCTTAACGCCATGAATCACCGTGTCATCGCACTGGCCATTGCCACCCTGGCTTCCCTGATGTCCCAGGGCACCCTGGCCCAGGGCCTGCGCCCTTCCGGCGCGCCTGCAGGCAAGGGGCTGACGGCGCGCCCGGCGGCCGCACCTTCGATCACGCTGCCCGCGGAGACGGCGGCGGGCAGCGGCGGCAGTTCGGCGCCCCGTCAGGCGGATTTCATCGTGGCCGTGGTCAATTCCGAACCCGTGACCAACAACGAGGTGCGCTCGCGGCTCGCGCGCGCCGAGGCACAGCTGGCGCAGCAGGGGGGCGCCATGCCGCCGCGGGACCTGCTCGCCCGTGAAGTGCTCGAACGGATCATCCTGGAGCGCGTGCAGCTGCAGCAGGCGAAGGAGTCCGGCGTCAAGGTGGATGACTTCGCCGTGTCGCAGGCCGAGCAGGGCGTGGCCCGGCAGAACAACATGACGGTGGACGACCTCTACCGCCGCCTCGCGCGGGACGGCATGGGCAAGGAGCGCTTCCGTGAAGAGCTGCGCAACCAGCTGCTGCAGCAGCGCCTGCGCGAACGTGAAGTGGAGGCGCGCGTGAAGGTGTCCGACCTGGACATCGACCAGTACCTGCGCGAGCAGCAACGGGGCGCCGACGTGGCCTCGATGGAGATCAACCTGGGGCACGTGCTCGTCCTCGTCCCCGAGAATGCCAGCCCCGTGCAGGTGGCCGAGCGCCAGGCACGCGCCCAGCGCGCGGCCGACAAGGTGCGCGCGGGTGAGGACTTCGCGGCCGTCGCGCGCGAGTTCTCCGACGCGCCCGAAGGGCAGCGCGCCGCAGGCCTGCTGGGCCTGCGGCCGGCGGACCGGTATCCCGAACTGTTCGTGAACTCCACGCTGGGCCTGCCGGTGGGCAGCATCGTCGGGCCCGTGCGGTCGCCGGCGGGCTTTCACGTGCTCAAGGTGGTGGAGCGCGTCACGGCGGGGGTGCCCACCACGGTGGTGCAGAACCATGCCCGCCACATCCTGCTGCGCACCGGGCCGCAGCTGACGGAGTCCGCCGCCGCGGCGCGCCTGGCGGACTACCGGCGCCGCGTGCTGGCGGGCCAGGCCGACTTCGCGGCGCTGGCGCGCGAGCATTCCCAGGACGGCAGCTCCAAGGAGGGCGGCGACCTGGGCTGGGCCAATCCGGGCCGCTACGTGCCCGAATTCGAGCAGGCCTTGAACAGCCTCAAGCCCGGCGATGTCAGCGAGCCGCTGGTGTCGCGCTTCGGTGTGCACCTGATCCAGCTGCTCGAGCGCCGCGAGGCCAAGCTCACGCAGCGCGAGCAGCGCGACATGGCGCGCGATACCGTGCGCGAGAAGAAGCTGGACGAGGCCTACGCCACCTGGGCGCAGGAACTGCGCGGGCGCGCGTATGTGGAATACCGCGACCCGCCGCAATGAAGATGGAGTACGTCCCCCCGAGGCGCTACGCACCTTTCTCCTCCTTCTTCCGTATCGCTGCGCGATGCGGGAAGGGAGGGGCCCCCGCCAGCGCCCCCCGGCGAAGCGCCGCCTGCGCGGCTTGGCCGCCCTTGCACAGCTCGCATGCCGTCTCCCGGCATATCGACAGCACCAGCGGGCCAATGGCATGAAGCACATCCCCCGCAAGCGCTTCGGGCAGCATTTCCTGTCCGACAAGGGCATCATCGAAGACATCGTGCAGGCCATTGCGCCCCAGCCGGGCCAGCCCATGGTCGAGATCGGACCGGGCCTTGCGGCGCTCACGCAGCCCCTGGTGGAGCGTCTGGGGCGCCTCACGGTCATCGAGCTGGACCGCGACCTGGCCTTGCGCCTGCGGCTGCATGGCCAGCTGGAGGTGATCGAGTCCGACGTGCTCAAGGTGGATTTCACCGCGCTGGCGCTCGCGATGCGCGAAAAAGCCGCGCAGCCCGACCTGCGGCTGCGCGTGGTGGGCAACCTGCCCTACAACATCTCCACGCCCATCCTGTTCCATCTGCTGGACCATGTGCAGGTCATCGAAGACCAGCACTTCATGCTGCAAAAGGAAGTGATCGACCGCATGGTGGCCCAGCCTGCCACCAGCGACTACGGGCGCCTGTCGGTGATGCTGCAATGGCGCTACGCGATGGAAAACGTGCTGTTCGTTCCCCCGGAGAGCTTCGACCCGCCCCCGCGCGTGGACAGCGCCGTGGTGCGCATGGTGCCGCACGCAGAGCCCGCGCCCTTGTCGATGCCCCTTCTGGAAGAGCTGGTGCAGGTCGCCTTCAGCCAGCGCCGCAAGCTGCTGCGCCACACGCTGGGCCGCTGGCTCGAAGCGCGCCAGTTCGCCGGCACCTTCGACACCCAGCGCCGCGCCGAGGAGGTTCCGGTGAGCGAGTTTGTGGCCTTGGCACAGCAGTGCTCTTGAATCAATAGCTGCTGGCGCTTGATGGACAAGCGCTAGGGTTTGATTTGACTAAAACGCCAGCCACTGGCGCGGCCCGAGCGGAGGATGCCAGGCAAGGGGCGCCCCATAGTGAGGGCATCCCCCCTTTCCGGCGACGCCGGGAGAAGGGGGAAGCGGCGCGCAGCCGCTCAGGGGGATGAGCCGCCAGACTCAGGCAGCCGAAAGCCAGTAGCCGGCGTTGAAAGGGCTGCTCATGCGCAGCGCCATCGGGGACACGTCGACGAGCTTGTCGGTCGGCATTTTCTCGGCGGGCTCCGCGGCGATCTCAATGCCCTCGACACCCTGGGTGCCGGTAGCCTCGTTCGCCCGTTCTGCTTGGCTGGTGGATGCAGAACGGGCTACAGAAAAGAATAGAAACAGCGGAAGGGGATTTTTCGGTCGCCCCAATAGTCGGCGGCGTCGCGGAAGATATCGAGCAGCTGTTCACGCGCTTCCTTGTCGAACTTGCCGGTGGCGGGGATCTGCTCCAGCACCACGATGAAACCAGGCTGCGGGCCCGATTTGTGCAAGGGATCCGTCATGCAGTCGTACAGCGCATCAAAATTCTTGCCGAAGTGCGACGGGAAGGTGAATTGCCCGGCAATCAGGTCCAGCACATCCTGCTTGGACTGCGCGTGGGCCAGGTTGGCGTACAAGAAATGGTGACCCATGGAGGTGGCGGCATCCTGCAGGTCCTGCACGCGGAAGGCGCGAATGGACTGCACGATGTTGGTGCGCACGCCACGCAGTGGCGTTTCCAGGTCTTTACGAAGTGGCGTCTGCATCTCCGCTACTCTTTCTTTATAAAGTCCACAAACTTCTGGCTTCTCGCAAGGCTGCGGAATGCGGCCTGCGCGTGGGGGATTCAAGGTGGCGCGGTGTGCGCTGCCAGGGTTCTTCTGGTCTGCGTGCACCGCATCGGGGGTCATTCGACGATCTCGCGAAAACTGGCGTAGTGGTCGCCGGTGTAGTAGCAGGCGTCCGGAACCCGGGGCTTGCCGCCGCACACGATGCGCCGGGCTCCCCGGTCGCGCGATCCTGGCGTTCTGACGGTGTACTCACGGTAATAGCCCCGCTTGTGGGCGGGCAACAGCCGCTCGCGATTACCAAAAACCGATCCGTCCTTGTCATACGGAAAGGGGCCCCCCTCACGGATCAGCGCATACGTCGCACGCCCTTGGGGCGGCAACTCGGCCAGTGCGATGGGGGTGAGGGAACCGTCGGTGGACGGGGATTTCCGGGCATGCCCCGCCACCGGGGACAACACGAACGCAACACCCAAAACACACAAAAACCCTGCTTTGCGCGCCCGGGTGGCTACAGCCTTCAGCATCAACGAACCTTTCAGAAACTACGGGTTAACCCGAAATTTCGAGCCGCTAGTGTCGCTCAACGGCCCCCAAAAAGCAAGCGTCTGCACAAAGATTGGGCAGACGCTGAAGGGGGCAAGCAGCTTTTTAAGTTAGTGCTTGCTATCTATTTTGGGCTTATCTCGACACGTTGGCATCCGCCACGGTCAGGGCTGTCATGTTCACGATGCGGCGCACGGTGGCGCTGGGCGTCAGGATGTGGACCGGTTTGGCTGCCCCCAGCAGCACCGGGCCGATCGCGATGCCGCCGCCCGCAGCGGTCTTGAGCAGGTTGTAGGCGATGTTGGCCGCGTCGATGTTGGGGAACACCAGCAGGTTGGCGTCGCCCGTCAGTTCGCTGCTGGGCATGAGGGCCGCACGGGCCTTGCCGTCCAAGGCCACGTCGCCGTGCATCTCGCCGTCCACTTCCAGCCAGGGCGCCTGCTGGCGCAGCAGTTCCAGCGTCTGGCGCATCTTCACGGCGCTGGGGTGGTTGCTGGTGCCGAAATTGGAGTGCGACAGGAGCGCGGCCTTGGGCTTGATGCCAAAGCGCATCATTTCCTCCGCGGCCAGCGCGGTGATTTCGGCCAGCTCCTGGGGCGTGGGGTCGTAGTTGACGTGCGTGTCCACCAGGAAGACCTGGCGCCCTGGCAGCATGAGGCCGTTCATGCAGGCATACACGGGCACGTCCTGCGCCGTGCTGTCGGCGCCGCCCGCGTGCTTGCCGATCACCTGGTCGATGTAGAGCAGGTGGTTGGCCGTGGTGCCCCAGGTGCCGCAGATCAGGCCGTCCACCTCGCCCTTGTGCAGCATCATGCAGCCGATGAGCGTGAGGCGCCGGCGCATCTCGATCTTGGCGACCTGCTGGGTGATGCCCTTGCGCTCGGTCATGCGGTGGTAGGTCTGCCAGAAGTCGCGGTAGCGGTGGTCGAAATCGGTGTTGACCACGTCGTAGTCCACGCCTTCCTTCAGGCGCAGGCCGAATTTCTCGATGCGCTGGGCGATGATGGCCGGGCGGCCGATCAGCGTGGGACGGGCCACCTTCTCGTCCACCACGATCTGCGCGGCGCGCAGCACGCGTTCCTCTTCGCCCTCGGCGTAGGCCACGCGCTTGCGGGCCGCGGTGCGCGCGGCGTCGAAGATGGGCTTCATCGTCGTGCCCGAGGCGTAGACGAAGGTCTGCAGCCGGTCGCGGTAGGCGTCCATGTCGGCGATGGGGCGCTGCGCCACGCCGCTGTCCGCGGCGGCCTGGGCCACGGCCGGCGCGATCTTCATCATCAGGCGCGGGTCGAACGGCTTGGGGATCAGGTATTCGGGGCCGAACGTCAGCTTCTCGCCCACATAGGCAGCGGCCACCACCTCGCTTTGCTCGGCCTGGGCCAGGTCGGCGATGGCGTGGACGGCGGCGATCTCCATCTCATCGGTGATGGTGGTCGCGCCGCAGTCCAGCGCGCCCCGGAAGATGTAGGGGAAGCACAGGACGTTGTTCACCTGGTTGGGGTAGTCCGAGCGCCCCGTGGCCATGATGATGTCGCCGCGCACGCTGTGCGCCAGCTCGGGCGTGATCTCCGGATTGGGGTTGGCCAGCGCGAAGATCACCGGCCGCTCGGCCATCGTGGCCACCATCTCGGGCTTGAGCACGTTGCCCGCCGACAGGCCCAGGAACACGTCCGCGCCCACCATCACCTCGGCCAGCTTGCGGGCCTCGGTCTTCTGCATGAACTGGCGCTTGTCGTCGTCCATCAGCTCTTCGCGGCCTTCATAGACCACGCCGGCCAGGTCGGTGACGAACACGTTCTTGCGCTGCACGCCCACCTTGAGCAGCAGGTTCAGGCAGGCCAGCGCCGCCGCGCCCGCGCCGCTGGTGACCAGTTTCACGTCCTCGATCTTCTTGCCCGCCACCTTGAGCGCATTCACGATGGCCGCCGCCACGGTGATGGCCGTGCCGTGCTGGTCGTCATGGAAGACGGGGATCTTCATGCGCTTGCGCAGTTCGCGCTCCACGTAGAAGCAGTCGGGTGCCTTGATGTCTTCGAGGTTGATCGCGCCGAACGTCGGCTCCAGCGCGGCGATCACCTCCACCAGCCTGGCCGGGTCCTTCTCGTCGATCTCGATGTCGAACACGTCCACGCCGGCGAACTTCTTGAACAGCACGCCCTTGCCTTCCATCACCGGCTTGGAGGCCAGCGCGCCGATGTCGCCCAGGCCCAGCACGGCGGTGCCGTTGCTGATGACGGCCACCAGGTTGCCACGCGCGGTGTAGCGGAAGGCGTTGGCGGGGTCCTTCACGATCTCCTCGCAGGGCGCGGCCACGCCGGGCGAGTAGGCCAGGGCCAGGTCGTGCTGGTTCACCATCTGCTTGGTGGCGGCGATGGCGATCTTGCCGGGCTTGGGAAATTCGTGGTACTCGAGAGCGGCACGGCGCAGCTGGGCGCGCTTGTCGGAATCGTTGTTGTTGTTCTGGGCCGTGGTGTTCTCGGGCATTCAGTGTCTCCAACTCAGGGGGTGGGTGCAAAAACCGGGCTGCAGAGGCGCTGCAGTGGCTGTCAGCTTTGTAAGGGTCTGCGATTGTAGGGCGGTGGTCGTGAAAACCCTAGTAAGCGAATCTGCTTATATGGGTGGATCAGCCATGACCCCATCGGCTGCAATCCCCCACAAGGCAAGACGCCCCGCAGCCGGGGCGGCTGCGGGGCGTCTTGGCCTGGGCGCGGGGGCTCGGTCAGCGGCTGCTGGGGAAGCTGAACACAGCGCCTTCGCGCACGCCGGCCGAGGGCCAGCGCTGCGTGATGGTCTTGCGCTTGGTGTAAAAGCGCACGGCATCGGGCCCGTAGGCGTGCAGGTCGCCGAACAGGCTGCGCTTCCAGCCGCCGAACGAGTGGTAGGCCACGGGCACGGGCAGGGGCACGTTCACGCCCACCATGCCGACCTGGATGTGGTCGGTGAAGTAGCGCGCGGCTTCGCCGTCGCGCGTGAAGATGCAGGTGCCGTTGCCGTATTCGTGGGCGTCGATCAGGTTCATCGCCTCTTGCAGCGTCTTCACGCGCACCACGCCCAGCACGGGGCCGAAAATCTCTTCCTGGTAGATCTTCATGCCGGGCCGGACGTTGTCGAACAGGCACGCGCCCAGGAAGTAGCCGTTCTCATGGCCTGCGGCCACCTGCACGCCCCGGCCATCCACCACCAGGGTCGCGCCTTCGGCCACGCCGCTGTCCACATAGGACTTCACTTTCTCGAAGTGCTGCCGGGTGACCAGCGGGCCCATGTCGTTGCCGTTGTCCGTGCCGGGGCCGACCTTCATCCTGGCGATCTCGGCCTTCAGCCCGGCGACCACGGCGTCTCCCACCTCGTCACCCACGGCGACGAGCAGGGGGATGGCCATGCAGCGCTCGCCGCAGGAGCCATAGGCCGCGCCCATCAGCGCGCTCACGGCGTTGCCCACGTCGGCATCGGGCATCAGCACCGCGTGGTTCTTGGCGCCGCCCAGGGCCTGCACGCGCTTGCCGTGCTTGCAGCCTTCGGCGTAGATGTACTCGGCGATGGGCGTGGAGCCCACGAAGCTCACGGCCTTCACGCGCGGGTCGGCCAGCAGCGTGTCCACCGCTTCCTTGTCGCCATTGACCACGTTGAGCACGCCGGGCGGCAGGCCGGCTTCGAGCGCGAGCTGGGCCACGAACAGCGTCGAGGACGGGTCGCGCTCCGACGGCTTGAGCACGAAGGTGTTGCCGCAGGCCACGGCCATGGGCCACATCCACAGCGGCACCATGGCCGGGAAGTTGAACGGGGTGATGCCGGCGCACACGCCCAGCGCCTGGAATTCGCTCCAGGAGTCGATGGACGGGCCCACGTTGCGGCTGTGCTCGCCCTTGAGCAGCTCGGGCGCGTAGCTGGCGAACTCCACGTTCTCGATGCCGCGCTGCAGCTCGCCATGCGCATCGGCCAGCACCTTGCCGTGCTCGGCGGTGATCAGCGCGGCGATCTTGTCGGCGTTGTCCTCGAGCAGGACTTTCAGCTTGCCCATCACGCGCGCGCGCTTGAGCGGTGGGGTGTTGCGCCAGGCCGGGAAGGCGGCCTGGGCCGAGGCGATGGCCTGTTCCACCGTGGCCTTGCTTGCCAGGGCCACGCTCGTGTGGGACTCGCCGGTGGCGGGGTCGAACACCGGCTGGGTGCGCGCCGTGTCGGCAACGGGCTGGCCGTCGATCAGGTGGCCGATGGTGGTGGTGACGTTCTTGTCGTGGTTCATGTCTGGATATGATTAAAAAATGCTTCCAGCGCCCATGTGACAAGCGCTGAAAGCTATCAATTCAGGAGCAAAAGGCGTGCCGCGTGTCAGGCGGTTTCCGCCAGGGCGTCGCCCAGGGCGTTCACCATGCGGTCGATTTCAGCCTCGGTGCTGATGAAGGGCGGGGCCAGCTGGATGGTGTCGCCGCCGTAGCGCACGTAAAAGCCCTTGTCCCAGCACTTCATGGCGATCTCGTAGGGCCGGCGGGCGGGCTCGCCCGGCAGCGCGGCGATGGTGATGCCCGCGGCCAGGCCGTAGTTGCGGATGTCCGCCACGTGCTTGGTGCCCTTGAGGCCATGCACGGCCTGCTCGAAATACGGTGCCAGCGCCTGGACGCGGCCGGGCATGTCCTCCTTTTGCAGGATGTCGAGCACTGCATTGCCCGCCGCACAGGCCACGGGGTGGGCCGAGTAGGTGTAGCCATGGGGGAACTCCAGCATGTACTCGGGCCCGCCCTGGCCGATGAAGGTGTCGTAGATCTCCTTGGTGGCGATCACGCCGCCCAGCGGCTGCGCGCCGTTGGTGACCTGCTTTGCAAAGTTCAGGATGTCGGGCGTCACGCCGAAGGCCTCGGCCCCCGTCCAGGCGCCGCAGCGGCCAAAGCCAGTGATCACTTCATCAAAGATCAGCAGGATGTTGTTCTGCGTGCAGATCTCGCGGATGCGTTCCAGGTAGCCCTTGGGAGGGATCACCACGCCAGCCGAACCCGAGAACGGCTCCACGATCACCGCGGCGATGTTCGATGCGTCGTGCAGCGCGATCACGTCCAGCAGCTTGTCGGCCAGCGCACGGCCGCCGTCCTCGGCCATGCCCTTCTGGAAGGTGCCGGCGGGCGGCTGGGTGTGGGGCAGGTGGTCGGCCTCGATGCCCTGGCCGAAGGTCTTGCGGTTGCCCACGATGCCGCCCACGGAGATGCCGCCGTAGTTCACGCCGTGGTAGCCCTTCTCGCGGCCGATCAGGCGCGTCTTGCTGGCCTGCCCCTTGGCGCGCCAGTAGGCGCGGGCCATCTTGAGCGAGGTGTCGGCCGACTCGGAGCCCGAGCCGGTGAAGAACACATAGTCGAGCCCGGCGGGGGTCAGCGCCTTGAGGCGGTTGGCCAGCTCGAAGGAAGCCGGGTGGCCGAACTGGAAGGCCGGGGAGTAGTCCAGCGTCGCGGCGGCCTTGCCGATGGCTTCGGCCACTTCCTTGCGGCCATGGCCCAGGCCCGAGCACCACAGGCCCGACAGGCCGTCGAAGATCTTGCGGCCCTCGGCGTCGGTGTAGTAGGCGCCCTGGCCGCTCACGATCATGCGCGGCTTGGCCTTGAAGTTGCGGTTGCCGGTGAAGGGCATCCAGTGCGCCTCCAGCCATTCGGCGTCCATGCGGGGGCCTTCGGCGCCAGCGGCGGTTTTTTCGATGTTGACGAAGCTCATGGGATTCTCCAGTGCAAGACGGCGGCAAAAGCAGGGGCAGGCCCGTCCATGCAGGGCGGGTGCGTGGCATTGTTGCGCTGGCGGTTAATCTCTAAAATAGTCCAATATCAATGTTTACTTGACGGTTTATGCAAGTAATGCCCGCCACCCCGCACGCCACCGCCACCCCAGCAGCTGCCCCGCCCGCCAGTGCGGCCCGGCACCGCGCCGTGCTGGGGCAGCTCAGCGACATGGACCTGCGCCTGCTGCAGGTGTTCAAGAGCGTGGCGGAGTGCGGGGGCATGTCGGCCGCCGAGCTGGAACTGAACATCGGCACCAGCACCGTGAGCCGCCACATGAAGGACCTGGAGACCCGCCTGGGCCTCACCCTGTGCCGGCGCGGGCGGGCCGGTTTCGCGCTCACGGCCGAGGGGCAGCGCGTATACGACGAAACCCTGCGGCTGCTGTCCGCGGTGGACGCGTTTCGCAGCAGCATCGATGACATCCACCGCCGCATGGGCGGCAGGCTGGAGGTGGCGGTGTTCGACAAGACCGCCAGCAACCCGGCCGCCCACATTGGCGATGCGATCGCACTGTTCGCCAGCCAGGCGCCCGAAGTGAGCCTGCAGATGCACGTGGCCTCGATCCCGGCCATCGAGCGCGGGCTGATCGACGGCAGCTTCCACGTGGGCATCATCCCGGCGCACCGCACATCGCAAAGCCTGGTCTATGCCGACCTGTTCGCCGAAACCATGCTGCTGTACTGCGGCGCGCGCCACCCCCTGCACGGCACCGACCATGCCGCGCTGACCTGGGAATCGCTGCGCGCCTACCAGTTCGCGGGGCTGGGCTACCACTCGCCCAACATGGAGCTGAGCCACAGCACGCGCCTGCCGCGCAAGGCCACGGGCTTCGACCAGGAGTCGATCGCCACGCTCATCCTCTCGGGCCGCTACCTGGGCTTCCTGCCGGACCACTATGCCGAGGGCTTCGAGCGCCAGGGGCTCATGCAGGCGGTATTGCCCGGGCGGTTCCACTACCGCTGCCAGTTCGTGAGCGTGCTGCGCAAGTCGCCGCAGCCCCCGCGCGCGGCCCAGGCCTTCGCGCAATGCCTGCTGCAGGCGCATGGTTGATGGCGCCTTCCTTGCCTGCGCAGCGGCGCGGGCGGACAATCCCCGTTCCTTGACTGGGCGCTGTGCGCGGGGTACGTGATGGCAAGCATTTCTTCGATCGGCAGCTCCGGCCTGCAGGCCGCCCAGTTGCGGCTGGACGCGTCGGCCAACAACGTGGCCAACATGAACACCCCGGGCTACCGCCGCGAGGTGGTGGCGCAGGAAGAGGCCGCCGACAGCGCGGGGGTGCGCGCCACGGTGCAGCGCGAGCAGGAGGCGCAAGGGGTGGCGCTGGAGAAGGAGGCCGTCGAGCAGATGTCGGCCACCTATGCGTTCAAGGCCAACCTGCAGACCCTCAAGACCCAGGATGAGATGATGGGCTCGCTGCTGGACGTGAAGGCCTGACGGCCATCGCGGTCCACGCCCCCGACAAAGCCCCGCCAGCCGGGGCTTTTTTCTTTTCCTGTTTCCTTCCGGTGCCTAGCCGGGGCCGGCGGGGGCCAGCCCGGCCAGGCGCTGGACCAGCCAGCGCTGAAAAGCCAGGCCCGTGGCGGTGCGGCTGCGCAGGGGGATTGTGTACATGGTGGCTCCTTCGGATGACGGGGGTCAGCCGGCCTGCAGCGCCGCGCTGGGCGTGTGGGCCAGGGCGGCATCGCGCGCGCGGCGCCGGGCGGCGCGGTCCCAGGCCTTCTCATGGAAGAAGAAGGCCACCGCCTGCACCGTGGGCTCGAGCAGGCTCAGGGTGAGCGAGGCCCACAGGTTGCCGGTCACGGCGTAGGCCACCAGGGCGGCCACGCCAATGTGGATCAGGTAGTAGCTGCCCGTCTTCAGCAGCATGGTCTTGTTCTGGCGGGCGGCGCGGCGGATGTGGGACATGGAGGACTCCGGGTATCTGCAAGCCCCGCCGTGGCGGCAGGGATGAAGAAATGGTAGTCATTCTCAATAGCAAAAGCCAATTGGTACAGGCTATACAAACATAGGCGCTATCAAACGCCCGCGCCGGACGGGTGGTGCGGCGGGGCCGCGCCCGGGTGGGAAGCCCTTCACGCCGGCGGGCTGAAAAAAGCGCCGGCCGGCACCGGTGCCGTTGCTATGATGGCCGCTCTTTTCAACCCCCTCTTACAACCGCCGGGAGCACACATGGCCCTCATGGACTTCATCAAGAAACAGTTCATTGACATCATCCAGTGGACTGAAGAGGGGGACGGCACCCTGGCCTGGCGTTTCCCGATGGCGGGCATGGAAATCCAGAACGGCGGCACGCTGGTGGTGCGCGAGTCGCAGATGGCGGTGTTCGTGAACGAGGGCCAGGTGGCCGACGTGTTCGCGCCCGGCACCTACAAGCTCACCACGCAGACGCTGCCGGTGCTCACCTACCTCAAGAACTGGGACAAGCTCTTCGAGTCCCCCTTCAAGAGCGATGTCTACTTCTTCAGCACGCGCCAGCAGATCGACCAGAAGTGGGGCACGCCCCAGCCCATCACGATCCGCGACAAGGACTTCGGCGCCGTGCGCCTGCGCGCGTTCGGCAACTACGCGTTCCGCATCGCCGACCCCAAGCTGTTCCACACCGAGATCTCCGGCACGCGCGAGTCCTACCCCGTGGCCGACCTCGAAGGCCAGCTGCGCGGCCTGGTGCTGCAGAACATCAGCAACGCCATCGCGGGCAGCGGCCTGCCGTTCCTGGACCTGGCGGCCAACCAGGTCATGTTCGCCGATGCGCTGACCAAGGAGCTCGCGCCCGTCTTCGCCAAGCTGGGCCTCCTGATCGAGAACCTCACGGTGCAGAACGTCTCGCTGCCCGAGGAGCTGCAAAAGATCCTCGACCAGAAGATCGGCATGGGCATGGTCGGCGACGACATGGGCAAGTTCATGCAGTACCAGACGGCGCAGGCCATCCCCAAGTTCGCCGAAGGCGCGGGCAATGGCGGTGGCGGCATCGCGGGCGACGCCATGGGCCTGGGCGCGGGCGTGGCGTTGGGCCAGGTGCTGGCGCAGAACCTGCAGCAGGGCCTGCAAGGCGGCGGTGCGGCCGCGCAGGCAGCGCCTGCGGCTGCTGCTGCTGCCGCAGTGGGCGTCAAGCCCGAGGACGTGATGGCCACGCTGGAGAAGCTGGGCGAGCTCAAGTCCAAGGGCATCCTGACCCAGGAAGAGTTCGACGCCAAGAAGGCCGAACTGCTCAAGAAGCTGGTCTGATTCCGGTTGCTATCATAAATATAGCTGCTTGCGCTGGAGGGATCAGCGCCAGAGGCCAAAAAGGCCCCAAAGCCGCGTAGCGCGGCGCAGGCAGCAGCCCCCCGATGGCCACCGACCCCACACAGCGTTACTACCGCGCGCCCTGCCCGGGCTGCGGCGCGCCGGTTGAATTCCGCAGCGCGCAGTCCACGCACGCCGTCTGCGGCTACTGCCAGAGCACCGTGGTGCGCAATGGCGACGTGCTGCAGCGCCTGGGCAAGATGGCCGAGCTGTTCGACGACCACAGCCCGCTGCAGCTCATGGCCAGCGGGCGCATCCAGCTCGATGGCAAGGATGTGCCCTTCACCCTCATCGGCCGCCTGCAGTACAAGGGCGACGCGGGCACCTGGACCGAATGGGCCGCCTTTTTGCAGGACGGCACCCTGGCCACGCTGGGCGAGGACAACGGCGCCTACGTCTTCACCCGCCCCATCGACCCGGGCCGCGAGATGCCCGAGGCCGCGCGCTTTCGCATCGGCAGCACCACCGCCATCAACGGCAAGCCCTACAGCGTGGCCTACACGGGCCAGGCATCGCTCATCTCGGCCCAGGGCGAGCTGCCCAAGCTGCCGCCGCTGGGCCATCCGTTCGGCATGGTCGAGCTGCGCAGCGCCGACGGCGAAGTGGTCAGCATCGACTACGGCCACACGCCGCCCAACGTCGAGCGCGGCAAGGCCGTGCTGCTGGAAGACCTGCAGCTCACCGGCCTCAAGGACGAATCGGCCAAGGACGAAAAAGGCCGCCAGTTCAACTGCCCGCACTGCGGCGCGCCCGTGCAGGTGCAGCTGTCCACCTCCAAGAGCGTCACCTGCGGCTCGTGCGCCAGCATCATCAGCCTGGACAGCGGTGTGGGCGGCGAGCTGCGCTCGGCCGAGCAGGACGAGCCCGTGCAGCCCCTCATTCCGCTGGGCAGCAAGGGCCAGCTGCAAGGCGTGCACTGGCAGGTGGTGGGCTTTCAGCACCGCATGGGCGTGGAGCCCGGCGACGACGAGCATTTCGGCTGGAGCGAATACCTGCTCTACAACCAGAAGCGCGGTTTTGCCTTCCTGGTCGATTCCGAAGAAGGCTGGAGCATGGTGCGCCCCACCACGGGCGCGCCGCAGATGGCGGCCACGGGGCGCTCGGCCACCTACATGGGCACCAAGTACGACCTCAAGTACACCTACGAGGCCGAAACCACCTATGTGCTGGGCGAGTTCTACTGGCAGGTCACGCGCGGGCAGAAAACCACCAACCGCGACTTCGCCAGCGCCAAAGGCCTGCTCTCGATGGAGCAAAGCCCCAATGAGATCACCTGGTCGGCCGGCGACAAGCTCGCCAGCGACACGGTGGCCAAGGCCTTCAAGCTCGACGACAAGAAAGACGTGCTGCAGCGCGACGACCCGGGGCCCTTCGTGGCCAAGTCCGGGCTGGGCTGCGGCACCGTCATCCTTATCGCCATTGTCATCCTCATCCTGCTGTTGCTGCTCAGCCGCTGCAGCCGCTGCGACCCGCGGGTGGAGAACTGCTCGTCGTCCAGCTACCGCAGCTCGGGCGGCTCGTATGGCGGGTATTCGTCCGGCGGCAGCCACAAGTAGCCCCGGGTTGCCGCAAGCCCGGGGGGCGCCGGCAGTTTTGCAACCTTTCCCGCCAGCCTGTCTGGCGGCAACCTTTTCGTTCAAGGAGATCACATCATGATGGGAATCGAATGGCTCAGGCCCGCGGCGTTCCTCGGGTCCATCCTGTATGCGCTGATTGGCGTGGTCATCTTCTGGCTGTGCTTCGTCATCGTCGACAAGATCACGCCGTATGACCTGTGGCGCGAAATCGTCGAGAAGCAGAACCAGGCGCTGGGCCTGGTGGTGGCGGCGATGTGCCTGGGCATCAGCATCATCGTGGCGGCGGCGATCCACTGACGCACCTTGCCTGAAGCGGCGCCCCCCCCGGGGCCGCGCCGGTGACCGCCTTGCAATCCGACCTGAATTCCCCCGCCTCCCCGCCCGAGGCCATGGGCGCCCGCTCCGGCCCCCGCCCCATCGAGATCGCCCTGCTCACCAGCGTCTTCGTCGTGGCCGCCTGCGGCCTGCTGTACGAGCTGGCCGCGGGCGCGCTCGCGTCCTATGTGCTGGGCGACTCGGTGCTGCAGTTCTCCACCATCATCGGCACCTACCTGTTCGCCATGGGCGTGGGTTCGTGGCTGTCGCGCTACTTCGAGCGGCAGCTGCCCGCGCACTTCCTGCGCATCGAGCTGCTGGTGGCGCTGGTTGGCGGCGCGTTGCCGGCCACCCTGTTCCTGGCCAACGCCTACACGCCGGGCGCGTTTCGCTTTCTGCTGTACGGCATGGTGCTCATGGTGGGCACGCTGGTGGGGCTGGAGATCCCCCTGGTCATGCGCATCCTCAAGCGCAACGTGGCGCTCAAGGACCTGGTCTCGCAGGTGCTCACGTTCGACTACCTGGGCGCGCTGGCGGTGTCGCTGGCGTTCCCGCTGCTGCTGGTGCCGCACCTGGGGCTCATCCGCACGGGGCTGCTCTTCGGCCTGATGAACGCGGCCGTGGCGCTGTGGGCGGTGTGGCTGTTCCGGCATGAATTGCGGCGCCTGAAGGCGCACCTGGTGGCCTGCGTGATGGTGCTGGGCATTTTGCTGGCCGCCCTGGCGGGGGCCGAGTACATCACCAGCGTGGCCGAGGACAAGTTCTACCAGGACCGCATCGTGTTCAGCACCGCATCGCCCTACCAGCGCATCGTGGTCACGCACGGGCGTGTGGGGCACCGGCTGTACCTCAACGGCAACCTGCAGTTCGCGCAGTCCGACGAGTACCGCTACCACGAGGCCCTGGTGCACCCCGCCATGTCGGCCCACGGCGCGCCCAAACGCGTGGCGGTGCTGGGCGGTGGCGACGGCATGGCGGTGCGCGAGATCCTCAAGTACCCGTCGGTCGAGTCCGTGACGCTGGTCGAACTGGACCCGGCCATGACAAAAATCTTCAGCGAGAACCCCACGCTCGCGCGCCTGAACGGCAACGCCTTGCAGAACCCCAAGGTGAAGATCGTCAACACCGATGCCTTTGGCTGGCTGCAGGAGGGGTCGGACACGTTTGATGTCATCGTGGTGGACTTTCCCGACCCCACCAATTTTTCCATCGGCAAGCTCTACACCAACAGCTTCTATGCGCTGCTGGACAAGCGCCTGGCGGCCAGCGGCTACGCGGTGGTGCAGACCACGTCGCCGCTGGTGGCGCGCCAGAGCTTCTGGACCGTGGTGCAGACCATCGAGTCCGTGGGCCTGCAGGCCGCGCCGTATCACGCCCATGTGCCCAGTTTTGGCGAATGGGGCTTCATCATCGCCAGCCGCAGGCCCTGGCGCCTGCCCGGGGCCTTGCCCGATGGCCTGCGGTTTCTGGGCACCGACTCGCTGCCCCTGCTGTTCGATTTTCCGCGCGACATGGCGCGGGTGCCCGCCGAGGTGAATCGGCTGTCCAACCAGGCGCTGGTGCACACGTACGAGCGCGAGTGGGGAAAACATTGAGAAGCCCCCCTGAGCCGCTTCGCGTCTTCCCCCCGCTCTCGCAGCGCTGCGCGCAGCGGGCAGGGGGACGCCCCCAGCGCACGCCAGCGAAGCGCCGCCAATGCGGCTTTGCGGCCCTTGCGCGGGGGCCGCTGGTCTGGGCCGCGCCGGTCGCAAGCCGCGCAGGCGTTGCGTACACCCGGAGACACTGACGCCATGCAACGTCGCCATTTCCTAGCCACCGCCGCCGCCTCGACTGCCGCCGCGGTGCTCCTGCCGGGTTGCGACAAGGCCCCTCGCGTCTTGGAAGGCGGCTTCACCGGCATCGACATGGCGCGCGGCCACCAGCTGCGCGACTGGCTCAAGACCGGCTCCTGGCCCGCGCCGGCCGTGGTGCGGCGCGCGCAGGTCATCATCGCGGGCGGCGGCGTGGCGGGGCTGGCGGCGGCGCGGTCGCTGCGGCTGGCGGGCATCGCGGACTTCGCGCTGCTGGAGCTGGAGGACAGCGCGGGCGGCAACAGCCGGGGCGGGGCCGTGCAGGGCATTGCCTGCCCGCTGGGCGCGCACTACCTGCCGGTGCCCGGCGACGATGCGCGCGAAGTGCAGGACCTGCTGGAAGAGCTGGGCCTGCGCCAGCGCGTGGCCGGCCGCTGGCGCTACGACGAGCGCCACCTGTGCCACAGCCCGCAGGAGCGCCTGTTCTTCGAGGGCGCATGGCAGGAAGGCCTGCTGCCGGTGCAGGGCGTGGACGATGCAACCCTGGCCCAGTACCGCCGCTTCGCGCAGGCCGTGGCGCAGCAGTCCAAGGCCGCGCGCTTCACCATGCCGGTGCTCAAGTCGCTGGACGCCAGAAAGCCCCTGGCACCCGCGCACCAGGCGCTGGATGCGGTGACGTTCGACGCCTGGCTGCAGCAGCAGGAGCTGGACGATCCGCACCTGCGCTGGTACCTCGACTACTGCTGCCGCGACGACTACGGCGCGGGCACCGCGCGCGTGTCGGCATGGGCGGGCATCCACTACTTTGCGAGCCGCCATGGTTTTCACGCCCCGGGCGAGGCCGCGGACGAGGCACGCGAAAGCGTGCTCACCTGGCCGCAGGGCAATGGCTGGATCACCCAGCGCCTGGCGGCCCCGCTGCAGAACAGTGCCCAAGGTGGCGGCCAGCTGCGCGCCGCCACCAGCGTATTGCGCATCACCGAGAATCGCCACGGCGTGGAGGTGGATGCCTTCAACCACGCCACCGACAGCGTGGAGCGCTGGCAGGCGCCGCGCTGCATCGTGGCGCTGCCGGTGTTCATGGCGGCGCGCGTGGTGCAAAACCCGCCCGCGTTCCTCACCGGCGCCGCAAGGCGCCTGGGCTGGGCGCCCTGGCTCGTGGCCAACATCCACATCGACAGTGCCCTGACCGACAGGCCCGGCGCCGCCCCCGCCTGGGACAACGTTCTGTACGCCGACCCCACGGCGGGCGGCCTGGGCTACGTGAACGCCGGACACCAGCGCCTGGACGCGCGTGCCGTGCTCGCGGGGCCCACGGTGCTGACCTACTACCAGGCGCTGGGCGATGCTCCCGACGGCCGCCAGCAACTCGCCACCCAGCCCTGGCAGCACTGGGCCGATCCGATCCTGGCCGCACTGGCGGTGCCCCACCCCGACCTGCGCCAGCGTGCCACGCGCGTGGACATCACGCGCTACGGCCACGCCATGGCCATCCCCACGCCCGGGATGCTCGGCTTTTTAAGTCAAATTGGCCTCCAGCGCTTACCAGGAAAGCGCAGGCAGCTATCAAATGGTGAGCAAACGCCCTGGATTCCCACCCCCGCCACGGCGCGGCTGGCGTTCGCGCACAGCGACTGGTCGGGCTACTCGGTGTTCGAAGAGGCCTTCACGCGCGGGCACGGCGCGGGGCTGGTGGCGGCGGGCTGACCCCGATGGCCGGGCCTGAACTGCACATCCACGTGGCGCAGCAGCGATTGCACCTGGTGGTGGCCGGGGCCATCGAGCGCAGCTACCAGGTATCGACCGCCCTGAACGGCGTGGGCGAACGCAAGGGCAGCGGCTGCACCCCGCGCGGCCAGCACCGCGTGCGCGCCAAGGTGGGCGCGGGCTGCGCGCCGGGCACGGTGTTCGTCGGGCGGCGGGCCACCGGCGAGATCTATTCGCCCGCGCTGGCGGCACGGCACCCGGGGCGCGACTGGATCCTGTGCCGCATCCTCTGGCTGGCCGGCTGCGAACCCGGCGTGAACCGGGGCGGCGCGGTGGACACGCTGCGCCGCTTCATCTACATCCATGGCTGCCCGGAGGGATCGCCCCTCGGGGTGCCCGCCTCGCACGGCTGCGTGCGCATGGCCAATGCCGATGTGATGGACCTGTTCGACCGGGTCGCCGTCGGCACGCTGGTGCGCATCGAGGAGAGCGCCGCCTCCTGACAGGGGGGCGGGCGCCATGACACCAGGCCCCACCCTTGCCAGGGGCGGCGCCCTCCGCGGTGTCAGCCGTCGATGGGGGTGCGGGGGGTGTCCAGCGTGAGCTGGTAGAACGCCGCATCCAGCCACCGCCCAAACTTGAAACCCACCTGGGGCATCGTGCCCGTGTGCACGAACCCCAGCTGCTGGTGCAGCCGGATGCTGCCTGCGTTCGCCGCGTCGATGCACCCCACGATGGCGTGGATGTCGGCGGCCTTCGCCCGCTCAATCAAGGCCCGCATCAGCCAGGCGCCCAGTCCGCGGCCCCGGCAGTCCTTGTGGACATAGACACTGTGCTCGACCGTGTACTTGTAGGCCGGAAACGCGCGGAATGTGCCCCACGAGGCAAAGCCCAGCAGCCTGCCCTGGGCATCGGCGGCCCCCAGCACCGGGAATCCGCCGGCCCGCTTGGCGGCGAACCAGCTGGCCATGGCCGACGGCGGGCGGGGCACATAGTCATACAGCGCCGTGGAGGTCACGATGGCATCGTTGAGGATGTCCAGAATGGCGCTGGCATGCGCTGGCTCGGTGCAGTCGATGAGATGGACGTCGGGAGAGGGCGTGGTGGTGGAGTTCATGGTGGCGGAGATGGACAAAGTGGCGGGAATCCGGTCAGCGGTGGCCGTGGGCGGCCACATCGCAGAGAGCGACCAGGTAGTGGGCCTCCTGGTCGGCGGGATTGGAAAAGACCAGGGGCTCCGTGAGCCGCACGGCCAGGCAGTCGCCCTTGCGCAGCACATGGAGCGTGTCTCCCTGCGAGATCTCCATGCGGCCTTTGAGCACCCACACCTGCTGGTGCAGCGAGCCGTCCAGCCGGCCGCCCTCGTAGGCCACGCGCGCGCCGGCGGGAAACCGCACCTCCGCCAGCTGCAGCGGCGAGGGCCACGCGGGGGGCGACACCTGCTTTCTCACATAGCCGGACTGCGGGTCCACCCACTCCACCTGGTCGCCATGCCGCACCAGCGGAGCGGCCCGCGCCGGGGTGGGCGGCGCCTCGCCGAACAGTTCGCCCAGCGACACGCCCAGCGCCGATGCCAGGCGGTCGAGCACCACCGCCGTCGGGTTGGTCTGGCCCCGTTCGATCACGGAGATCATCGAGCGGCTCACGCCGGAACGGGCGGCCAGGCTGTCGAGGCTGTCGTTGCGCGACGCACGCAGCCCATGGATGCGGCGGCCAATCCTGGCGCTGATGTCCTCGGCGGAGAGGGGCATTGGATTTCCATCAAATGGGATTTTGTCCATCATATTGGATTTTTGGCCGCGTCGGGCCACCCGCCCGCACGGCAAGGGGGGTGTCCAGGTTTTCCGGTGCGTAGAAAAGAACGCGCGTGTGCCCTCCGTCACTTCCCTGTCACACCGCCCCGGCATCGTCCGCCTTTTGTTTCTTCAAAGTCGACGCATGTTTCACCTCTCACGCATTGCTGCTGGCGCCACCTTGGCCTGCGCTGCCCTGGTTCCTTCCCACGCCCAGCAGGCCTACCCCGCCACGCTGGCGGGCCACGCCGTGCTGCCGGCCTTCACGCTGATCGCCGCGCCCAAGGACGCCCCGCAGGACCTGCAGGCCAGCGGCAAGTTCACTACCCCGCGCCGCGTGGAGGCCGTGGGCACCGTGATGGGCCAGTCGGGCGGGCGCGACACCGGCGTGTCCGTGCCCTTCAGGGGCCAGCCCATCCAGGGCCATTCGGGCATCAAGCGCATGGCCGACGGCTCGTTCTGGATCCTCACCGACAACGGCGCGGGCGCCAAGGCCAATTCGCCGGATTTCATGCTCTACCTCAACCACTACGCCGTGGACTTCAAGAGCGGCCAGTTCAACCGGATCAAGACCGTGTTCCTGCACGACCCGGACAAGAAGGTGCCGTTTCGCATCACGCACGAAGGCACGGAACAGCGCTACCTGACCGGTGCCGACTTCGACCCCGAGAGCTTCCAGTTCGCGGGCGGCGCGCTGTGGATCGGCGACGAGTTCGGTCCCTCCCTCATCAAGGCCGACCTGAACGGCAAGGTGCTGGGTGTGTTCGAGACCAAGGTGGACGGCAAGGTGGTGCGCTCGCCCGACGCCCCCGGCGTGCTGATGCCCGGCGCGCCGGACGCCAAGCCCACGCCGTTCGAGGTCAAGCGTTCCAAGGGCTACGAAGGCATGGCCGCGTCCAGGGACGGCAGCAAGCTCTATGCGCTGCTGGAAGGCGCGCTGTGGAACGAGGAGGCCAAGGCGTATGAGAACGTGGGCGGCAGGCAGTACCTGCGCGTGCTGGAGTTCGATGTGAAGAGCGAGCAGTGGACGGGCCGCCACTGGAAGTACGTGCTGGAGGCCAACCACCACGCGATCGGCGACTTCAACATGATCGACAGCACCACGGGTTTGATCATCGAACGCGACAACGGCGAAGGCACAGCCGACAAGGCCTGCCCGGAAGGCCACAAGCGCACCGACTGCTTCCACGACCTGGCCAAGTTCAAGCGCGTCTACAAGGTTGAGATGAGCGACGCCAACGTGGGCGGCGAGATCCGCAAGGTGGGCTACATCGACCTGATGAACATCCAGGACCCGCAGCGCCTGGCCCGGAAGCCGCTGAACAACGGCGTGCTCACCTTCCCGTTCTTCACCATCGAGAACGTGGACGTGGTGGACGGCACGCACATCGTCGTGGGCAACGACAACAACCTGCCCTTCAGCAGCAGCCGCGAGCCGAACAAGGCCGATGACAACGAGCTGGTGCTGCTGGAAGTGGGCGAACTGCTGCGGGCCAGGTAGGGGCAAGCCGGTCGGCGCATGCCGGGAGCGGGCCGATGATGCCTTGGCGCCCCGGCCCGCGCACCCCGCCCTGCGCTGCGTTACGTTGCGCGGCCGATCAGGGGCCGGGCGCGCGGACAGGGGGCCGGAGAGGCGGGTGGCGCTGATCGATGAATCGCCACCAGCTATCCAAAGAGGAGCGAGTGACGCGGCTTCGCCGCGGGCCCGCCTGCCCGCCCGCTGGCGCTCAGTGCGCCGCGTCCATGCGCAGCTTGTACGCCACGCCATCGCGCCCGGGGTCGGCGCCGCCGTGCAGGCCGTCGGGCTGCACCTGCACGCCGTGCACCCAGCCAATGGTGTAGTTGTAGGGGTTGCGGCCGACCGCGTAGCCCTGGGCTTCGAGCGCGCGCGTGGTGTGACGCGGGATGCGGTTGCACACGTCGATGGCGTTGCTGGTGGACGAAAACCGCGGCGCCGACACGGCGGCCTGCATCTCCATGCCGTGGTCGATCACGTTGAGCAGCACCTGCAGCACGCCCATGGCGATCTGCGTTCCACCCGGTGCGCCCAGCACGATGTCCAGCCCGCCGTCCTTGAACGTCATGGTGGGGCAGGACGACGTGAAGCGGCTCTTGCCCGGCTGGATGCTGCCCGCACGGCCCGGGCGCGGGTCGAACACGCCCATGCAGCCGTTGTACAGGAAGCCCATGCCCGGCGTGATGATGCCCGAGGGCATGGCCAGCGAGTGCGTCATCGACACGGCGTTGCCGTCCGCATCGACCACGCTCAGGTGCGTGGTGTCGCGTGGCACGGGCGCGCCGGGGTTCACGCGCTCCACGCTGAAGCGCTGGCCCGCGCGGATCTGTTCGGCCGCCTCGCGGGCCATGTCCTTGGACAGGAGCTTGTCGAGCGGCACGTCGAAGAATTTCGGATCGCCGATGCAGCGGTCCTTGTCGGCCGTCGCCTTCTTCATCGCCTCGCACACCAGCCGGAGGTATTCGGGGCTGTTGTGCTCCATGCCGCGCAGCTCGAAGTGCTCCAGGATGTTGAGCATCTCCAGCAGCATGGCGCCGCCGCCCGGAGGCTGGTTGGTGGTGACGGTGCGGTCGCGGTAGCTGCCCACCAGCGGCGGGTTGCGCGTGACCTCGTACCGGGCCAGGTCCTCGAGCGTGATCAACGCGCCCAGCGACTGCAGGTGCGCGATCATCTTCTGGGCCAGATCGCCCCGGTAGAACGGCTGCGAGCCCTCTTCGGCGATCTGGCGCAGCACGCTGGCCATGCCAACGTTCCGCAGCGGCGTGCCGATGGGCTTGGGGCGGCCATCGGGGCGGCAGTAGAGTTGGCGGCTGTCCTCGCAGTACTGCAGCCGCTCCAGGTTGCCGACGCGGCCCATGGCGGGCTCGTCGATCCAGAAGGCGTGCATGCCGGGGCGCACAAAGAAACCGTCCGAGGCCCAGCGGATCGCGGGCTCCACCACCTGCTTCCACGGCAGGCGGCCGTGCGCCTGGTGCATGGCTTCCAGGCCCTTGAGCGTGGCGGGTGTGCCAATCGACTGGGGGCCGATGTCGTTGACGCGGCCTGTCAAGATGAAGCCGAAGCCGTCCTTGGTCTCGCCTTCGAGCAGGTGCTCCCACATGTTCTCCCGGGCTGCCAGCGGCGCGGGCGAGTGGAAGTCGAAATACTCATGCACCCGGGCGCCGGGCAGGTACACGGCGGCCGTGCCAAAGCCCGCAATGCCGCACATCAGCGGATCGACCACCGTCTGGGCCAGGGCGCAGGCGACCGCCGCATCCACGGCATTGCCGCCGGCGCGCAGGATGTCGATACCGGATTCGGCGGCCTCGGGCTGCGGGCAGACCACCATGGCTTCTTTTTTCATAGCATTCAAGGGCGAACCCCGTGCGGCATCAGTGACACGGCACGGGGTGGATTGAGAGAGAGGGGCTTGCGGGGCGCGGGCTTACTTGGCGCTGAGGTTCAGCTTTTCGAGCGTGGGGCCCCAGGCCTTGGCGTCGCGCACCGTGGTTTCCATGACCAGCGACGCAGGCCCGGACACGGCGATCACGCCCATGGTCTTGAGCTTGGCCTGCACTTCGGGGCTCTTGTGGAAGCTTTCCGTGGCCTTGTTGAGCTTGTCCACGATGTCGGCCGGCGTGCCGGCGCGCGCCACCACGGCGCTCCATCCCAGGGAGTCAAAACCCTTCACGCCCAGCTCGCCCAGGGTGGGCACATCGGGCAGCTCGGGTGCGCGCTGGGGGGACAGCACGGCCAGCGCATTGAGTTTCTTGGCCTTGATGTGCGGCAACGCTGTGCCATACACCACGCCCATCAGTTCGGTCTGCCCGCCCATGGTGGCCATGACGCCGTCGGCTTCGCCCTTGTAGGGGATGTGGGTCATCGAAATGCCCAGCGCTTCATTCACCAGTTCCACGGCGAGGTGGGTGGAATTGCCCAGTCCGGCGGACGCGAAATTGAGCTTGCCGGGGGCCGCCTTGGCCTTCTCCGTCAGGTCTTTCAGCGTCTTGATGCCCGTGGCGGGATTGGCCGACAGCACGATCGGCACGGTGGTCAGCATGGCCACGCCCGTGAAATCCTTCTCGGGGTTGTAGGGCAGGGGTTTGTAGGTGAACTGGTTGAGCACCATGAGCGACACGCTGCCGTACAGCAGGGTGTAGCCGTCGGCGGGGGCGCTCAGCGCGTTCTGTGCGGCAATGAGCCCCCCTGCGCCGGGCTTGTTTTCCACCACGATGGTGCCGCCCAGGGCCTTGCCGGCATGTTCTGCCCACAGGCGCGCGATCGTGTCGGAGCTGCCGCCCGCCGCCTGCGAGACCACCAGGCGCACGGGACGGTTTGGGTAGGCGCCTTGCGCATGCGCGGCGGTGGCCGTGGCGGCTGCGGCAGCGACGCCCATCAGTAGCCTGGAGACGTTGTTGATTGTGTTGAACACGGTGACCTCGACGGGGAAGTTACAGAAAAGATGAGCACATTGTCATGACGAATACTGCTGATTGCCTAGTGAAAAGGCAGAATGGGGCCATGAGGATTTGTTCATGATTGATCGTTCGGAAGGCACGTCCTGGGCGCGGCGCATCAAGGTCCGGCACCTGGAGTCGTTCCTGGTGCTGGACGAGGCGGGCACGCTCACGCTGGCGGCGGCGCGGCTGCACATGACGCAGTCGGCCATGTCGCACTGGCTGGCCGAGATGGAGGGCGTGGTGGGCTCGGCGCTCGTGGTGCGTGGGCGCAAGGTGCAGCTCACGCCCGCCGGGCACCTGCTCAAGCGGCTGGCCATCAACGTGCTGGGCGACATTGCCCGCACGGGCCGGGAGATGCACGCCATGGCCGAGGGACGCGTGCCGCGCCTGAACGTGGGCAGTGTCTGGGCGGGTATCGCCGGCGGCCTGCCCGAGGCCGTGAGCGCCTTTCAGCAGGACCATGCCGATGTGGCCGTGTCGATCCACGACGGGCCGTTCGACCATCTGCTCAAGGGGCTGGAGACGGGCGCGCTCGATGCCGTGATCGGCGTGCTCGATGCGCGGGCCCACCGGCCGGGGCTGGACCACCAGGTCCTGTTTGACGACCAGGTGGCCGTCGTCATCGGGCACGGCAGCAAGTACTGGTCGCGCAGCGCGGGGCTGGGCTTCGCGGACGTGCTGCACGAAAACTGGGTCATGCCGCCCAGCGGCACGCTGACGCGCATCCAGATGGATGCCTACCTGATCGCGCAGGAGGCCTCATGGCTGGTGCCGAAGGCCGAGACGGCGTCGCTGGCCATGATGCAGGCGCTGTTGCACAAGGGCGACTATGTGGGCGTGTGTTCGGAATCCATGGCCGACTACATGGCGTCGCTGGGGCTGTTCAGGAAGATCGCCATCGACTCCAGCATCCGCTTCGGGCCCATCACCGTGGTCTGGCACCGCGAGCGTGTCTCGGCCACGCTCATGGACTTTGTCGGCTGCCTGGTGGGCCACGCGCGGCGTGCGCCCCCGCTGGCGCACAGCCCGTAGGCGCGGCGGGACCGCGCCGCCCCGGCGCGCGGGGCCGGGTGGCAAAATTGAAGGCCCTCCCCTCTGCCACCTACCCGGAAACCGCGCCATGTTCACAGGCATCGTCCAAGCCACGGCAGGCATTGCCGCCATCCACGATCGCGCAGGCCTGCGCACCTTCACGCTCGACTTCCCGGAAGGCTTCTGCCAGGACCTCGCCATCGGCGCCAGCGTGTCCACCGACGGCGTGTGCCTCACGGTGACGGAAATCCTCTCGCCCACGCAGGCCAGCTTCGACGTGATGCTGCAGAGCCTGAACATCACCACGCTGGGCGGCTACCAGCAGGGCGACCGCGTGAACGTGGAACGCGCGGCCAAGGACGGCGCCGAGATCGGCGGCCACCCGCTGTCGGGCCATGTGGACTTCACCGGCACGCTCATCGAGCGCCGCGAGTTCGACAACAACCTGGTGTGGCGCGTGGCCGTGCCCGAGGCGTTTCGCCGCTACATCTTTGCCAAGGGCTACATCGCCATCCACGGCGCGAGCCTCACGGTGGCCGAGGTGAACCGGCAGGAGGGCTGGTTCGAGATCTGGATGATTCCCGAAACGCGCCGTGCGACGGTGTTTGAACACAAGAAGGTGGGCGACCCGCTCAACATCGAGATCGAGCGCAGCACCCAGGTGGTGGTGGACACTGTGCGCGAGGCCGTGCAGGAAAGCCTGGGCCGGCTGCAGCCGGTGCTGGAAGCCCTGCTCAGGGAAAAGGGCCTGTCGCTCGACGACTTCGTGCAGCCGCCGGTGTTGCCGCATTGAATGGAACACATCCGGGCCCTGGCGTGGTGGCCCCTTCCGATGATCCGATGACGAGGGTGCGCCCCCTGGCCGTCGCCGACCTGCCCGGCCTGCTCGCGGTGCAGCTGGCCTGCTATGGCGCGGGCTTCGTGGAGAGCGGCGAGGTCTTCGCGGCCCGCCTGGCCAGCCCGGCCAACTGCTCGCTGGTGCTGGAGCGCGCGGGCGTGGTGTGCGCCTATCTGGCGGCCTACCGGTCGGTGATGGGCAAGGTGACGCCACTGCATGGCGGCTTCGAGGCCGTGCCGCAGCCCGATACGCTCTACCTGCACGACATGGCCGTGCTGCCCGGCTGCGCGGGCCAGGGCCTGGCCCGCGCGCTGCTGCAGCCGATGTGGGAAGGGGCGCGGGGCCAGGGCCTGCGGCACACAGCGCTGGTGTCGGTGCAGGGCTCGCAGGCGTACTGGGAGCGGCAAGGCTATGCCGTGCAACCCCTGGCCGATGCGGCGCAGCGCGAACGGCTGGCGAGCTATGGAGACGGCGCGGTCTACATGGTGCGTGCACTCGCTCCCTGACCGGCGCTCCCCTGCGCCATGACCCAGTCGCGAAAGCGGCGCAGCGCGGGGTCGATCAGGGCTTCGGGCCGGTACACCAGGTGGTAGGCCAGCGGCGCCGGAAGGGGCTTGCAGTGCACGCAGACCAGCGCGCGCGCGGCCAGCTCCTGCTGCACGAGCGCACGCCTTGCCAGCGCAAAACCCCGCCCGGCCACGGCGGCCTCGATGGCGGCGTTGGAATGCGCGAACACCACGCCGCCGTCGCAATCCACGCCCGCCACGCCATGCGCCTCGCACCACAGGCGCCAGTCGCCACGGTGCTCGTCGTGCAGCAGCCGGGCGCTGTTGATGTCGGCCACGCGCGCCGACCGGCGCGGCGCGAGCAGGCGCGGGCTGCACACGGGCACCAGGTCGTCGGCCACCAGCACCTCGGACCGCAGGCCGGTGTATGCACCCTGCCCATGGCGCACGGCAAAGTGCACGCCTTCGGCCGCGAGGTCCACCGCGCGGTTGGTCGTGCCCACGTGCACGTCCATGTCCGGATGCTGCTGCAGGAAGCCATGCAGGCGCGGCACCAGCCACTGCACGGCGAAGCCCGGCGTGCAGCTCACCAGCACCACGTGCCGCCGGTTCGTCGACGCGATGCGCGAGGTGGCATGCCCGATCAGGGCCAGGCCCTCGGCACAGGCCACCTGGTAGTCGCGCCCGGCCGCCGTGAGCGCCAGGCCGCGCGGCTGGCGCTCGAACAGCGCGCAGCCGAGGAACTCCTCGAGCTTGCGCACCTGCTGCGAGACGGCGCCGGGCGTGACATGCAGCTCCTCGGCCGCGCGCCGCACGCTGGCGTGGCGGGCCGTGGCCTCGAAGAAGCGGATGGCGATCAGGGGCGGCAGGCGCATGGTGCTTGTATAGCGTGGCTAAACGGGTGTGCAGGATAAATGGTTTGCCGCCACGGCACCATGCCCCGAAGATGCCGGGCATGAACCTCCCCAGCCTGCTCCGTCTTTTCGCCCTGGCCGCCCTGTGGGGCGGCAGCTTTCTCTTCATGCGCATCGCCGCGCCGGTGTGGGGGGCGGTGCCCACCGCGTTCGGCCGCGTGGTGCTGGGCGCGGCGGGGCTGCTCGCGCTGCTGGCGGTGGTGCGGCTGCGGCCCGCGTTCGGGGGCAAGCTGGGCGCCGCGCTGGTGCTGGGCGCCATCAATTCGGGCATACCGTTCCTGATGTTCGCGCTGGCCGCGCGCGTGCTGCCAGCGGGCTACAGCGCCATCCTCAATGCCACCACGCCGCTCATGGGCGTGGTGATCGGTGCGCTGGCATTCGGCGAGCGCCTCACGCCCGCCCGCGTGGGCGGCGTGCTGCTGGGCATGGCGGGCGTGGCGGTGCTCGCGCAGGCGGGGCCGGTGGCGCTCAGCGCGCCGGTGCTGGGCGGCATCGCCGCCTGCCTGGTGGCCACGGCCTGCTACGGCCTGGCGGGCTTTCTCACGCGGCGCTGGATCACGCAGCGCGGCGGGCTCGACAGCCGCCTGGTGGCGCTGGGCAGCCAGTGGGGGGCCGTGCTCGCGCTGGCGCCGTTCGCCCTGTGGGAGGCGGCGCACCAGCCGGTGGCCACCTGGCTCGCGGCCGGCCCCGCCGTCTGGGGCGCGATGCTGGCGCTGGGCCTGCTGTGCACCTCGGCCGCCTACGTGCTGTATTTCCGGCTCATCGCCGACGTGGGGCCCGTCAAGGCGCTCACCGTGACCTTCTTGATCCCGCTGTTCGGCGTGGCCTGGGGCTGGCTGGTGCTGGGCGAGGTGGCCACGCTGGCGCACGCCGCCGGCGGCGTGCTGATCGCGCTGGCGCTGTGGCTGGTGCTGCGGCCCGCACCGGCCCCGCAGCGCTGAGCGCGGGACGGCGCTGCGAAGGGCGATGCCGGCCGCGGCAGCGCGCGTCATGGCCCGTGGTCATAATGCGCGCCATGCCCCACCGCTGGAAACCCAACGTCACCGTGGCCGCCCTCATCGAGCGCGATGGCCGTTTTTTGCTGGTCGAGGAAGAGACGACCGACGGTCTCAAGCTCAACAACCCCGCCGGCCACCTGGACCCGGGCGAATCGCCCATCCAGGCCTGCGCGCGCGAGGTGCTGGAAGAGACGGCCCATGATTTCGTGCCCACGGCGCTCGTGGGGGTGTACATGAACCGGTTCACCAAGACGCGCACGGGCGACGACATCACCTACATGCGCTTTGCGTTCGCCGGCACCCTGGGCACGCACCATGCGTGGCGCCCGCTGGACGCGGGCATCGTGCGTTCGGTCTGGATGACGCTGGACGAGATCAGGTCCTGCGCCGACCGCCACCGCACGCCACTGGTGCTGCAGTGCATCCAGGACTACCTGGCCGGGCAGCGCTTTCCGCTGGACTTGATCCATACCGACCCCAGCGTGCTGCAGATGCCGGACACGGCGCGGCCCTGAGGCCCGGGACTGCCGCATCCTCTTCACCGGCGTGCCCACGGGACGCCGTACAGTGCCTCAAGGGAGTGATTCTTCCCCCCTCTACTCCGCCGTGAGCTTGCGCTCCTTGATGATGGTGGCCCACTGGGTCGATTCCTTCTTCATGAAGGCCGTGAGCTCGGCGCGCGTGGTGGGCTGGGGCGTGAGGCCATGCTTGTTGAGCGCCTCTTTCACGCCCGCGTCGTTCAGCACCTTCACGATCTCCTGGTTCCAGCGTTCCAGCAGCGGCACCGGCGTTTTGCCCGGCGCCACGAAGGCGTACCAGTTGAGCGCCTCGAAGCCGGGAAAGCCCGATTCCGCCACGGTGGGGATATTGGGCAGATAGGCCGGCCGCGTGAGGCCCGTGGTGGCCAGCGGGATCAGCTTGCCCGTTTCGACATGCGGCAGCGCGGTGGGGGGCGCGGCAAAGTACGAGGTGACGCGTTCGCCCAGCAAATCCTGCAAGGCGGGTGCCCCGCCCTTGTAGGGCACATGGGTCATGTCGATGCCCGCGCGCTGGTTGAACAATTCGCCCGCCAGGTGGGATGCCGAGCCCGCGCCCGTGGAGGCGAAGTCCACGCTGCCGGGCTTCTTCCTGGACAGCTGCACGAATTCTGCGAGCGTCTTCGCGCCCGCAGCCTTGTGCACCACCAGCACGTTCGGAAAGTTCACACCCCCCGACACCGCCGCCAGGTCCTTGAACGGGTCATAGGTGAGCTTCATCAGGTGCGGCGCGATGGTGAGCGGTCCCACCGAGCCCAGCAGCAGCACCGTGCCGTCCGGCGCCGCATTGGCCACGAACTGGTGCGCGATGTTGCCGCCCGCCCCGCCCTTGTTGTCCACCACCACCGACTGGCCGATGTTCTCGGAGAGCTTCTTGGCGATCAGGCGGGCGGCCGCATCGGCCGCGCCGCCCGCGGCAAAGCCCACGACCAGGGTGACGGGCTTCTTGGGCGGAAAGTCTTGCGCGGCGGCGCCGAAGGCCAGGGGCAGGATTGCCAGCGCCAGGGCGCATTGCAGCAGGGTTCGTTTGGGGGTCATGGGGTCTCCTTCATCGTGGGTTGTGTGGTGTCAGTGAATCAATCAGCGCCCAGCCCGATGGGGTTGGGCTGGCGCTTTTCCACCGCATGGCGCAGCAGCGATGCGGTGCGGAAAATGCCGTGCGCGAACTTGCCGTAGGGCAGGGTGGCGAACAGCGCCATCACCGCGCCCAGGTGCAGGCACAGCAGCAGCGGCAGGGCGGGCGTGCCGCGCGCGGCCCAGAGCAGCAGGCCGCTGGTGGCGGTGAGGAACAGCAGCGCGATGAAGGCGCGGTCCATGGGCTTTTGCGCGGCGTCGCCATGCTGTGGGTGACGGCGCAGGTTCAAGCGCCACAGGCCCGCCGTGCCGATGGCCAGGCTGATGCCGCCCACGCCGCCCAGCAGCTTGGGCAGGCTGGGCAGGTCGTACGGTGCGGGCGCGCCCAGCAGGTAGTGGTACAGCGTGGCGACGCTGGTGGCGGCAAAGCACAGCATGAAGCCGTAGAACGTGAGGTGGTGAAACCGCCGGCGCGACAGGGTGTAGGCATCGTCCTCGTTGTGGCAGCCGTCGCCATGGCCGCCGTCCAGGTATTTGAGGCGGAGCACCGCGTCGGCGGCCTCGACCGTGGCGGGCGCGCTCAGCGGCGCGCCGCTGGTGGCGGGCGTCACGTCGCGCCAGAAGCGGCGCACGCCCAGGCCCAGCGCCAGCGTGGCGAACAGGAACACCGGCGCGAACAGGCCCACCAGCAGGTTGTGCGGAAAGATGCCGTAGAAGCCGCCCACGGGCGACTGCCACAGCGCACCCAGGCCCTGGCCATGCAGCGCTACGGCCAGCACCATGAACAGCGTGAGGCCTGCCACCAGGGCCAGTGCCAGGGTCAGCCCGTTGCGCTGGTAGAGCGCACCGAGCGCCAGGGGCCAGGCGTAGTCGGTGTAGGTCTGCCCCCGCACCTGGGCCATGGCCTGCGGTACGTTCACCGCAAATTCATGCGGCGGCGCGTATTGGCAGGCGTGCAGGCAGGCACCGCAGTTGTGGCACAGGTTGGCAATGAAGTGGATGTCGGCCTTGCCAAACTCCAGCCGCCGCGTCATGGCGGGGAAGACGGCGCAAAAGCCCTCGCAGTAGCGGCAGGCGTTGCAGATCTGCAGCTGACGGGCCACTTCGGTTTCGGGGGCCGACAGCACGATGTTGCCGTTCGCCAGCGCCCGGGCGTCGCGCGTCAGGGCTTCAAGCGTTTGCATCACTAACTCCTGTTTTCATAGCTGCTGGCGCTTTGTGGATAAGCGCTGGAGCCTGTTTGGATGCCAAAGCGGCCTGTGCGCCCGCGATGCGGCCGAAGGCCGTGCCGATGCTCATGCCCACCCCGGCCGTGTAGCCCTTGCCCAGCACGTTGCCGGCCATCATTTCGCCGGCCACGAACAGGTTGGGGCTCGGCACGTCGCCAAAGCGCACGGCGGCGGTGTCGTCGGTGCGCAGGCCCAGGTAGGTGAAGGTCACGCCGGGCCTGAGCGCGTAGCCGTAGAACGGGCCGGTGGCGATGGGCCGCGCCCAGTGGGTCTTGGCGGGCGCGATGCCCTCGGTGTGGCAGTCGTCCAGCGTGGTGTGGTCGAAGGTGCCCACGCGGCAGGCGGCGTTGTAGCTGTCCAGCGTGCGCATGAAGCGGTCCACGGGCAGGCCGAGTTGTTGCGCCAGCTCGGGCAGGGTGTCGGCCTTCACGCCCGGGAACACGGGCGGCATGAAGCGGCCGATGGCCTGGCTGTCGATGACCGAGTAGCCGATCTGCCCCGGCTGCTGCGCCACCAGGCGGCCCCAGATCGCGTATCGCTTGGGCCAGAAGTCCTCGCCCTCGTCGTAGAAACGCTCGCCATCGCGGTTGACCACCACGCCCAGCGACACGCAGTCGATGCGCGTGCAGATGCCGCCGTCGTACAGCGGCGCGCGCGCGTCGATGGCCACCATGTGCGCCTGCGTGGGGTCGCCGATGCGGTCGGCGCCGTGGTCGTCGAGCAGGTGGCGCAGCAGCACGCCCCGGTTGTAGGCCGTGCCGCGGATGAGGAAGTTGTCCGACGGCCACTCGCCGCGTTCGTTCTGGCCCCAGGCCTCGCGCAGCCATTCGCGATTGGACTCGAACCCGCCCGCCGCGAGCACGCAGCTCTTGGCCGTGATGCGCTCGCCGCCGGCCAGGTGCGCCGCGACGAAGCGGCCGTTGTCGATGTCCAGGCGCTCCACCGGGGCTTCGTAGCGCACCCGCACGCCCAGCGCCTCGGCGCTGCGGTAGTAGGCATTGACCAGCGCCTTGCCCCCGCCCATGAAGAACGCGTTGGTGCGCGCCACGTGCAGCGTGCCGGCCAACGCGGGCTGAAAGTGCACGCCGTGGCGGCGCATCCAGGGCCGGCAGGTGCTCGACTCGCGGATCACCAGGCGCGCCAGGTGTTCGTTGGTGAGGCCGCCCGTCACCTTGAGCAGGTCTTGCCAGAACTCTTCTTCGGGGTAGGCGCCGACCAGCACGTCCTGCGGCGCGTCGTGCATGCAGCGCAGGTTGCGGGTGTGGGCAGAGTTGCCACCGCGCCAGGCGCGTGGGGCCGATTCGAGCAACAGCACGCTGGCGCCGGCCTCGCGCGCCATCAGGGCGGCGCACAGGGCGGCGTTGCCGCCGCCGATGACGAGCACATCAACCACAGCGTCGCCGCTCATGGCCGGTGGCTCCAGGCCATGCGCTGTGCGTGGGGGAATGAAGAAGGGGTTTTGGGGCCCATGGGGTGTCTCCTGGCGAGGTCGCCGTGTCGTTCATCGTGGTGACGGCGACTGTAGGGAGACGTGGGCCCTCCGTGCAGCAGGCTCAGGTCATGGGGGTATCACGGATCGAGATGGCAGCGCGTGGCAGGTTCAGGCGGGCGCGCCCTCGCCACCGATCCATGTCGTTCCGAACCACTGGCCGGTGGCCACGAGTTGGCGCACGCAGTCGGCCACCACCACGCGCGTGGCCAGCGCGGCGGGCGAGAGCTCTTCATCGGGCAGGCTGCACAGCAGGTTGACGCGGCGCGCGGGCGCGTCGGTCAGGCGCGCGCACTGGAAGCGCAGGGCGGCATCCGGGTAGCGGCCCATGGCGGCCCAGGGCTGCACGGTGGAGCCCAGGCCCGCGTCCACGGCGGCCATCACCATGGCGAGCGAGTCCACCTCCAGCACCACGTGCGGCGCCACGCGGTCGCGCGCGAAGGCGGTGTCCAGCGTGCTGCGCAGGCCGTGCGGGCCGGTGGGCAGGATCAGGGGTTCATGGACCAGTTCGGCCACCGTCAGGGTCTCGGGCAGCTGCCGGCCGCCGGGGTTGCCGGGGCCGCTGCGCGCGCAGATGAGGAACAGGTCTTCCTCGAGCAAAGGCGCCATCTCCCAGCGGCGCGCGCCGCTGGCCTGGCGCGCCTGGTGCAGGCGGGTGTCGAACAGCACGGCCAGGTCCAGCTCGCGCGCGTTGAGCATGGCCGTGAGGTGGCCCGACATGCTCTCGACCATGTGCAGCCGCACGTCGGGGTAGCGCGCGCGCATGGCCTGTATCAGCGGCAGGCCCAGCACGCTCGACGTGGTGGGCGCCAGGCCCACGGTGACGGTGCCCGACAGCCGCGCCTGCTGCGCGGCGCGCACGGCCTGGTCGGCATGGCGCAGGGTGAGCTGCGCCTCGCGGAAGAAGGCCAGCCCCGCCTCGGTGGGCGCCACGCCGCGCGGCGTGCGGTGCAGCAGGCGCGTGGCCAGCTCGCCCTCCAGCCGGGTGATCTGCTGGCTCAGCGCGGACTGCACCACGTCCAGGTCCAGCGCGGCGCGGCTCATGGAGCCGCGCTCCACCACGCGCACGAAGTAGCGCAGTTGTCTCAGTTCCATCGGGGTCCTCGGGGCCGCGGCCATCACGGCGCGTGATGGGGCGGATGTTCGCACATTCCGCCGCGACCGGGGTTTTGGTCGAAATAGGCTTGTAGCGCTTTATCCATAAGCGCTGACAGCTACTGTTTTGATAGTATCTGGCGCCCGGCCGCTCACACCCCGCCCGGCAGCAGCGCCGCCAGCGCCTCGCGCATCCAGCGCGCGATGAGCTGCTGGCGCTCGCGCGGCATGCGGTCCACGGTGGATGCCACGCTGATCGCGGCCACGGGCTCGCCGGCCGCGTTGCGCACGGCCATGCCGGCGGCCAGCACGCCCTGGGTGGCGTGGTTGCCCACCACCGACCAGCCGCGCTCGCGCGTGGCGCGCACCAGGATGGCCAGGCGCTCGGGCGTCATGCCGCCGTAGCGCGGCAGCGCCTGCGCGTTGGCGGCGATGGCGGCCTGCATCTCGGCATCGGGCAATGCGGCCAGCAGCGCCAGGCCCGCCGCGCCCACGCCCAGCGGCTGGCGCGTGCCCACCTGGATCACGAGGATCTGCACCGGGTGCGTGCCCACGTGGCGGGCGATGCAGTGCGAAGTGGGCCCCTCGCGCACGATGGCGAAGGCCGCATCGCCGCAGGCGCGGCTCACGCGCTCCAGCACGGGCGCCAGGCGCATGGCCATGTTGGGCTGGCCCGCGGGCTCGGCCATGGCCGCAAGGCGCGGGCCCGCCACGTAGCGAAAGCGCCCGCGCTGCGCCACATAGCCGCTCTCCAGCAGCGTGGCCAGCAGGCGGTAGACGGTGGCGCGCTCCAGCCCCGCCGCGCGGCACAGGTCGACCACGCGCGCGCCGTCGCGACCCTGGGCCAGCACGGCGTCCAGCACCTGCAGGCCCCGGCGCAGCGTGCGGCTGCCGGGGTCGTCGGGGGCTTCGGGCGGGGGTGGAACGTCCGGCAGACGGACGTTTCGATTCGCAGGTCGGGAGGGCATGGGAAAGAATTTGTCCGTCGATGCAACCAGCGCGCAGTGTGCCGCAGAGCCACGCCGCCGGGGCGCCCAGACGGATTTTCAGACACACCAGGAGACAAGACATGACCTCGCATACCACTCCCTCTGCCACGCCCTACACGGCTCCGCGCCGGCGCCTGCTGGCCCTGGCCGCCGCCATCGCCTGCACCGCCGCCCTGCCCCTGCAGGCCCAGACCGCCAGCGCCACGGGCTGGCCCGCCAAGCCCGTGAAGCTCGTCGTGGGCTATGCGGCTGGCGGCGCCACCGATGTGATCGCGCGCCTGGTGGGCGCCAGGCTCGGCGACCAGCTGGGCCAGCCCGTGTTGGTGGACAACCGCGCGGGCGCCAACAGCAACGTGGGCGCCGAGGCCGTGGCGCGCTCGCCGGCCGACGGCTACACGCTGTACGTCTACACCATCGCCAACACCATCAACGCCACGCTGTACCCCAAGCTCGGCTACGACCCGGTCAAGGACTTCGAGCCCATCGGCATGATCGCCAGGATTCCGAACATCCTGGTGGTCAACCCCAGGCTGCCCATCAAGAACCTGGCCGACTACGTGCGCTACGCCAAGGAGTCCAAGGACGGCATCACCTTCGCGTCCTCGGGCAGCGGCTCGTCCATCCATCTCTCGGGCGAGATGTTCAAGATGCAGTCCAAGCTCAAGATGCTGCACGTGCCTTACCGGGGCAGCGCGCCTGCCGTCACCGACTTGCTGGGCGGCCAGGTGGATTCGATGTTCGACAACACGCCCTCGGCGCTGCCGCATGTGCAGGCGGGCAAGCTGCGCGCCATTGCCATCACCAGCGCCCAGCGCTCGCCCTTGCTGCCGGATGTGCCCACGCTGGCCGAGTCGGGCTATGCGGGCTTCGACGTGCAGTCGTGGTTTGGTCTGGCCGCACCGGCGGGCACGCCGCGCGCCGTGGTCGAGCAGGTCAATGCGGCCCTCAACAAGGTGCTGGCCCAGCCCGAGGTGCGCAACCGCCTGCAGGAGCTGGCCGCCACGCCCGATGGGGGCACGCCCGACAAGATGCGCGGCTTTGCCGCCGCCGAGATCAAGCGCTGGCGCGAGGTCGTCAAGGAATCGGGCGCATCGGCCGAGTAATACGCAACCTCCCGCAACCTCCCCTGCCGCCCCTATGTTCCCCATCGACTTCTTCTGGCGCGCCGCCCAGCGCTGGCCCGACCGCATCGCCATCGACGCGCCCGAGGGCGCCATCCGCTACGACGCGCTGGCCGCCCGCGTGGCAGCGCTGGCGGCGGGCTTCACCGCCATCGACCCCACACCCCAAAGCCGCGTGGGCATCTGCGCGGGCAACAGCGCCGACCACATCGCTGCGCTGCTGGCGGTGCTGGCCTGCGGCAAGGTCTGGGTGCCGCTCAACCCCAAGAGCACCCGACCCGAAATCCGCCGCATCATCGACGCGACCGAGCCCTCCATCCTGGTGCTCGACACGGCCTGTGCCGATCTGGTCGAAGGGGCACCCGGTGCCCGCGTGCCGACCGCAGGGCTTGCCGACCTGGCCGCCGTGCATGCGGGCGCGCAGCGCCCGGTGATCGACTTGCCGGACGACGCCACCCAGGCCATCAAGTTCACGGGCGGCACTACGGGCGCGCCCAAGGGCGTGATGCAGCCCTACCGCGCGTGGATGGCCAACATCACTAACCAGATCCACGCCTGGGGCTTCGACGAGCACGAGCGCTACATCGTGGCCGCGCCCATCACGCACGGTACCTCCACCTACCTGCTGCCCATCCTGGCGCAGGGCGGCTGCCACGTGGTGCTGGGCGGCGCGGGCGCCGAGGCGGTGCGCACGGCCTTCCGCGAGCGCGGCGGCACGGTGTGCTTCATGCCGCCCACACTGGTCTATATGCTGATGGCGCTGCCGGGCGTGTCGCGCGCGGACTTTCCGCGCCTGCGCCGGCTGATCTACGGCGGTGCGCCCATGCCGCCCGAGAAGATCCGCCAGGTGCGCGATTTCTTCGGCCCCGTGCTGGGCACCACCTACGGCCAGACCGAGGCGCCGCAGATCCTCACCGTGATGCAGCCCGGGGACTTCGAGGACCCGGCCAACTGGGCGGCCGTGGGCCGCACCACCTGGTTCAGCGACGTGGCCATCATGGCGCCCGACGGCCGCCTGCTGCCCACGGGCGAGGTGGGCGAGGTGGTGGCGCGTGGCGACCTGCTGATGACCGGCTACTGGCGCCTGCCCGAGAAGACCGCCGAGACCCTGGTGGACGGCTGGCTGCACACCGGCGACCGCGGGCTCATCGACGAACGCGGTTATCTCTACCTCAAGGACCGGCTCAAGGACATGGTGATCACCGGCGGCTTCAACGTCTACCCCGTGGATGTGGAGAACGCGCTGGGCCAGCACCCCGCGGTGCACGAATGCGCCGTGTTCGGGCTGCCCGACGACAAGTGGGGCGAGACCGTGCAGGCCGCCGTGCAATTGCGCCCCGGCGCGCAGGCGACGGAAGCCGAGCTGATCGCCTTCGTGCGCGAACGCCTGGGGCCGGTGCAGACGCCCAAGCACATCCATTTCCACGAGAGCCTGCCCCGTTCGCCCGTGGGCAAGGTGCTCAAGTCCGCCGTGCGCGATGCGGCATTGGCCGCCACGGCCTGAAGGAACCATTCACATGACCTCCACCACTTCCAAGACCCCCGTCACCCGCCTGTGCACCCACACCCTCACCAGCCTGCATTACCGCGATGCAAACCTGGTCGAGGACTTGATGGGGAAGAAGACCTTCACCGAGGTGATGCTCATGCAGATCCTGGGCCGCGCGCCGCGCGGCGTGGACCTGCGCATCACCGACGTGGTGCTCATCGTGCTCATGGAGCACGGCCTCACGCCCAGTGCGATCGCCACGCGGCTGATCTACATGAGCGCGCCCGAGAACCTGCAGGGCGCCGTGAGCGCGGGCCTGCTGGCCGTGGGCAGCTCCTTCGTGGGCACCATGGAGAACTGCTCCAGTCTGCTCGACCGCATCGCGGCGGCTGAGGACCCCGAAGCCGAAGCGCTGGCCATTGCACGCCACTACAAGGGCCTGAAATCCCCAGTGCCCGGCTTTGGCCACCACCTGCACAAGCCCGTGGACCCACGCGCCTACAAGCTGCTGGAGATGGGCCGCGCCGAGGCCGAACTGCAGGGCGACAAGATCCGCGCGCTGGAGATGCTGTCCAGCGCCGTCGATGAGGTCGCAGGCCGCGCCATCACCATCAACGCCACGGGCGCGGTGGCGGCGCTGCTGGGCGAGATCGGCGTGCCCACGGCGGTGATGCGCGGCTTTGCCGTGATCTCGCGCGCGGCCGGCTTGGTGGCGCACATCGTGGAGGAGCAAGACAGCCCGTCGGGCCGCTTCATCTGGGACACGGTGGAGCATGCGATCCCCTTCGTCGGCGGCGCGGGCCAGGGCGGCCCGGCGTGAGCGCCGTACCGCATCCACCCGCCCTGCCGCTGGACCTCTCGGGCCGTGTGGTCTTCGTGGCCGGGGGCGGGTCTGCCGGACCGGGCTGGAGCATTGGCCGCGCTGCCTGCGTGACCTACGCCCGCCTGGGCGCCAGCGTCTGCGTGGCCGACCGCGATGCGGCCTCCGCTGAAGAGACCACGGCGTTGATCCATGCCGAGGGCGGCACCGCCGCCACCTTCGTGGGCGATGTGGCCGAGGCGGCGGAGGTGAAGCGCCTGTTCGCCGAGGCGCGCGAACGCTTCGGCGGCGCCATCGACGTGCTGCACCACAACGTGGGCATCGGCAAGACGGGCGGCCCGCTGGAGACCAGCGCCGAGGACTTCGACCGCATCCACGGCGTGAACGTGAACAGCCTGCTGCTGGCCTGCCAGCAGGTGCTGCCCGGCATGGTGGAGCGCGGGCGGGGTTCCATCATTGTGATCTCGTCCATCGCGGGCATGCGCTACCTGGGCTACCCGCACCTGGCGTATGGCGTCACCAAGGCGGCGGTCACCCACTTCACGCGTCTGGTGGCGCAGCAGTACGCGGGCCAGGGCGTGCGCGCCAACACCGTGGTGCCGGGGCTCATCGACACGCCGCGCATCGCGACCACGGTGGCCAAGATGTTCTCGGACGCCAGCCTCGACGAGGCCCGCGCCGCGCGCGCCCGCCAGGTGCCCATGGGCCGCATGGGCACCGCCTGGGACGTGGCGCACGCCTGCGCCTTCCTGGCCAGCGATGCGGCGGCCTATGTGACCGGCACCGAACTGGTGGTGGACGGCGGCATCACGGGCAAGTTCGTGTAGTTCCGCCCAGCCCTGTCCCCGGCCGCCGGATGGCCTGCCGGGGGACAGGGCGTTCCTGGCGCCCGCGCGTGCCCTGCCGCTACAAAAAATACAATCGGTGCGATGACAGCATCCCCCAAGCAGCGCGTCGTCGTCGGCCTCTCCGGCGGCGTGGACTCCGCCGTGACCGCCCACCTGCTCAAACAGCAGGGCCATGAGGTGGTCGGCATCTTCATGAAGAACTGGGAAGACGACGACGACAGCGAGTTCTGCTCGTCCAACATCGACTTCGTGGACGCGGCCGCCGTGGCCGACGTGATCGGCATCGAGATCGAGCACGTCAACTTCGCGGCCGACTACAAGGACCGCGTGTTCGCCGAGTTCCTGCGCGAGTACCAGGCCGGCCGCACGCCCAACCCCGACGTGCTGTGCAACGCCGAAATCAAGTTCAAGGCCTTCCTGGACCACGCCATGCGCCTGGGCGCCGAGAAGATCGCCACGGGACATTACGCGCGGGTGCGCCGGAACCCGGCCTCGGGCCTGTTCGAGCTGCTCAAGGGGCTCGACCCGTCCAAGGACCAGAGCTACTTCCTGCACCGCCTGAACCAGGCCCAGCTGTCCAAGACCCTGTTCCCGGTGGGCGAGCTGCACAAGACCGAGGTGCGCCGCATCGCCGAGGAGATCGGGCTGCCCAACGCCAGGAAGAAGGACTCCACCGGCATCTGCTTCATCGGCGAGCGGCCGTTCCGCGAGTTCCTGAACCGCTACATCAGCCACGCACCGGGCCCCATCCAGGACGACCGGGGGCGCACCATCGGCAAGCATGTGGGCTTGAGCTTCTACACGCTGGGCCAGCGCCAGGGGCTGGGCATTGGCGGCATCAAGGAAAAAGGCGTGCAGCGCGGCGGCGGCGATCACGCGCCCTGGTTTGTCGCCCGCAAGGATCTCGCCACGAACACGCTGCGCGTGGTGCAAGGGCATGACCATCCCTGGCTCCTGTCCCACGCCCTGCAGGCCCAGGATGCCAGCTGGACGTCGGGCCACCCACCGGTTCCCGGCCACTACGGCGCCAAGACCCGCTATCGGCAGCAGGACGCCGCCTGCTCGGTCGTCAGCGCGGCGGGCACGGATTTCCAGCTGCGGTTTTCCCAGGCGCAATGGGCGGTCACGCCCGGCCAGAGCGCGGTCCTGTACGACGGGGAGGTGTGCCTGGGTGGCGGGGTCATCGGGTCGGCTACAGACTGAAACACTCGGGATTTTTCCAGCGCAGCCCAGGTGGCGGCGGGTCGCAAATGCGGGCTTTTCAATTGTCACTGACTATCGAATTAACGATTCAATAGCAATTGATGCGAGATATGTGGTGTGGCACCCACAACCCTCTACGTAGATACCGCCAGTTGAACTAAGTTGACCTTCTGTTCGCTGCGGCAAGTGCCATTTCGGCGGGCAGGGCTCCTAAAATTCCTGCAAACGCTGTTTGAAACCACATGTATCAACCGATGCATATGGTAAACCCTTAGTCCACCCCGCCGAGGGCCATCACCGGCCCGATGCTTGCTCGCGTGCGCGCCATGTCCTCCATCGTTTCCATGCCCTCCAGTCCCGAGATCGCCGAACACCTGGCCCAGCAGCAGTGCACGGTCCAGTGGAGGGGGTTCTTTCAGGCCCTGGCGTCGGAGTTTGCCGCCGCACTCGCGCCGGAAGACCTGCGCGCGCTGATGTTCCGGGTGGGGGCACGGTTCGCGGCGGAGCATCCCCTGCCGGCGTGCGCCACCCTGCAGGAGCTGGAGCAGGCCATGTCGGCCGTGTGGACCCGCATCGACTGGGGCTGGGTCCGCCTGGTGCAGGACGTGGCGCAACTGGACATCCACCACAGCCTGTCGCCCGTGTCCGCTGCGTTCGGGCCCGACCACGCACCATGGTCGGGTGGTTTCCTGGAGGGCGTCTATCAGGGCTGGTTCGAACTGGCCGGCGCTGGCCAGCTCAAGGTGGTGCAGCGCGCGCCCGCGGATGCCTGGGGGTGCGTGCACCTCCAGCTGGCACGCTGAGCCCTGCGGATTTCGGATTTCTACGTTTCGGCATTGACGGTGACCCATGAAGCATTCAGACGACATCGTGAACCTCTTTCAGCAGTTCGGCGCCAAGGCGGACCCTTACCATGAGCTGGCCCGCCAGCAGGAGCACAAGCTCTCCAGGGAGCGCTGGCCCCTGGTGTCGGCCGTCCGGGACGCCGTCGCCGATGACATTCCCTCCGTAGACCGCCGCGCCGGCGCCCCCGGCGCCCCGACGCCCCAGGCGGCCTTCGCGCCCGCGCCGGCTTCGGCACGGCCCGTCCCCGCGGGCTGGGCGCAACCCGCCGCGCGGCCTGCGGCCGAGGTTCCTCCGCCCGTGGTGGCGCCCACGCCCATGCCTGCGCCTATGACCCCGGCGGACCGCGTGCCACCCTCGGCCGCGCTGGCCGCCCGTTCGCCCCTGGCCGGCCTGGCCGGCCTGCGCACCGCGGCGGCCCCTTCCCCTTCCGATGCGGCGGCGGGGCAACCCGGTTCGCTGCCCGCCGATCTGCCGTCGGTGTTTGCGCGCCTGGCGGGCGCGGGCGACACCCCGCCCCGGCCCGCAGCGGCCTGGCAGCCTCGCAAGGGCCACCCATGAAAGTGATTGCCATCGTTTCTGCCAAGGGCGGCGTGGGCAAGACGACACTGACCGCGAACCTGGCCACCGCGCTGGAGCGCCAGGGCGTGGCGACCTTGCTGGTGGTGGACATGGACCCCCAGAATGCGCTGGGCCTGCACTTCGGAGCCGATCCCCGCTCCCTCGCGGGCGTGTCCCGGGCCAGCCTGGCGGGCGAAGGCTGGGCCTCCGTCTGCGTGGAAAGCCCCTCGGGGGTGCATGTGCTGCCCTATGGGGTGGTGAACGAGGCCGACCGCGTGGCCTTCGAGCGGCATCTGGATGCGCATCCGCACTGGCTGGCACAGCAGCTGGAGAGCCTGGAACTGCCGCAGGACGCGGTCGTGCTGATCGACACGCCGCCCGGCCCCTCCGTCTACATGCAGCAGGCGCTGGCGGCAGCCCAGGTGGTCGTCGTGGTCAGCCTGCCCGACGCGGCATCGTATGCCTCGCTCGCCCTGATGCAGCGCCTGGTGCACACGTACTGCACGCCGCGCCCCGACTTTTCCGAAACGCTCTATGTGCTCAACCAGGCCGACGGCGCGCGCCAGCTGTCCAAGGACATCACGCGCGTCATGCAGGACAACCTGGGCGAGCGGCTGGTGGGCGTGATCCACGAGGACCAGGCCGTGCGCGAAGCGCTGGCCTACGACCAGAGCGTGCTGGAGTACGACGCACAGGGCCAGGCGGCCGATGACCTGCGCGCCTGCGCGCGCGTCCTGGCGCAGCGCCTGCGCCTGCCGCTGGCGGGGGCCGCGCGATGAGCGTCGACCAGCGTCCCCGGGCCGACGAAGTCGCCGACGCCGACTCCCACAGCCCCCAGGCCCGCTGGCGCACCGTGGTGCATGCCATCACCGGGTGGAACCTGTGGCAGCACCCCGTGGTGCGTGTCGCGGCGGTGGTGTTCAGTGCCCTCCTGATGGGGCTGGTCATCAGCGTGCCGCTCGACCTCCAGGGCCAGATCCTCTTTTCCGTGGGCTCGTTCGGTGCCGCCTTGCTGCTGAGCAAGACGCCCGGCCGCCTGTCCACGCTGGCCATGATCGTGCTGTCGATCTCGGCGTCGTCGCGCTACATCTACTGGCGCTTCACGGACACCATCGGGTTCACCAACCTGCTGGATGCGGCTTTCGGGTACGGCCTGGTGCTGGCGGAGCTGTATGCGTTCGCGGTGCTGCTCATCGGCTACTTCCAGACGGCGTGGCCGCTGCAACGTCGCCCGGTTCCCATGCCCCAGGACATCAGCACCTGGCCCAGCGTGGACGTGTTCATCCCTTCGTACAACGAGCCGCTCGAAGTGGTGCGCCAGACCGTGTTCTCGGCCATGAGCCTGGACTGGCCGGCCGACCGGCTCCACGTGTACGTGCTCGACGACGGCCGCCGCCCCGAGTTCCGCGAATTCTGCGAAGAGCTGGGCGTGGGCTACCTGATCCGCGACAACAACCACCATGCCAAGGCCGGCAACATCAACGCGGCGCTGAAAGTCACGCACTCCGAATACATCGCCATCTTCGACTGCGACCACATTCCCACGCGCTCGTTCCTGCAGATCTGCATGGGCTGGTTCTTCAAGGACACCAATCTGGTGATGCTGCAGACACCGCACGTGTTCTTCTCGCCGGACCCGTTCGAGCGCAACCTGGACACGTTCCACCGCATGCCCAACGAGGGCGAACTGTTCTACGGCATCGTGCAGGACGGCAATGACCTGTGGAATGCCTCGTTCTTCTGCGGTTCCTGCGCCATCATCCGCCGCAAGGAGCTGCTGGAAGTGGGCGGCATCGCGGTGGAAACCGTGACCGAGGACGCGCACACCGCGCTCAAGCTCAGCCGCCTGGGCTACAACACGGCCTACCTCGAGGTGCCCCAGGCCGCGGGCCTGGCCACCGAGAGCCTGTCCGGCCACGTGGGCCAGCGCATCCGCTGGGCACGCGGCATGGCGCAGATCGCGCGCACCGACAATCCGCTGTTCGGCAAGGGCCTCAAGTTCGGGCAGCGCCTGTGCTACCTGAACGCGATGCTGCACTTCTTCTACGGCCTGCCGCGCCTGGTTTTCCTGACGGCGCCGCTGGCCTACCTGTTCTTTGGCGCGCATGTGTTCCAGGCCACTGCGCTGATGATCACCGCCTACGCGCTGCCCCACCTGGCCCACGCCAGCGTGACCAACTCCCGCATCCAGGGGCGCTTTCGCCATTCGTTCTGGAACGAGGTGTACGAATCGGTGCTGGCCTGGTACATCATGCGCCCGGTGCTGGTGGCGTTCATCAACCCCAAGCTGGGCAAGTTCAACGTGACGGCCAAGGGCGGGGTGATCGAGAAGGCCTATTTCGACTGGACCATCGCACGGCCCTACGTGGTGCTGCTCCTCATCAATCTCGTCGGGTTCGCGGTGGGAATCTGGAAGCTGTTCTCGTCGGCGGGCGATGAAACCACGACGCTGGTCATCAACATGGTCTGGACCACCTACAACGTCATCCTGCTGGGCGCCAGCGTCGCGGTGGCCAGCGAGACCCGCCAGATCCGGGGCACGCCGCGCGTGGCCGCCTCCCTGCCCGCCGTGATCCGCTTCGACAACGGGCGCACGCTGGTGTGCAAGACCGAAGACTTTTCCCAGCACGGGCTGGGCCTGTCCGTGCCCCCGGACAGCGACATTCCCATGGGCAGCCGCCTTTCGGTGTCGCTGTTCCGGTCGGACGAAGAAGGTGTCTTTCCCGCGGTCGTCACGTTCAGCGGCAAGGGCCGCCTGGGCGTGAAGTTCGACAACCTCAGCCTGCACCAGCAGGCCGAGCTGGCGTCGCTGACCTTCGCGCGGGCCGATGCGTGGATCACCAGCTGGGGCACCGGCCAGCGCGACAAGCCACTGCGCTCGCTCCGAAGCGTGATCGTGATCGGGCTGCGCGGCATGGGGCAGCTGACCGTCTCGGCCGTCAAGTCCCTGAAACCCCGCTGAGAACACCGACACGTTCCAAGCCTTTCCCTGTTTCCAAAGACTCCACACCATGATTTCCAAAAGACATCCGACAGCGCGGCTGCCGCGCAAGCGCATGCTGCCTGCCATGCTGGCCTTGGTACTGGCAGGGACGGCCGTGCCGGTTTCGCAGCTCTCCGCCGCCCCCGCGCCCGTGGCGGCCGGCGTGGACGCGGCGGCGGCGGCACCGCAGTCCGACGGCGGCGTGCGCGTGCACCGCACCAGCTTCAAGGACCTGGGCGCCCTTTTCCCCCTGCAACTGCGGGGCGTGGACGGCACCAGCGGCGTGGCCTTCAGCGTGCGCGGCGACGAGGTGGTCACCGGCGCCCGGCTGAAGCTGAACTATTCGTACTCGCCCGCCCTGCTCACCAACCTGTCCCACATCAAGGTGCTGGTGAACGAACAGGTGGCCGCGACGATTCCGGTGACCACGCAGCAGGCGGGCGAGAACCTGCAGCGCGAGATCACCATCCCGCCGCGCCTCATCACCGAGTTCAACCGGCTGAACCTGCAGCTCATCGGCCACTACACCATGGAGTGCGAGGACCCGCTGCACTCCAGCCTGTGGGCCAACATCGGCAACGACAGCGTGCTGGAGCTCACCGTCGCGCCGGTGGCGCAGACGAACGATCTGGCGCTGCTGCCCCAGCCGTTCTTCGACCGCCGGGACGTGCGGCCGCTGGACCTGCCCATCGTGTTCAACGCGGCGCCCAACGCGGGCATGCTGCAGGCCGCGGGAACCATGTCTTCCTGGTTCGGCGCGCTGGCGGGTTTCCGGGGCGCGAAGTTCCCCTCCTTCATTGGCGAACTGCCACCGCGCGGCAATGCCGTCGTGATGGTGGCCGGCCGGGGCCAGGCCCCGGCGGGCCTGGCGCTGCCCGAAATCCAGGGCCCCACGGTGGCGGTGGTCAGCCACCCGGCCGACCGCAACGGCAAGCTGCTGCTGGTCATGGGGCGTGACGAGGCTGAGCTGGCCGTGGCCGCCAAGGCGCTGGCCATCGGCTCCTCGGCCCTGTCCGGCCCGCTGGCGCGGATCACCGAGGTCACGGAACTCAAGCCCCGCAAGCCCTACGACGCGCCCAACTGGCTGGCCAACGACCGTCCGGTGAAGTTTGGCGAGCTGGTCGAAGCCCAGGCGCTCAACGTGTCCGGTTATTCGCCCGACCTGATCCGCGTGAACTTCTTCCTGCCGCCCGACCTGTTCGCGTGGCGCCAGAAGGGCATCCCGGTGGACCTGCGCTACCGCTATACGCCGCGCCCCAACGCGGACAAGTCCACGCTCAATATCAACGTGAACCAGCAGTTCCTGCGGTCCCTGCCGCTGCATGCTGTGAACCATGAGGAGCCGGGCGCGCTCGACCGCCTGTTGACGACGGTGATGCCCAAGGGCGAGATGGCGCCGGAGCGCGAGAGCTTCCACATCCCGCTGTTCAAGCTGCCAGCCCAGTCGCAGCTGCAGATGCACTACTACTACGACGTGGTCAAGCAGGGCGCGTGCAAGGACGTGCCGCTGGACAACGTGCGCGGTTCGGTGGAGGCCGATTCGACCATCGACATCTCCGGCTTCCCGCATTTCATCGCGATGCCCGACCTGGCCGCCTTCGGCAATGCCGGGTTCCCGTTCACCCGCATGGCCGATCTCTCGGAGTCCGCCGTGGTCATGCCGGACAAGCCGGGGGTGCAGGAGTACACGGCCTACCTGGGGCTGATGGGCGTCATGGGGCGCGTGACGGGGTACCCCGCCCTGGGCGTGACCGTGGCGCAGGCCCAGCAGGTGGACAGGCTCGCCGACAAGGACCTGCTGGTCATTGCCTCCGGCGGCAACCAGCCCTTGCTCAAGCAGTGGGCCAGCGCCATCCCCGCGGCCTTGCAGGGCGATGCGAAGAGTTTCCAGATGTCGGACTTCGCCAACCGCCTGCTGCGCTGGTGGGGTTTTGGCCAGGAGTCCAGCGTGCACGCGCGGCGCAACCAGGTCGCGTTCTCCAGCAACAGCACCGATGCGCTGGTGGCTGGTTTTGAATCGCCCCTGCGCAGCGGCCGCAGCGTGGTGCTCGTGGCCAGCAACCAGCCCGCGGGGCTGGGGCAGGTGATGGATGCCCTGCTGGACGCCGAATTGCTCAAGCACGTGCAGGGCAGCACCACGGTGATCCGCGGCAAGCAGGTGGACAGCCTGGTCGCCGAGAAAAACTACCATGTGGGCCAGCTGGGCCCCCTGCTGTACGCGCAGTGGTTTCTTTCGCGCAACCCGCTGCTGCTGATCCTGCTGGGCGTGTCGGCGGCGGTGCTGATTGCGATCATCATGTACCTGTCGCTCAGGGCGCGCGCACGGGCGCGGCTCAAGCAAAAAGGTTGAGGCAAGGCGCAGCACGCCCGGTATTTTCTGAATCACGCAACACAGTCCCGGCACCTCGGTGGCCGGGAACCTCGCAGGGAGAAGGAAGGCATGTCCTCCAAACGTCGTCGTCACCACACACTGGCCATGGGGCTGCTGGCCTCGCTGATGGCGCCCGCCGCGGCCTGGGCGCAGACCGGGGCGGAGCAGACCCTGCTGGACCAGGGACAGTACTGGCAGGAGCGCGGTGACACCGAGCGGGCGGGCGAGGCATGGCAGAAGCTGCTGCGCATCAACCCGCAGAATGCCCAGGCGCTGTACGGGATGGCGCTGGTGGAGCTCAATGCCCAGCGCCCCGAGGGCGCGCAGCGCTACCTGAACCAGCTGCAGGCGGCGCACCCGCGCAGCCCCCTGGTGAGCCGGCTGCAGGAGTCCATCCGCACGGGGCGCAGCGCGCCGCAGATCGAAACCGCGCGCCAGCAGGCCCGCAGCGGCCAGGCCAGCCAGGCGCTGAGCACCTACCAGGCGGCGCTGGGAGACCGCGCCCCCACCGGGCCGCTGGCCCTGGAGTACTACCAGACCCTGGGCGCCACGGCGGGCGGCTGGGACGAAGCCCGCCGCGGCCTGAGCCGCCTGGCGCAGGAGTCGCCCGAGGATCCGCAGATCGCGCTGGCCCTGGCGCAGCACCTGACCTACCGCGAGTCCACGCGCCGCGACGGCATCGCCCAGCTGGCGCGGCTGGCGGGGCGTCCCGACGTGGGCAAGGCTGCCACGGAAAGCTGGCGCAAGGCGCTGGCCTGGACAGGCAATCGCTCGGCCGACATCCCGCTGTACCAGGAGTTCCTGCGCGCCAATCCTGGCGACACGGCGGTGCAGACACGCCTGGTGCAGGCGCAGAACCTGCAAAAGCAGTCCCAGGCCGCTCCCGGCCGCACGGCCGATCCGCTGCGCCAGCGCACCACGGCAGGATTCCAGGCCCTGGACGACGGCGAACTGGACGCGGCGGAGGCCGCCTTCCTGAACGTGCTCGAATCGCGCCCCAGCGATGGCGACGCCCTGGGCGGCCTGGGCATCCTGCGGCTGCGCCAGGAGCGGTTTGCCGAGGCGCGGGGGCTGCTGGAGCGCGCCTCGCGCGCCGGATCGGCCAGCCGCTGGAAGCAGGCCCTGGACAGCGCCACCTACTGGAGCCTGGTGGAGCAGGCCACCACGGAACGCGAACGCGGCGACACGGCGGCGGCCCGGCGTTCGCTGGAACAGGCCGTGCGGCTCAATCCCGCCGAGGTGACGGCGGAGAGCGATCTGGCGGACCTGCTGGTCGAAGACGGCCAATACGACGCGGCGGAGGCGGCCTACCGGCGCGTGCTGGCGCGCCAGGCCGACAACCCCGACGCGGTGCGCGGCCTGGTGGGCGTGCTGGCGCAGAACAACAAGGCCGCCGAAGCGCTGGCGCTCGTCGAGAAACTGTCCCCCTCGCAGCAGGAAAAAGTGGGCGCCCTGGGGCGCCTGCGCGCCGCGCAGGCCCTGGGCCAGGCGCGCGCCGCCACGGAGCGCGGCGATGTCGCGGCTGCCCGCGCCGCGCTGGAAGACGCGCTGCTGAACGACCCGGCCAGCCCCTGGGTGCGGCTGGACCTCGCGCGCCTGTACCTGCGCATGGGCGCGGTGGCCGAGGCCCGCGGCGTGATGGACGGGCTGCTGCTGTCCAACCCCAACATGCCCGAGGCGCTGTACGCGGGCGCCCTGCTGGCCTCCGAGGCCGGTGACTGGCCGGGTGCGCTGGCCCTCCTGGACCGCATTCCCGAAAAGCACCGCACCCGGGACATCGCCGCGCTGCAAAAGCGCGTGTGGGTGCATGTGCAGGCCTCGGCGGCGTCGGCGCTGGCGGCGCAAGGCCGGCAGTCCGAGGCGCTGGCCGCCCTGGCGCAGGCGGAGTCCTTTGCCACGCAAGATCCCGAGCTGCTGGGGGCCATGGCCCTGGCCTACGCGGACGCGGGCGAGCCGCAGCGCGCCCTGGGCATGGTGCGCCAGGTGCTGGCACGCACCGCCCGGCCCGACGTGGGCCTGCGCCTGCAGTACGCGGCGACCCTGCTCAAGACCCAGCAGGACGTGGAACTGGCGGGCATCCTGCGGCAGTTGCAGACCGCCCCCATGAACGACCGCGAGCGCAAGAGCTTCAGCGACATCCGCCGGGCCTACATCGTGCGCCAGGCCGAGGGCCTGCGCGAAGCGGGCGACCTGGTCGCCGCCTACGACACGCTCGCCCCCCTGCTGGCCGAGCAGCCCGACGAACCCCTGGCCATGGCGGCGCTGGCCCGCATGTACGCGGCCAACAACGACTATGCCCAGGCGCAGGCGCTGTATGCGCGGCTGCTGGAAAAGTCGCCCAATGATGTGTCCCTGCTCCTGCAGACCGCGGCCATGGCCACCGGCGCCAAGGACTACGGCTACGCGGAGTCGCTGCTGTCCGTGGCGCTGGCGCGCGCACCCCGCGATCCCGAGGTGCTGACCGCCACCGGGCGGCTGTACCGCGCGCAAGGCAAGAACTCCAAGGCCACCGAGTTCTTCACGGCGGCCGTTGCGGCCGAAAACGCGCAGCGCGATGCCGTGCTGGCCGCCAGTGGCGTGCCGGCGGGTCCGGCGCGCTCCGGGAATCCATTCGCCCAGCGCGCCGGGCAGCAGTTCCAGCGTGCCGGCGGTGGGCTGTCGGTGCCGGGCGCCGCCACGACGGCAGTGCGCTCGCCGGTGGGCTACACCCCCCAGCAGTACGCCCCGCAGCCCGTGGCGCGCAGCAATGCGCCCGCAGGCCTGTACATTCCGGATCCGGCGGGGGCCAGCCGCTTTGGCACGGCGCCACAGGCCTACGCCCCGGCCGCCCCCATGACGCCCGCCAGCTACTACCCCGAGGCCGCCAGCCCGGCCGCGGTGGCCGATGCGGCTGCATCCGCAGGCACCGCGCGCCGCGCCACGGCGACACGCGGCGCGGCGCCACAGGCCCCCGTCCAGCGGTCGTCCGCCGCCGCGCCCGTGGCACCGGCCGTGGCGCCCGCGTACGCTGCTCCGTCCGCCTCCCAGGTGCCTGCGCAGCCCGCCGCCAGCGGGGGCTACCTCACGCCCGCGCAGGCCTATGGCGGGTATGCGGCGGCACCCCAGCCGCTGCAGCGCGGTGGTGCGCCTGCCGCGGCGGCTCCCTCGGCCTGGGCCACGGCCGGGATGGGCAACGTGCCGGACCCTGCGCGGCCCCGTACGGCCCGCGACGAGCTGCGGGAAGTCCAGCAAAGCCAGATATCCAGCTTCTCGGTCGGTGCCACGGCGCGTGCCCGGCAGGGCGAGGCGGGCATGAGCCAGCATTCCGAGATCGAAGCCCCCGTCCAGCTGAAGATGAGCGTGGGCGACGGGCACCTGCTCCTGGGCGTGACCCCCACGGGCGCCAGCGCGGGATCGCCCGGGTCTCCGTACGGCACCGTCAGCCGCTTTGGCGGCGGCCCGGTCACCGCGCTGGACATGCCCGAGCGCGCGGCGGGGTCGCAGAGCGACAGCGGCATCGGGCTGAGCGTGGGCTATGAAAACGGCGGCTTCCGGGCCGACATCGGCAGCACGCCGCTGGGCTTCGGCCAGTCGGACGTCACGGCCGGCGTGCGATACCGCACGGCCCTCACCGACAACCTCACCGTGGCGGGAGACCTGTCGCGCCGCCCGGTGACCGACAGCCTGCTGTCGTTCGCCGGTGCCCGCGATGCGCGCACGGGAGACCGCTGGGGGGGGGTGTCGGCCACGGGCGGGCGCCTGGACCTCACCTGGGACGATGGCGAGCTGGGCGTGTACGGCTACGGCTCGCTGCACGGCCTGACCGGCACCCGTGTGCGCAGCAATGCGCGGGCCGAACTGGGCGGCGGCATGTACTGGCATGTGCACCGCACCTCCAACGAGGACCTCACGGCCGGCCTGAGTTTCACGGGCCTGTCGTACCAGCGCAACCTGCGCTACTTCACCGTGGGCCACGGCGGGTACTTCAGCCCGCAGCAATTCGTGTCCTTCGGCATTCCGGTCGAATGGGCGCAGCGCAATGGCCGCCTGTCCTACCAGCTCAAGGGCTCGGTGGGCGTGCAGTACTTCAAGGAAGACGCGGCACCGTACTTCCCCAACAGCCCGTCGCGGCAGGCCAGTGCCGTCCAGGCGGCCAGCGACGCGCTGGCCTTCGGCGAAACCGGCGCCACCGCCATCTACCCCGGCCAGTCCCGCACGGGCCTGGGCTACAACCTGGGCGCCGCCATGGAGTACCAGATGCACCCGCAGGTGTTCCTGGGCGGGCACCTGTCGCTCAACAACGCGCGCAACTACCGCGAATTCGCGGGGGGCCTGTATGTGCGGTACGCGTTCCAGCCCTACAGCGGCCTGCAGGCCTTCCCGGTCAACCCGCTGCGGTCGCCCTATAGCTACTGAGGCCACAGAACTTCCCAGAGGGCCCACCAGCTTTCTGCAGGCAACAAAAAGGCCCGCCGCACATGAAGTGCGGCGGGCCTTTTTGTTGCTGGCGGCCACGCGTGTGGCCTGCTTGCCAGCCTACCTACCTGTGTGCCTCAGCCTGCCTGCACGCACGCAAGGCATCGCATGCACAAGCCGTCGAGGGGCCGGCGGGTGGCCCCCGTCTTGCGGCAGAGTGCCACCCCCTTACCTTCAGGGCGTGGCCTGCTTGGCGCCCACAAACACCGTGTGGGCGCGCGATCCCGCGACGGACAGCCCGGCGGTCAGGATACGCAGGCCGACCACGTTGCCGTTGGCGTCGAACTGCGCAGCCGCTGAACCGGACTGCGGCGGGCCGGACGACAGGCCGCAGGTGATGGGGGCATTCGGGCTGTTGAGGTAGCCGAACGCCTCCACGCGGTACAGGTTCAGGCCGCTGCCGAGTTCGCCCAGGAGCTTGCCCGCGACCTCGCAGCCGCTGGTGGTCAGGCCCGTGATCGCGCCATCGGCGAAGACCGTGAGCGTCGTGGTGTCACCGCCAAAGCCGGTGCCTGCCATCTTGTAGGTGCCGACGATCAGGGCCGTGGTGGGCACCTTGCCGGCGGGCAGCGCATACAGGGGGTCGGGCTGGACGCTGAAGCGGGTCGGGGCGCCGCCGGGCTGGGTGGGGTAGCTGAAGGTGCCGGTGAACAGGCTGGCGGTGCTGGAGCCCGTGGCGCTTTGCAGCGTGCCGTCGATCAGCACGGACTCGTTGTAGGCGCCCGTGTTGGCCAGCAGCCGGTTGAAGAACACCCCGTCGTTCGCGGTCACGAAGCGGTTGTTCGTCGCGTTGTTCGCGTAGCGGATGAGCCGACCGTACAGCGCATTGTGGTCCAGGCTGCTGTTGGTGTAGAAGAACAGGCCGCCATCCGGGAGCACGCTGCCCCAGACGGACGTGTCGCCAATCACGCCTGTGGGCAGCGTGAAGGCGCCCTGCCAGTTGCCCGCCACGGACAGCGGCGTGGCCGAGGGCGGCGTCGTGGTGCGCGGGTCGGCGATGCCGTTGAGGGTGTAGGTGTTGTCGGGGCCCGTTGCGTTGCGCGTGAACGCCCAGATGCCGTTGGGTACGCCCGCCGCGTCGAAGCGCAGCACGGCGATGCCGGACTGCTGGGTGCCGCTGGCCCCGCAGGAGGTCGTGTCGCCGGAGAGGTTCAGCGTGAGCGAGTACAGGGGCGAGCCCGCGGCGCGGGGCGTTGCCGAGCCCGTGACCAGGCAGCCGCCAATGCGGCCCGAGAGCTGGCCCTGGGGAGTGACGGTGAGCACCCATCCGCCGCCAAACAGGCCCGTGCCCCGGTAGGTGCCCTCGATCAGCGTGGCGGTCGCGGTGTGGAAATTGAGGCTGCTGTACGAGAGCTTCAACGGCACCACGGCGCCGGAGGCGGCCGCCGTCTGCGCCGGATCGCTGTAGTTGCCGCTGATGCCGTCGGTGCGGCCGATCTTGCCGCTGTTCGATGCCGTTCCGCGCAGCGTCAGGCCGGTGGCGAATTTGCCGTCCTGCACCGAGAAATACGTCACGCCGGTGGCCAGCACCGCGGTGACGTTGACATTCAGGCGCCCGTAGAGCGCATCGAAGCCCGCCGCGCCAGGAGCTTCGCGCGCCAGGTAGAACTCCCCGCCGGTACCCATCGGACCCGGATCGATGTAGCCCACGACCTGGCGCTGCGCCGCGCCCGTGCCCACCGTGCCTTCCCACACGCCGCCAGGGAACTGCTGAACCCCCGGGGCGGGGCCCACATCCGCTCCATCGGAGGAGCCGCCGCCGCAACTGGCGAGCAAGGCCGCACAGGACAAAGAAAGCCAAAGAGATTTGCGCATGATGGACAGAAAGAAAGATCAGTGGGTGGCAGGTGGGTGGCGCGGGTGCGCAAGCACGGCACCTGCCGCAGTGCTGGAGACCTCCGCACCGGGGCATGGCGCAAGGCGCACTCGGCGCGCCAGCCGGCGCGCATGCGCGGCATGCAGGCTGGCTGGCGGTGTCCAATTGTGCCAGCAGCAGGCCCAAAGGACGATGGGAAATGGGGCACCGCAAGGGGCTGCGGGCTTGCTGGGCGGGGCGCGGCGGCCCGGCGCATCCCGCGGCCGGCAGGGCGCACGGCGTGGCGTGTACTGGTTTGCTATTGTTTTTGTAGCTTCTGGCGCTTTGCCAGCAAGGGGTGAGGCGGTTTTCTTGCCTCCATCTGTGGCCACTCAACAAAAAAGGCCGGACTCCGGGCGGGAGTCCGGCCTTGCGGGCCGCGCGGGCGGCTCGGCTCAGTCGTCGTTGGTCGCCAGGCTGATCAGGATGCGCAGCACGTACCAGAGCATCAGCGCGATCGAGGCGAACAGGTGCAGCGCGGCGCCCGCAGGGCGGTCGGCGGGGTAGTCGTGGATGATGCGCGAGGTGTCGTACAGCACGCAGGCGCCCGCGAACAGCACCATGATCCCGGAGAACCAGATGCCCAGCTTGAAGCCGAAGATGGCGCCGGCAATGATGGTGCCCAGGGCCACCAGGCCCCCCACCTTCAGGATGCCGCCCAGGAACGAGAAGTCGGTCTTGGTGGTGAACGCCGTCCAGGTGAGCGCGCCCACCAGCAGCAGCGTGATGAAGGCCGCCGCCCCGATGGCGCCGGGGGCCACGATCTGCGCGATGCCGAACATCGGCGCGAAGATCAGGCCTTCGGCCAGCACGTACAGGCCCAGGCCCATCAGCTGTGTTTGCGGGTTTTCAGAGTTGTCGGCCATGTACGAGGCCAGCCAGCCCACGAGCATGAACGCGCCCATGACGCCCAGCCACAGGAACTTGTTGCCGCTGCCCAGCAGCATCTTGGCCGTTGCGCCGGAAAAGCCGGTCGCCATCAGCACGGCGGAAAGCACCACGAAGGCCAGCATGGCGGCGCCCAGGTGCTTGTAGGTGGAGACGATGAAGTCGCGCCGTTCAAACGGCGCGCCCTCGGGCGTCGAAGGGGTCAGTGCATTGGGGTTCATGGCGCATTCCTCCATTGGATCGTTGTGAAAACAGGGGAAGGGCATGGCCACAGCGCCCCTCCCTCCCTCTCTGTGAAAAATTCTCAGGCAGCGCTGAGCTGCTGCTCCTGGTCGGCGGCGCGCAGCTTGCGGTTGCACCACACGCCCAAGGCGCCCAGCAGGGTGAGCACAATCGCGAAGATCCAGGTGCCCGCGCCGCTGAAGGACCGTGCGGAGGAGGCCGCCTCGGCCTGCAGGCGCTGCCGGGTCGCCTCGTAGCTGATCACGGGCTTGCCATCGACCGCCACTTCGTACACCAGGTCGCTGTCGCTCTTGTCCACCAGGGCGGTGATCTTCTCGTCAATGAGGTTGCCAACCAGCTGCTGGGGCGTGCTGTAGTCGATGCGCAGCTTGCGCTCCTCGGCGCCCGCGGCATCGGGCTTCACGCTGATTTCGTAGTACTTCTTGGTGGAGCGGCGCTTGCGCTTGACCGTCACCTCGGACGCCTGCGTCACGGTGCCTGCCACGGACTGCAGGCTCTCGCGCGCCGCGTAGGCATGGTCGCCCTCGGCCTTCCAGCCGCTGTACAGCGACAGGCCGATCAGGCCCGGGCCGGCCAGCAGCAGCAGCCATGCGTAGCCGGTGATGAAAATCAGAATCTTGCGGACGAATCCTGGCATGACGTTCCCTCTCTCTCGTTCTTGCTTGAATGTTGTGGATACAGGCTGAAATTGCCGCCGCTGCTGGATGCAGCGGCCGGCAAGGACGAGATGATCTTCGAGTTGGGCGCGCCGGATGTAAAAAAGTGTTGGCCCCGTTGCGGCGGTGCCGCACTGGACAAAGTGGCGGGGTGGGCGGCGCCGCGGCCGGTGTAAAAGCGCCGCGCGGCGCCCGCCGGGGCAAAAAAAAAGGGCCCGCAGCGTCCGTGCTGCGGGCCCCTGGCCGGGTCATTGCAAGAGGGGTGGGTCCATCAGAACGGGATGTCGTCATCCATGTCGTCAAAGCCCGAGGCCGCGCGCGGTGCCTGGGCCGCGGGTGCGGGGGCGGGGGCGGGGCGCTGGGCGGGTGCCGCCATGGGGCGCGGCGCGGGCGCGGCGCGGCGGGGGGCCTGGTCATAGCCGCCGCCCTGGTCGCCGCCGCCGTAGCCGCCATCGTCATAGCCGCCGCCCTGCTGGCCACCACCACCCTGGCCGCCCATGCCCTGGCGGCTGCCCAGCATCTGCATCTGGTCGGCGCGGATTTCGGTGCTGTACTTTTCCACGCCGCTCTGGTCGGTCCACTTGCGCGTGCGCAGGGAGCCTTCGACGTACACCTGCGAGCCCTTGCGCAGGTACTGGCCGGCGATCTCGGCGAGGCGGCCGTTGAAGACCACGCGGTGCCATTCCGTGGCTTCCCGCATTTCGCCAGACTGCTTGTCTTTCCACTTGTCGGTGGTGGCGATCGTCACGTTGGCCACCTGGTCGCCACTGGGGAAAGTGCGCATTTCAGGGTCGCGGCCCAGGTTGCCGACGATGATGACTTTGTTTACGGATGCCATGGTGCTGTCTTTGCCTTAAGGAAGTAACAAAGCGCCGGATTTGGAGAGAGTTTCCGGGCGCCAAACGCGCCATTGTGCCGCAAGCGGGGGGCAATGGAAGCCCCCACCCGGCAGCGCCCGGCCGTGCCCAGGCCCGCCGCCGCTTGTTGTGCTCAATGGCCGCCGCGGCCCACGGGCCGCAGCGGCCAGGTCAGCGCCAGCCACAGGGCCGTGAGTGCGGCGGTCGCCGCGAACAGGCCCGGAGCCCCGGCCCATTTCACCAGCGCGCCGCCCAGCGCGCCGCCGGCGAACAGCCCCAGCGACTGCAGCGTGTTGTAGCTGCCCAGCGCGGCGCCACGCAGCTGGGGCGGCGCCATGCGCGAGACCAGGCTGGGCTGGCTGGCCTCCAGCGCGTTGAACCCGCAGAAGAAGACGAACAGCAGCGGCCCCAGCACCCACAGCGTCGGCGGCGCGGCGCTGGACGCCAGCGTGCCCAGGCCCACCTGCACGAGCAGCACCAGCGCGATGGCGCCCAGCAGCGCCGCGCGCAGCCTGCCGGCGCGTTCCAGCGCGAAGAGCCCGCCCATGGCCCCGAACGACAGCACCACGGCGGGCAGGTAGACCTGCCAGTGGTGGTCCTTGGCGAGGCCGGCCTGCACCAGCAGGGCCGGCACGGCCACCCACATCGATAGCTGCACGGTGTGCAGAACGAACACGCCCAGGTTCAGGCGCAGCAGATCCGGGTGGCTCCACACGTCGGCCAGGCGGCCCCGTGCGGCATCGCCGTGCCGCGCGGGCTCCGCAGGCACCCACCAGATCACCACCGCCACCCCGGCCAGTGCGAGGGCGCAGGTCAGGCCGAACAGGCCCGCCAGCCCGATGTGGGCCGCCAGCACGGGGGCCGCCACCAGCGCCACGGCGAACATCAGGCCGATGCTGCCGCCCACCAGCGCCATGGCCTTGGTGCGCACGGCGTCGCGCGTCTGGTCGGCCAGCAGGGCGGTCACGGCGGCCGACACGGCCCCCGCGCCCTGGAGCGCGCGGCCCGCGAGCAGGCCCGTGAGCGAATCGGCCAGCGCCGCCAGCAGGCTGCCGGCGGCGAACACCAAAAGCCCCAGCACGATCACGCGCTTGCGCCCGAACCTGTCGGAGGCCATGCCCAGCGGCAGCTGCAGCAGCGCCTGCGTGAGACCGTAGATGCCCATGGCCAGTCCCACCAGCGCCGGATCGTCCCCGCCGGGGTACTTGCGTGCCTCCAGCGCGAAAACCGGCAGGACCAGGAACAGGCCCAGCATGCGCAGCGCGAAGATCAGCGCCAGACTCACGCTGGAGCGGCGCTCCAGCGGTGTCATTGCGTTGTCGGAAGGCGGCGGGGACGGGGGCTGCGGGGCGGCGCCCAAAAAAGAAGGGGAAGAGGATTCCGGCACGGTGGTGCCCTATGGGGCGGGTAAAGCGGGGATTTTCGCCCATTGCGCGCAAGCGCCTGTCCGCAGGGGCGAGCGAAGGGGGCCGAAGGCCTCTGCGGGGGCGGCGCCTGGCGGCAGGCCCCTGCCGGTGCGCGGGCGGCGCGGTGCCGGTTCAGCGGACCATGGCGGTGCCCTGCCGGACGGCGGCGGCAGGCTCACAGCAGGCCGCAGATCCGCTGCACGCACTCGCGGGGCGTGAGCTCGGCGGTGGGCAGCACCAGCTCCGGGGCCAGCGGCGCCTCGTACGGGGAATCAATGCCGGTGAACTGGCGCAGCTCGCCCGTGCGGGCCTTCCGGTACAGGCCTTTGGGGTCCCGCTGCTCTGCGAGCGCGAGTGGAACGTCGACGAAGATCTCCACGAAATCCCCCGCCGCGAACAGGTCCCGGGCCGCCTGGCGTTCGGCGCGAAAGGGCGAGATGAAGGCCACCACGACGATTACCCCCGCATCCACGAACAGCCGGGCCACCTGCGCGATGCGGCGGATGTTCTCCGCCCGGTCCGCGTCGGAGAAGCCCAGGTCCCGGTTCAGGCCCTGCCGGATGTTGTCGCCATCCAGGATGTAGGTGCGTTTGCCCTGGCGATGGAGTTCGCCTTCCAGCGCGTTGGCGATGGTCGACTTGCCGGCCCCGGACAGGCCGGTGAGCCAGATGACCCGTCCGGGGTGGCCGCCGAGCTGTTCGCGCTCCTTGCGGGTGACGGTGAGCGCCTGGGCATGGATATGGAGGGTGGGATCGGACACTGGGGTGGAATGTGCGGATGAACTTGGCGCCATGTTAATGGCATGACGGCCGCCACCCACCGGCGCGGCGGGCCTGGCCTATCATGGTGGGTTTCCCTGCACAGAGCCGCGCCCACCGTGAACCCCCCTTCCGCCCCGCTCCCCGAGCCCGCTGCCCCGTCCGACGCTGGCCGTTACCTCGCCAATGCCCTGCGCGAGCAGCGCATCAGCATCCGCGGCGCGCGCACGCACAACCTCAAGAACATCGACCTGGACATCCCGCGCAACCAGCTCGTGGTGATCACGGGGCTGTCGGGCTCGGGCAAGTCGAGCCTGGCGTTCGACACGCTGTATGCAGAGGGCCAGCGGCGGTATGTGGAGAGCCTGTCGGCCTATGCGCGGCAGTTCCTCGGGCGGCTGGACAAGCCCGACGTGGACCTGATCGAGGGCCTGTCGCCCGCCATCAGCATCGAGCAGAAGGCCACCAGCCACAACCCGCGCTCCACCGTGGGCACGGTGACCGAGATCCACGACTACCTGCGCCTTCTGTACGCCCGCGCGGGCACGCCCTACTGCCCCGACCACGGCCTGCCGCTGGCCGCGCAGACCGTGAGCCAGATGGTGGACGCCGTGCTGGCGCTGCCCGAGGACACGCGCCTCATGCTGCTGGCCCCCGTGGCACGCGAGAAGAAGGGCGAGTTCACCGAGCTCTTCACGCAGATGCAGGCGCTGGGCTACATCCGCTTTCGCGTGGACGGCACCATCTACGAATACGAGAGCCTGCCCGCGCTCAAGAAGACCGAGAAGCACAGCATCGACGTGGTGATCGACCGCCTGAAGGTGCGCCCCGAGATGCAGCAGCGCCTGGCCGAGAGCATCGAGGCCGTGCTGCGCGTGGGCGGCAACGACGGCAACGGCCGCGTGCTCGCGCTGGAGATGGACACGGGCCGGGAGCACCTGTTCAGCAGCAAGTTCGCCTGCCCGGTGTGCAGCTACTCGCTGGCCGAGCTGGAGCCGCGCCTGTTCTCGTTCAACTCGCCCATGGGCGCCTGCCCGGCGTGCGACGGCATCGGCCAGCGCGAGGTGTTCGATGCGGCGCGCGTGGTGGCCTTCCCCGGCTTGAGCCTGGCCAGCGGCGCCATCAAGGGCTGGGACCGGCGCAACGGCTACTACTTCGCGATGCTGGAGAGTCTGGGGCGGCACTACGGTTTCGACGTGGAGGCGCCGTTCGAGTCGCTGCCCGCCGCCGTGCAGCATGCCGTGCTGCACGGCTCGGGCGAGGACGAGATCGCGTTCAGCTACATCCTGGACAGTGGCGCCAACAAGGGCAAGGTCTACACCAAGAAGCACCCGTTCGAAGGCATCCTGCCCAACATGGCGCGGCGCTACCGCGAGACCGATTCGGTCGTGGTGCGCGAGGACCTGGCCCGCTACCGCAGCAGCCAGCCCTGCCCGGAATGCCACGGCACCCGCCTGCGCCGCGAGGCGCGCCACGTGAAGGTGGGCGAGGGCGCGCAGGCCCGCGCGATCTTCGAGGTGAGCCACGCCACGCTCAGCGCCGCGCACGGCTGGTTCCAGGCGCTCACGCTCACGGGCGCCAAGGCCGAGATCGCCGACAAGGTGGTGCGCGAGATCACCACGCGGCTGCAGTTCCTCAACGATGTGGGCCTGAACTATCTGAGCCTGGACCGCAGCGCCGAGACGCTGTCGGGCGGCGAGGCGCAGCGCATCCGCCTCGCGTCGCAGATCGGCTCGGGCCTCACCGGCGTGATGTACGTGCTCGACGAGCCCAGCATCGGCCTGCACCAGCGCGACAACGACCGGCTCATCGCCACCTTGCAGCACCTGCGCGACATCGGCAACAGCGTGATCGTGGTCGAGCACGACGAGGACATGATGCGCGCGGCCGACCACGTGATCGACATGGGCCCGGGCGCCGGCGTGCACGGCGGCCGCGTGATGGCGCAGGGCACGTACGACGCGGTGCGCAGCCACCCTGAATCGCTGACCGGCAAGTACCTGTCGGGCACGTTGTCCATCGCCGTGCCGAAGCGGCGCACGCCCTGGCTGCCGGTGGTGGAGCAGGCGGCGCCAGTGGTGGAGGCCAAGGGCAAGTCGCGCTTTCCGCAGACCGAGGCCAGCAAGCGCCGCGCCGAGCGCATGGCCGAACACCACGCGCGCCAGGGCGCGGTGCAGGCGCTGCGCGTGGCGGGCGCCACGGGCAACAACCTCCAGAACGTGACCGTGGACTTCCCCGTGGGCCTGCTCACCTGCGTGACGGGCGTCTCGGGCTCGGGCAAGAGCACCCTGGTCAACGACACACTGTACGCCGCCGTGGCGCGCCAGATCTACCGCGCCCACGAAGAGCCCGCCGCGCACGAAGAGATCGTGGGCATCGAGTACTTCGACAAGGTCATCAACGTCGACCAGAGCCCCATCGGCCGCACGCCGCGCAGCAACCCGGCCACCTACACCGGCCTGTTCACGCCGATCCGCGAACTCATGGCCGAGGTGAACACCGCCAAGGAGCGCGGCTATGGCCCCGGGCGTTTCAGCTTCAACGTGGCGGGTGGCCGCTGCGAGGCCTGCCAGGGCGATGGCGTGGTGAAGGTGGAGATGCACTTCCTGCCCGACGTGTACGTGCCCTGCGACGTGTGCCACGGCCAGCGCTACAACCGCGAGACGCTGGAAGTTCTGTGGAAGGGCAAGAACATCGCGCAGATCCTGGAGCTCACCGTGGAGGACGCGCACGCGTTCTTCAAGGACGTGCCGGCCATCGCGCGCAAGCTGCAGACGCTGCTGGACGTGGGGCTCTCCTACATCCGCCTGGGCCAGGCGGCGACCACGCTCTCGGGCGGCGAGGCGCAGCGCGTGAAGCTGGCGCAGGAACTCTCCAAGCGCGACACCGGCCGCACGCTCTACATCCTGGACGAACCGACCACCGGCCTGCACTTCGCGGACATCGACCTGCTGCTCAAGGTGCTGCACCAGCTACGCGACGCGGGCAACACCATCGTCATCATCGAGCACAACCTGGACGTCATCAAGACGGCCGACTGGCTCATCGACATGGGGCCTGAAGGTGGCGCCGGCGGCGGCACCGTGGTGGGGGTGGGCACGCCCGAGGACCTGGCGGCCAACCCGGCAAGCCATACGGGGCGTTACCTGGCGCCCTACCTGCGGGCGAAATCTGAATGAAAATGGCTGCTAGCGCTTATCTATCAAGCGTTATGAGCTATTGATTTGGTAGCAAATTGCCGCTACATCACTGCAGGCGGCGGGCCACCTCGGCGTCCAGCGATCCCATGAAGGTCTCCACGGCCCGGGTGTAGTCGCTGTCCAGGCCCAGTTGGGCGTTGATTTCGCCATGGTCCAGGTCCTGCGGCAGCACCTCGGCGCGGCCGCCCTGGTGGCGCACATGGCGGGCCATGGCATCGGATTGCCGGCAGGGGTCGTCAGCCCGCTGGGTCGAGCACACCATCTGCATCGGCGGGGCGCCCGCCGTCCATTGGTGCAAGGGCGACATGGCCACCCAATACGCAGGGTCAGCGCCGAATGCGTCGTCATACAGCGGCAGGTGCGGGGCGCGCATGCGGGCGGGCACGTTCATCATGGCGCTGTCGAGTGACACCGTGCCCAGCCACGGCCAGGCGCCTTCGCGCAGTGCCTGCGGGGCACGGGCATTGAGCAGGGCCACCAGGTGGGCCCCGGCCGAGTGGCCCATGAGGATGAAGCGGCTCGGGTCTCCGCCCCAGGTGCCCGCGCGCTGCTGCGCGGCCATGAGGGCGGCCTGCACATCGCGCTCCTGCACGGCCACGGGGGCATCGGGCAGCATGCGGTAGTTGATGGAGATGAGGAGGAAGCCCTTGGGCACCCAGCGGTTCACCTTCTCCTGCACCACGCGGCCCATGGCCTTGTCGCCATGCCGCCAGCCGCCGCCGTGCACCATGAAGATGACCGGGGCGCGCACCGCGCTGGCCACCAGGCTGTTGGTTCCTGTGGTGGGGCTGGTGGGTACATACACGTCCATGCGCTGCGCCGGGTCGGCGCCGTAGGGCACATCGGCGATGCGCTGCACGCCGGCGGCCAGCGTGGCCGGTGCGGCGGCGGCCTGCTTCTGCGCGATGAGGGCGCGCAGGCGGCCGCCGTTCTGCGCGGTGGTCTGGGCCTGCACGCTGGCGGTGGCCAGCGTGAGGGCAGCCAGGGCGGTCATGGTCAGAAGATGGCGCGGGGACATGGCAAGGCTCCTGAGGTCAGAGGGTGGCAAGCGGTAGCTGGGTCCAGAGGGCGTCAAGGCCGCGTTGGACAAGCCAAGGCCGTGCCGCTCGCGTCGTAGCAGGTGGCGCTGCGGCTCCAGCCGTTGTCCTTGCTGTAGCTGCTTTGCGCCTGCACGCTGTTGCCGGTCGTCGCGTTGGTGGCGGTGGTGCTGCGGGCCTGCGTCACGGTGCCGTCGGCGTTGCGGCTCGCCCCGCCGCTGCTCTGCAGGCTGCCCTGGGCATTCTGGGCGGACACGGTGCCGCTGTGGCTGGCGCTGCTGTCTGCACTGCGGGTGGTGCTGCCCTGGCGCTCGGCCACTCCGCCCTGCGCACCCACAGCGGCGCCCCGGCCCGTCACGCTCGCGTTGCCCTGCCCATCGGTGGTGGCTGTGCGCCCGCGCAGCACCGCGCCATTCGGGCCGCTGCGGGCCACACCGGTGCGGGCGGTGGTGCTGCCATCGGCGTTGTGTTCCACGCTGCGGCGGGTGCGGGCCTGCGCTTCGGTGGGGGCGGCCAGCGCCAGCACGGCGCTCAGCCCCAGGGTGGCGAGGGTGGAGAACACCAACACACCCGCTGCCAGTGCGGGGCGTTGCAGCAGGTCGTTGTCAGCGGGGCGTGTCGGCAAAGGCATGGTGGTCAACTCCTTGGGGTTTGCCTGGGGGCGTGGCATGGCTGTACTGTGGGTCCCAGGTGTGAGCCATTGATGGCAGGAATCCGCCGATGTATGACAAACCATGACAAACGCCTGCGGCCCCGTCATCCCTTGTCATGGCTGGGGGTGCATGGCCCGCGCCAGCGCCTACCATTGCCACCACGCCGCCTTCACCTGCCACGTTGCTCCCTGCCCATGACCGACACCCTGGCCAAGATCCTGGTCGCCGATGACGAGCCCGACCTGCGCGCCCTGCTGCAGCGCTACCTGAGCGACCAGGGCTACGCCGTGCGCACGGTGGAGGGCGCGGGCCCGCTCGACGTGCTGCTGCAGCGCGAGAGGTTTGATGTGCTGGTGCTGGACGTGATGATGCCGGGCGAAGACGGCCTGGCCATCTGCCGCCGCCTGCGTGCGCAGGGCGAGACCATTCCCATCCTGATGCTCACCGCGCGTGGCGACCCGGTGGACCGCATCGTGGGCCTGGAAATGGGGGCGGACGACTACCTGCCCAAGCCCTTCAACCCGCGCGAGCTCCTGGCCCGCATCCAGGCCATGGTGCGACGCCAGCGCATGCTGGGCGCGCACACCGGGCCGCAGGGAATGCACGGACGCCTGACGTTCGGCGACTTCGTGTTGCTGCCGACTGAACGGCGGCTGGAGCGGGCGGGCGCGAGGGCCGGCGAGGACGTGCCCCTCACCACCGGTGAATTCGCCCTGCTGCTGGCCCTGGCCCAGAACCCTCAGCGCCCGCTGGGCCGCGACCGGCTCATGGCCCTGGCCTATGGCCCCGACCACACGGCCACCGACCGCAGCATTGACGTGCAGATCATGCGGCTGCGCAAACTCATCGAGGCCGACCCGGCCCAGCCGCGCCACATCCGCACCGTGTGGGGCGTGGGCTATGTGTTCGTGCCCGATGGCGCCGCGCCCGCCGGAGGGCGGCAGCCATGACGGCACCCGCAACCCCCGCCCGCCGCCACGGGGGGCTCTGGCCGCGCAGCCTGCTCGGGCGCAACCTGCTGCTGATGGCCGTGCTCATCGTGCTGGGCCAGCTGGTGGCGGCGGTGCTGGTGCGGCAGATGATCTTCCAGCCCCGCGTGGCGCAGGTGGCCGATGGCGTGGCGCGCAATGTGGCCGCGCTGCGGGCGGGGCTGCAGGCGCTGCCCCCGGCGCAGCGTGTGGCGTTTGTAGAGGCGTTCAACCGGCAGGCCGCATTGGCCACGCCGCCCGTTGCGCCGGAAAGCGCAGCGCGGCGCGCGCTGCTGTCGCCGTTGGAGCGGCAGTTTGTGCAGGCGGTGGCCCGCCGCCTGGGTGTGGGTGATGCGCCTGCGCAGAGCCCGCAGCCCCTGTGGCGCCGCGACAGCACCGGCGTGCTGGCCCTGCGCATGGTGCACGAGGGCGCTGACTACTGGCTCAACCTGCCCAGCGTGTTCCCCACGCGCGAGTTCACCGGGGCCTGGCTGGTGGCCACGCTGGCCAGCATGCTGCTGGCGCTGCTGGGCGCGTGGTGGCTGCAGCGCCACATCCACCAGCCGCTGGCCCAGGTGGTGGCGGCGGCGCGGCAGCTCGCGCGGGGCCAGACACCCGCGGTGCTGCCCGAGGCCGGGCCCGAAGAAATCGCCACCGTGGGCCGCAGTTTCAACCAGATGGCGCAGAGCCTGGCCGCCGCCGACCACGAGCGCGCGCTGATGCTGGCCGGTGTGTCGCACGACCTGCGCACGCCGCTGACCAAGCTGCGCCTGGGCGTGGAGATCGCCGGGGCACAGGTGGATGCGCCGCTGGCGGCCAGCATGGCGCGCAGCATCGACGAGATGGATGCGATCGTGGGCCAGTTCCTGGACTTTGCGCGGGTGGGCGCTGACGCGGGCGAGGCCGAGGCGCCCGCCACCGCATCGCTCAACGACCTGGCCCAGGCCGTGGCCGAAGCGCAGGCCGACCACGGCCGTGTGCTGGCGCTGGAACTGGGCGGCCTGCCCAACCTGCCCAACCTGCCCGTGCGCCCGCAGGCGCTGCGCCGTGCGCTGGACAACCTCGTGGAAAACGCCTGGCGCCACGGCGCCGCCCCGGTGGTGCTGCGCACGGGCGGCAGCGCGCAGCAGGCGTGGATCGAGGTGGCCGACCACGGCACCGGCATGGACGCCAAAGAGCTGGACCACATGCGCCAGCCTTTCGCGCGTGGCGGCGGCGCGGCGCGCGCGGGTGTTCCCGGGGCCGGGCTGGGCCTGGCGATTGCCGAGCGCGTGGCGCGCGCCCATGGGGGAGCGCTGGAGCTGCACAGCGCTCCCGGCCAGGGCCTGCGCGCGCGGCTGGTGCTGCCGCTGGCGGGGCCGGCCGCTGCGGCTCAGCCCCCAGGGGAATAGGGGCGCAGAATCTGAATGAAATTGGCCGCCAGCGATAGATGGATAAGCGCCAATAGCTACTGAATTTGTAGCGATTTTGCCGGGCGCAGCGCCCTGTGCTGGCCCTGGCCTTCGTCGCCCAGCCGGAACACCGACACCACGTGCACCAGGTCTTCGGCCTGCACCTTGAGGCTGCCGGCGGCGGCGGCCATTTCTTCCACCAGCGCGGCGTTCTGCTGCGTGACCTGGTCCATCTGCGTCACGGCCTCGCCCACCTGGGCCACGCCCAGCGACTGTTCATGGCTGGCAGTGCTGATTTCGCCCACGATGTCCGTCACGCGGCGGATGGCGGTCACCACCTCGTTCATCGTGGTGCCCGCGCGGTCCACCAGGGCCGTGCCCTGCTCCACGCGCTCCACGCTGGCGCTGATGAGGGCCTTGATCTCGCGCGCCGCCTCGGCGCTGCGCCCGGCCAGCGAGCGCACCTCCGACGCGACCACCGCGAAGCCCCGGCCCTGTTCGCCCGCGCGGGCCGCCTCGACGGCGGCGTTGAGCGCGAGGATATTGGTCTGGAACGCGATGGAGTCGATCACGCCGATGATGTCCGAGATCTTCTGCGACGAGGCGTTGATGCCCTGCATGGTGTCCACCACCTGGGCCACCACCTCGCCGCCCTGCACGGCCACGGTGCTCGCGCTGTGGGCCAGCGTGCTGGCCTGGTGCGCGCTGTCGGCGTTCTGGCGCACGGTGGAGCTGAGCTGTTCCATCGACGCGGCGGTTTCCTCCAGCGCGCTGGCCTGGCTTTCGGTGCGGGCCGACAGGTCGCTGTTGCCCTGCGCGATCTGCACGCTGGCCGTGGCCACGCTCTCCGATCCGTTGCGCACCTGGCGCACCACCTGCGTGAGCTGGGCGCGCATCTGCATCAGGGCCTCCAGCAGCTGGCCGACCTCGTTGGTGCCGTGGGCCAGCGCGCTGCCGCTCAGGTCGCCCTGGGCCACGGCGCGCGACAGCGCCACGGCCTGCGAAAGCGGCCCCGTCATGGAGCGCACGAACACCAGGGCCATGGCGCTGGTGGCCGAGAGCGTGACGGCGAGGGCGAGCGCCACCCACAGCAGCCGGCGCTGCAGCGCGCTCACGCGGTCTTGCAGGGCCTGGTCCAGGCTCGACAGCGACTGTGCATTGAGCGTGTTGAGCGCATCGATGGTGCGGGTGAACGCGTCAAAGTAATCCTTGGAGGCGAACTTGAGCTCGCCGGCGTTCATCACCTCGCGCTCGGCCAGCTGCAGCGACTGCTGGATCTGGCCCTGGATGGCCTGCACCCCGCTGCCCAGCGCCTGCTTGAACTGCGCATTGCCCTGCAGGGCGCGGCCGAGGCCGCGGAAGGTGTCGGCCTGCAGCTCCGCCACCCGCTGCTGCAGCACGAGCAGCTGGCCCTTGCCCTGGGGCGAGAGTTCGCCACGGCCGAGCGCCCCGGCGCCCTGGGCGCGCAGCATGCCCAGGTTCTCGCCCAGCTGCGGCGCCTGCACCAGCGATGCCTGGATCAGCGCATGCGTCGGTGCCTCGGGGTCCACCTGCAGGCCGTAGGCGTGCACCAGCGACTCGGTCAGCTGCAGCAGCGCGGCGATGAGCTGGGTGTGCTGCGCCGTGCTTTGCGCCAGCCCGATGCTGCGGGCGGCCACCGCCTGCTCCAGCGTGCGCCAGGCCTGCTGGGCATCGGTCCAGGCGGCCATCTGCTGCGCCGGCACCTGGGCTGCCGCGAAGTGCGCGGCGGCGTCGGCCAGGGCTTTTTCCACCGCGTCGCGGGCGGCGGGGCGCCGCGTCGCCAGCGACTCGTCGCCGCCGAACATGCCCGCCGACAGCCCCCGGTGCACCTGCACCAGCTGCACCACGCGGGTCAGCGCCTGCGCGGGCGGCACGCCCCGGGCCTCCTGCCGGGCGTGGCCGATGGCGCGCAGCGCATCGGACACATACAGGTATGTGGGAAGCGCGCTCATCATCAACCCGATGGTTCCCAGGATGAGGAATTTCTCGAGCAGGTTCAGTCGGTGAAGCAGTGACATGGCAGAAGACACGCTGGGCGTGCGGGTAGGGAAGGCCGGGTCGGCGGGGGCGGCCATTGCCCCGGCTGGGCGGGCCCGGTGTCGCAGGGGCCCGCAGAGTTGTTACGCAATGTAGGCAACTGTCGCCCGCAGGGTTTTGACTCAGGTCAAGATGCGGGTGCGCGCGCCTTCGAGGGGGGCGGCCCGCGCACCGCCCCGCGCCGCCGCCAGGGGCTGGAGAATAATGGCCCACCAACTCCCGTGGAGCACCCCGGCATGCAATCCCTCACCCTGCGTTTCCTGGCGTCTCAAAGCACCTTGCCGCAGGCGGGGCGGGTGCCCGGCGGCACCGTGCTGCGCTGGGTGGACGAGGCGGGTTTTGCCTGTGCGAGCGCCTGGGCCAAGGGCCCCTGCATCACCGAGTTCGTGGGCGGCGCGCACTTCGTGCGCCCCATCCGGCCCGGAGACCTGGTGGAAGTGCATGCGCGCCTGGCCTTCACCACCGAGACCGGCATGCACCTGGCCGTGGAGGTGCGCAGCGGCGGCATCCATGGCGAGCCGCAGCACGAGGTGCTGCATTGCGTGGCGGTGTACACCGCCGTGGACGCCGATGAACAGCCCCGCGCCATCGACAGGTGGAGCCCCGAAACCCCGGGCGACATGGCCCTGGCGCAGCGGGTGAAGGCGCATGTGGAGGCCGCGCGCGCGGCGCAGTGACGGGGGCGGGCGGCGTTGTTCCGCCCGCCGGTGGCCTTCGGGCCCTGGCAACGCGCGGCAGGCCCCTGCCCCTGGAGGGCGGCGGGTGGGGACACGGCGTGCCTCACCTCACGCCGGGGCTGGGGCCTGGATCGTTGCCCGCAACGGCCCGCCCGCGCTGCCATGCCTGCGCGCGGTCGCGTGCGTCCACCTCCGCGGTCGCCTCGGTCAGCACCGTGAAGCTGGCCGCATCCGCCCGCGCCAGCGGCTCGCCCTGGTACCACACCCGCCGCGCATCGGCCGCGTAGCCCCGCCCCAGGGCGCGCAGCGTGGCCATGTCGGCGCCCTGCAAGGGGCGCAGCACCGGGTGCGGGCCCCGGTTCGGCTGGTTGACCTCGATGTGGCCGTGCCAGGCGTGCGCGCGGTCGCGGGCGTAGCCGGGATCGTCTTCGTCCATCAGCGCAAAGCTTGCGCCGTGGCTGCCGGGGATGTCGGCATGCTCGAAATAACCGCGCTGCGCATCGCGCGCGAAGCGGGGGCTGAGCGGCTCGAAGCTGGCCGCATCGCGCACCGCGAAGGGCTGGCCCCGGTCGTAGGCGCGGTGCCGGTCGCGGGCATGGCGGTGGGCCAGCACGCGGTAGCTGGCCGCGTCGGCGCCGGGAATGGTGGCGATGCGCAGGTGCTGGTAGGCCCAGTACTCCTGCGCCTTGCGGTAGGTGCTGCAGTAGTAGACCGCGCGGCCGTCGCGCGCCTCGTGCTCCGACAGCGCCTCGAACGTGGCGCCCTCGCTGCCCTCCACGGCACTGCCCCGGCAGTAGCCTTGCCGCGCGTCGCGCCCGAAGTGCGGCGAGAGCGGCTGGAACGTGGCCGGGTCGGCCGGGGCAAGGGCCGCGCCGCCGTAGGTCCAGGCGCCCGCCCAGCCGCGCTGGTAGCCCGTGGCACTGCCGTCGCAGCCGCACAGCGCGGCCAGCGCCCCGAGCGCCAGCGCGCAGGCGCGGGTGAGCCCGGTGGCAGCCGACCCTGTCAGCGCAGGCGTGCGGACCCGCATGGGGAACGTGGACAGGCACTCACGGCGCGGTGCGCGGCGGGCCTATGGCACCGGCACGACCCGCAGCGCGGGCGGGTACGGCTCCACGCGCAGGCTGTCGTGCGCCAGCACGCTGATCCTGGCGCGGGGGGCCAGCTCCAGCGCGCCGTCGGTGCCCTTGCGCGGGGCGTATTGCCAGAGGCTGAGCGCGCCCTTGGCGGCCAGGGCCTGGCCGATGGCGGCCGCCTCGGGGCGCGGAGCCCCGGCCTCGTCCGGCGGCACGGCGACAAGGATCTCGTCGCGCACCGTGACGATCTTGAACAGCAGGGGCGTTGCGGTCTGGGCCATGGCAGTGACGCAAGAGATGGCCAGTGCGGCCGCCAGGCAGGCGGCGGCGCGGGCGCGAAGGCGGGGCGTGGTGGGGGTCATGGGGCTTTCTGGCTAGTGCTGCAGTTGTGCCTGCGCCTGCATCGTACGCGCCACGTGGGCATACATGGCGCCCCAGGCCTCGCGCGTGGCGGGGGTGAAGGCACCGCCCAGCGCGTCGGACAGCGTCTCCAGCAGGGCGGCGCCCACCGTGTCGTAGTGCGCGGCCTGCACGCCGTAGCCCGTGTGGCGCTGGCCCAGGGCGCGCAGCGCGGCGTCCAGCCGCTCGGGGTGGTCAAGCAGGCGCACGGCATCGCCGATCATGTCCAGCAGCTTGCGTGCCTGCACGTGCATGTCGGACGACCCGAACAGCCCCTGGATGGCCGGGTCGCGCGCGAACAGCTTCGAGTAGAAAAGCGCGCCTGCCTGCGCAGCGACGGGCGCAACCTGCGCAAAGCTCTGGCGCACGAGGTGGATCTGTTCGGGGGACATGGGGAAACTCCTTGAAACGGAAAGATGTCGATAGGTAAAGTCTGCGAGGCCCCTGCGGCGTGGCCGGCCTCTTTCAAAAGTCGCGGGGCGCCTTGCGTCGCATCACCATGCCGGTGCCCGCCATGAAGGCGGCCAGCAGCAGAAGGCCCCCTTCGCCCAGCGTGGGCACCGCGCTGACGCCTGCGCCCGGCGCTGCAGGCAGGACGGTCACGAGCCAGGAGCCTGTGGTGTGGGGATGGCTGTCGATGTAGCTGCCCGAAGTGCCTGCCACCGCCGTCGTGCACACGCCGCTGTAGGGAGCGGGAACTTGCTGGCATTCGTAGTTGTGATTGACGAATTCATGCAGGCCCATGAGGTTCACGCGGTCGCCCACGGCATGGGGAGCCGGTGTCTCCCAGTGGAAGAAGGTGAGGCTGGCGTCGGTGAATGCGCCGTTGGCATCGGTGTCCGCGGAGGCGGAATACAGCGTGTCACCCGCCGCGCTGGAATAGCTGGTCAGCCCGTCTGAAAACACAAAGCCTGTCACCAGGGCGGAGATGTCGGCATTGCCCAGGCCAGGCGGCAAGGGCGCCGCCGTGGTGAACCAGCCCGACTGGAACATCGCCGTGGTGAAGCTGCCGCAGTTGCCCACTGTGCAGTGGGTGAAGTTGTACAGGGTGGGCGCGGTGTAGGGGTTGCCGGTATAGGTATACGTGTAGGTGGCGGCCCAGGCGCCCGCGTGGGTACCTGCGGCCAGCGCGAGCAGCGCAAGGTGCTTCTTCATGGGGCTTTTGGGGGAGTAAAGAAATGCCTCAAGCGTTCAGAACTAAAGCGATGCAGCTATTTCTTTAGAAGCAGCCTGTGCCCGCCGCGCAGCGCGAGGCCCAGCAGACCCAAGGCAGACAGCGCCAGGGCGATGGGGCTGTCCACGGGCACTGCCTGCACGCCGCCCCCATTCCCCGGCCCGGCGCCTGGGGCCAGGGCGGATTCATAGGCGCCGATGTCGGCGCGCCCCATCTGCACCCGTGGGGTGCCACGCTCGTCGGTGGCGGGCAGGTCGGTGGTGGGGCCGGCGTTGATGGCGGGGCTGCCCGGCAGCAGTGCGTGGGTCTGGTTGGGCAGGCTGTTGGCGTAGGCCAGCGGCGCCAGCAGGGGGTTGGCGCTGGCGATATCGCCCACCGCGCCAAAGCCGCAGGTGGTGCCGCTGTCGAGGTTGTTGCCACCGGACACCAGGGCGCCCGCCTGGAACCGGCAATTGAGGCCCGCCGCCGGGTTGGCGACGATGCTGCCGCTGATGTGGGCCGTGGCGCCAAAGACGCTCAGTTGCCCATTGCCTGCGCCGGTGGTGTTGTGGGCGATGGTGCTGAAGCGGATGGTGGTGGTGCCGCCGCTGCCCCCCGAGATGCCGCCCCCGGCCCCCACCGCCGTGTTGCCCGAGACGGTGGAGTTGGTGAGGTTCAGCGTGCCGTTGTTGGCGATGCCGCCGCCACTGCCCCCAGGATGGGGCATGGTATTGCCCGTGATGGTGCTGCGCGTGATGTTGGCAATGCCGGTCTGGCGCACCGCGATGCCGCCCCCGCCACTGGGGGCGGTGTTGCCCGAGACTTCGCTGTCGATCAGGTGGAGCGTGGCCGTCTCATACACGTAGATGCCGCCGCCCTGCTGGGTGGAGGACCCGGCCGCGCTGTTGCCGTGCACCGCCACATGGTCGAGCGTGGCCGTGCCGCCCCCGATGAACAGCCCACCCCCATACGACGCGCCCGCGCCGGTGCCGCCGGTGATGGCCAGGTTGTTGAGGTTGACGGTGGGGCTGCCCAGGATCTGGAGGACGATGCGGTCGCCGCCGCTGCCGCTGCTGGCCACGATGAAGGAGTCGCCCGCGCCCGCGCCGTTGATGGTGAGGTCGCTGGTGATCTGCAGGAGGTTGCTGGGGGCGGGCACGCGCGTCAGTGTGAAGGTGCCCGCGGGCAGCGTGATGGTGTCGGCGCCCGCCAGCGCGTTGGCTTCCATGATGGCGGCGCGTAGCGAGCAGGTGCCCGCAGCACCCGTGCCGCAGATGTTGTCACCGGGGGTGGGGTCGATCAGGTCTGCCGTGGCATCGACCACAAAAGTGGCGGCCTGCGCCCCGGCGTGGGTGAATGCAGCCAGCGCGAGCAGCGCAATGTGTTTTTTCATGGGGTGTGGCGTTTCCGAAATGAAAAGCGCCTTCAGTGGTGGTGGATCAATCGCTGCGCGCTATTTTTTGGGGAGCAATTTGCGACGTCTTCGCAGCGTCTGCCCGGAGAGGCCGAGCAGGCCGGCGGCAGTGATGGCCAAGGCAAAGGGGTTGTCTACGGGCACGCTCTGCACGGCGGCTGCGGGCGCCGTGCCCACATTGGCCCAACTGGTATTGCCGTCGATGCTGCCGGGCGCTTCCCAGACGGTGCATCGGTCTTCGACATCGATGGCCTGGCATATCACGTTGTGGTAGGCGCCGCCCTCGGTGTTGACCGAGTCCAGCCGCATGTTGGCGCCGCTGTGCGGGCCGGGGTTCTGCCAGCGCAGGACGATCATCGACAGTGCCGTCAGCTGGCCCGCGGCATCGGTGGAGACATTCACTTGGTACAACCCCGCCACCTGCGGGTCCCCCAGGGTATAGGTGGTAACCCCGTCGAACACCGTGAATGCCAGGATGTTGCCGCCCGGAAAAAGGACATCGGCGTTGGCGAGGTTGGGCGCCAGCGGCACGGCCGTGGTGAAGGTGGCCGTCGGGGCCATGGCGGCGGTGAAGTTGGCGCAGTTGCCCGCGCCGCAGGGCGCCGTGTAGTTGTGCAGGCTGGCGGCGGCGTAGCCGTTGTTGGTGTAGCTGTAGGTGGCGGCCCAGGCGCCCGCGTGGGCGAAGGCGGCGAGGGCCAGCAGGGCAAGGTGTTTTCGCATGGGCGGTGTGTGGATGTGATGGGCGAAAAATGGCAGAAAAACTGCCCCAGCGCTTGCCCATCAAGCGCAAAAAGCTATGTTTTCAGGAGCAATTTCGCACCTGCCGCCCAGTCTATGGATTCCCCCGCCGCTGCGCCCCACCCCCAGGGGCGGGATGGCGAAGGGCTCGCTTTGCGCGCCACCACAGTCATCCACTGGCTTGCACCCGGTTGATCCGGGATGCCGGATTGTTTGTGGATGCGCCTATCCCCAGGGGTGGGGCGCCGGGGGACTTGGCTTCCTAAACTGATTTCCAGTGAAACAGTCGGATTCAAGAGCCATGAAAACTCCCAAAACAGCAACCAGATGGATAAAAGGGGCGAAAGGCGTTGCCATGGGCATTGCAGCCGCCGCCGCGTTCTGCGTGGCAGCGCTGCCAGCGCAAGCGGCCAATATCTATGGCCCGCCAGATTTGCAGGCCAATAGCGCCAGCAACGCCCCCAATGTTTCGACAGCGGCCGTGAGTGCTGACTTCAATAACGATGGCTATCCCGATCTGGCGGTTCTCAATGCTCAGACCGACCAGCTTCTCATCTATCTCGGCACTCCCATTGGCGGCCTGGCGCTCAAGCATGATTTCAATAACCTGGTGTTCGGCCTGCAAACACCCAACGGCATTTCTGCGGGCGACATGGATGGGGACGGCAAGATGGACCTGGTCATTACCGACCGTCTGGGTGTATCCATATTGAAAGGGTCGGGCAACAACAATGGGGATTTCAGTGCCCTGGCCCGGCCCGGGCTGGCGGATGCGAGTGATTATGGTGCTCAAAACCCCATGCTTGCCGATCTGAACCATGACGGGAAATTGGACATTGTTGTCGGCGTCTATGAACCAGGCGATTTGGGTGGAAATCACTATTTTGAGGTTTTGCAGAACGTCGGCTTGGGATTTTTCATATTGACGGGTCAATATGAGGTGTCCTACAGCGGTCTGGCCTCCTATAGCACTATACGTGAAACACAGCTGGCCGACATTGACGGCGATGGGGAAGCAGACCTGGTTTTTGTCGACGATGTTAATAGCCCAACGGTTTCATGGTTGAAAGGTACGGGCAACGGAGCATTTGCACCGCAAGCGCAACTTCTTGGTGTAGGCGCCGGCGTCGGTAATATTGAAGATATTGAAATCGCTGACGTCGATGGAGATGGCAAGCTGGATTTGCTCTTGCAGAACCAGTACGGCGAAGGTGTCTGGCTGGCCAAGGGCGTGGGCAACGGTATCTTTTTACCGAGCACCAAGCTTTTCGCCACGGGGGTTTCCAGCGGAGGCGGCCGCGACATGGGGCGAGTCATCGTCGCCGATGTGAATGGCGATGGCCGGCTGGACGTGATCTCCGATGGCTATGTGGGATTGCAGCAGGCCAACCACAGCTTTGTATTGAATGAGCATATTGGCTATTCGGTCACGCGCATGCTCGCCGCCATTGATCTGAATCGCGATGGCCGCGCCGATCTCGTGACTTCAGGCCCGGGGGCTGGAACAATTGCGGTTTTCAAGACCACTGCCCTTGCTGCTTCGTCCATCGTGACGACCGGCACGCCGCAGAGCACCGTTTTCAGTACCCCTTTTGCGCAACCCCTGTCGATCAAGGTGCTCGACAGCAATGGCGTGGGCGTGCCGGGCTTGGTGGTGAGCATGACCCCGGTGAACCCGGGGCCCAGCCTGCCCATCGCGTCCACGGGCTCGGGCACCACCAATGCGCAAGGTGTCTTCAGCTATACCCCGGTGGCCAATGGCGTGATGGGTTGTTATCAGATGAAGGGATTCATCACCGGCCTGGGCAATGTGCCGCTCTTCAATTTGTGCAATACCAACACGGACAGTCTGGCGGTCACGGCGGGCAACAACCAGACCACGCTGGTCAACACTGCCTTTGGCACGCCATTGCAGGTGCGGGTGACCGACGCCTCGAACAATCCGAAGGCCGGCGTCACGGTGACGTTCGGCGGCCCCAGCGTACCGTCGCGCGTGGTGCTGTCGTCGTCCACGGCCGTGACGGATGCGAACGGGTTCGCGGCGGTCACGGCCACCGCCACGGGCAAGTCTGGCGCCTACAGTGTCAGTGCCACGGCGCCTGGCACCACCGGTGCCTCTATCAAGCTGTCGAACTCCGCACCGGCCGGCGCCGCCGCCGCCATTGCCTTTGACGTGTCCACGCCGCAATGGACGTATGTCACCAAGCCGTTCTCGGCACCCGTCACGGCGCACGTGCAGGACTTTTTTGGCAACCCGGTGCAAGGCGCAACGGTTGTTTTTGCCATCACGACCGATCCGGTCTCGGGTGCCACGGCGAGTTTCTCGGCACTGACGGCGGTGACCGATGCCGCAGGCAACGCGCAGGTGAGCGGGACGGCCAACGGGTTTGTCGGCACCTACTCGGTGAAGGCCAGCGTGCAGGGCAGTGCGCTGGTCAGCCCCCAAACCCGTCTGCTGAGAAACGTGGCCGATCTGCCCAAGTTCATGACCACGGTGGGTGGCACGCCCCAAAGCACGCCGATCAATACCACCTTTGCCCAGAAACTGCGCGTGAAAGTCACTGGCTGGGACGGCAGCAACACGCCGCAGGTGCGTGTCTATTTCATCACCTCCGGCGGGGTGGTGCTGTCTGCGGAAAGCGCGCTGGCCGATGCCGGTGGGTTCGCGGAAGTCACGGCCACCGCTGATGCCACGGTGGGCCTGCACCAGGTCAGCGCCATTGTGTACGACACCGTGCTGGAGCAACCCATCACGCAGACGTTTGCCTTGACGAACATCGCGGGATCCATCCCGCCCGGCGGTGGCGGCGGCCCTGTGTCGGTGCCCGCGAACAGTCCGCTGGCACTGATGGGACTGTCCCTGGCCATGCTGGCCCTGGTCCGGCGCCGCATGGGGCGGTAACGCGCCCCCGGGGCCGAGGGCCTGCTTTCCTCCTGCGACAACGTTGGCAGGCATGTCATCCCGGCGGGCCGCAGGCGAACAGGGTGGCGTGCCCCTCGCTGGTCTTCCAGGCGGGCCGTCGCTCGCGCCCATGTGGACGCCGGTGGCCGGGGCCAGGAACGCGGGGAGTTTTTTCGTGGCGTGTCCGGGCCAGCCCCTGCCACTGACACGGCAGGAGTTCCCATCGCCCCCGGTGCCCCACCCCTGGGGGCGGGGCGCAGGGGCGGTGCGATGCGTTACGCTCCCGCCAGGTGCCGCATGGATGCGGCGCACCTGCCACGCGCCCTATGTCCATGTCCCTTTCCCGCACGCAGCAGCAGGCCCTGGCGCGCCTGCGGCAGATGGCCTGCCTGGATTTCAGCGGGCTGCAGCTCATCGAGCCTGTGCTGCACGAACTGCACCGCCTCATCGGCTTCGATAGCGGGGTTTTTTTCTATCCGGATGCCCAGGGGGCGCTGGACGCCTACATCGAGCCCTCACCCGCGCGCGAGTGGATGCACCTGTACTTCGACCCGCGGATGAAGGCGCAGGAGCTGAAGCTAGTGCGCTACAGCCTGCACGACTTCGACGCGGCCGTGCGCCATGAGCATGGGGTGCTGTTGATGGAGCAGATCCTCCAGGTCACTCACCACGAATTCATCCGCAGCGATTTCTACAACGAGCTGGCGCGGCCGTCGGAGTGGCAGGATTTTCTGAGCCTGGTGCTGCGCACGCCGCAAGGCCGGGGCGTGGGCTCGCTCAAGTTGTGCCGCAGGCCTGGCGCGCCGCGCTTTGCGCCTGAAGACATCGCCCTGCTTGAACGGACCTCGCCCTGGCTGGCGCGTGCCCTGCAGCCGGGCGAGCTGGATGCGCAGGACAGTGTGGTGCATGACAGCGCCATGCTGGTCGCCACGCCGCAGGGCAGGCTGCTGTGGACATCGCCCCAGGCAGACCAGCTGATGGCGCTGGCCTTTGGCATGCGCTGGTACCGCCGCAACGAGCTGCCACACGCGCTGTGCGTGTTGCTGGAGCGCCTGCGCTGGGTGGAGCAGGACGGCACCGGCCGGGGCCGGGCGCCAGCGCTGCCGCAACTGGACCTGCACAACGCCAGCGGCTGGTTTTCGCTGCGCGCCACGCAGATGGCGGCCGCGGCGGGGGCCGGTGAAGGCGACTTCGACGGCAGCCGGGCGGTGGGCATCCACATCACGCAGCGGGTGGCGCGCGTGGCGCGGCTGCTGCCCACGCTGCGCGCGCTGGGCCTGCCGCAGCGCCAGCAGGAGCTGGCCTACTGGCTCGCGCGCGGCGTGCCTGAAGAACAGATCGCCGCACGCATGGGCATCAGCGCCAACACCGCCACGTACCACCGGCGGCAGATCTACACGCGGCTGGGCGTGCAAAGCCGCAAGGAGCTGCAGGCCTATCTGGCGAAATAGCCATCCAATGACCCGCCAGCACATGTCTATCAAGCACTAGTAGCTAGCAAAAATGTAGCAAATCGCGCGACTTGTCGCCGCCTACAGCACACGTCGCCGCGCAAAACGCACCACCGTCACGCCCGCCCGCGCCTGCCGCACCGAGGGCATCACCAGCACGCAATCGTCGTACGGCGTGGCCACGGGCACGCCATCGTTATCGCCGATCACCGTGCCGGCCTTTTCGAAAACCTCCAGCCCGGTGTACGGCGCCACGAAGCGGAAGGCGCTGCTGGTGGCGACCACGGGGCCGGTCACTTCCAGCGCCCACTGGCGGGGCGCATCGGGCAGGCACCAGCCGGGCAACTGCTGCGCCAAGGCCTCGGCGCTAAGCACGCCGGACTGAGCGAGGAAACGCACACACTGGTCCTGCGCCACCGCGCGGCTGGCGGGGTCACCGTGGAAGCCACATTCGATGAGCAGGGAGCGGGTGTCCCCACCCTCGGCGTCCAGCCAACCGAAGCGGCCGTAGTCGCGCATGCGCACGCCGTCCTTGTGGCCTGCGTCCACCACGATGTGTTCGGGCGAGCGCATGGCGCGCGCCAGCTCCAGGTTGCGCGGCTGAGTGCCGGTGAGCAGCAGCGGTGCCGAGGGCTCGTGCATGGAGTGGATGTCGAGCAGCCAGTCTGCGCGGGCCACAAAAGGGCGCAACGCGGCGGCCCGGCGGCGCTCAGCCGTGTCGGCAGCGTCGATGCGCTCGTCCAGCCACTGGCGGTTGAGGTCTTCGTCGGTGAAGCGCGAGGCGTCGTGCTGGCGGGCGTCGAACCGGTCGAATGCATCGAGATTGCAGAACGCGAGCGTGAGGGTGCCGCGTTCGGGGCGCACGCCCGCTTCGAGCAGCCCCTTGAGGGCCCACGCGCCGCACAGCTCGTTGCCATGCACCAGGGCACTGACCATCACGTGGCGCCCGGGCTGCCCCGAGTCGAAATGCCACACGCCCTCGGTGCCGGTGTTGCCCGCGCGCCAGGCGCCGAGGTCGGGTGCGGGCAGTTCAAAACGCAGCGGCTGGGCCGCGTTGCTGTGGTCGTGTTGGGCGTTCATTCTTCGATCTTGGCGAATTCAACAATCTTCTTGTACTTGGCCACTTCGGCGGACAGGAACTGGTCGATGTTCACGTTGGTGGCGGCCACGGTGGAGCCGGTGGCTTCCATCTTCTTGCGGAATTCGGGCGACTGCAGGCTGTCGTTCAGGGCCTTCTTCACCTTGTCGAACACCGGCTTGGGCAGGTTCGCGGGTGCCATGAGGGCAAACCACACGCCGATGTCCACGTTCTTGTACTGCGGTGTTTCGGCCAGCGCCGGGATCTCGGGCGTGGTGGCCGAACGCTTGGCCTCGGTGGTGCCCAGGGCGATCACCTTGCCGCTTCGGATGTGCGGCAGGCCGCTGGAGAGCACGAACACGCCGTACTCCAGGTTGTTGCCCATGAGGTCGTTGGTCAGCGGCGCCACGCCGCGGTAGGGGATGTGCGTCATGAACAGCTTGCCCTGCTCCTTGACCATCTCGCCCGCCAAGTGCAGCGAGGTGCCCACGCCCGAGCTGCCGTAGCTGAACTTGCCGGGGTTCTTCGAGACCTTCTGCGTGAATTCGGCCAGGTTCTTCACGCCCGAGCCGGTGGACGCCACGAGCACCAGGGGCTGCGAGGCGATCAGGCCGATGGCGGTGAAGTCCTTCACGTCGTACTTCACCTTCTTGGTCACGAGCTTGTTGATGGCGATCTCGTTGCTCGCGCCCACCAGCAGGGTGTAGCCGTCCGGGGCCGCGCTGGCCACCTTCTGCGCGCCAATGGCGCCGCCCGCGCCGCCGACGTTCTCGATCACCACGGGCACGCCGAGCTTGTTGCCCAGCTCCGTGGCCACGGTGCGCGCCGTCAGGTCGGTGCTGCCCCCCGGCGGGTAGCCCACGACGATGGTGATGGGCTTGGAGGGGTAGGCGTCCTGCGCCAGCGCGGACGCGGCGGGCAAGCACAGGCCGCACAGCAGGGCGGTGGCGGCGGCCGTGGCACGGCGGCGGGAAAAGGTGTGGGGCATGGTTCGGGCTCCTGGGTCGTCGTGGGGGCTGGGCACCGCGCGCCCCGGGCCGGCGGTGCATGCATGCATGCAGGCCGGCCCCGGCGGCACGCGCGGTGGGTGGCACGATTGTGAAAAGGCGCGCCCCCCAGCGTGGTGCTGAAACGGCACGGTCTGTTGCCAAATGGGTTGCAGGCCCTGGTGGAAACCCCTGGGCTTCAGCGCTGGGAGAGGGCTTTCCACAGCGCCTCGGCCAGGGGCCCCAGGCGGCGCTTGGGCCGGTACAGGCGCACGTCGAAGCGCACTTCCATGCGCGCGTCGCCCGCGGGCGCCAGGCGCCGGGCCTTGCAATCGGCATGCACCATGGACCAGGGCAGCCAGGCCACGCCCAGGCCCTTTTGCACGTATTCGTAGTGGGCGTCGGCGGAGTCGCACTCCACCACGCGCTGCAGGCGCGGCGCGTGGGGGTTCTGCGTCAGGTGGTCTTCCACCAGCCGGCCCAGGGCCAGCTGGGGCGCGTAGGCCAGGTAGGGCACCAGTGCCGTGCCCTGCCCGAACCGGTGCAGCGCCTGGCCCTGCGCGGTGGCGCGCGACACGGGCACCAGCCGGTCGGAGGCCACGGTGACGTGCGTGAACTGGCGCGCGTCCAGCCGGATCGCCAGTGCCGGATGGTGGTAGACCAGCGAGAAGTCGGCCTCGTTGCGCTCGAGCATCGCCACGGTGTCGGCCAGGGCGCGGGTGCGGATGCACAGCTCGCCGTTCTGCAGGAGGGGCTGCAGCCGCACGAGCCAGTCGGCCACGACGGTGCGTGCCAGCGTGCGGCCCGTGGCGAGCGTCACGGTGCGGGCCTGCCGGCCGGCCAGGCTCTGCAGTTCCTCGTGCGATTGCGCCAGGCTGCGCGCCATGTGGCCTGCGGTCTCCAGAAAGCTCTGCCCCGCGGGCGTGAGCGAGACGGGGCCGCCGCCCCGCTCCACCAGCGGCGTTCCCGCCCAGGCCTCCAGCGCGCGGATGCGCCGGCCAAATGCGGGGTGCGTCACATGCCGCAGTTCGGCCGCGCGCGTGAAACTGCGCTCCTGCGCGAGAACGATGAAGTCTTCAAGCCACTTGAGCTGCATGGGCCGATCCGGGGTGCGGCGGCGGCGCGGGGCTGGGGGCCGTGCGGGTGCGGATCAGCGCGCGCGCGCCGCTTCGAGCACCGCGCGGGTGCGCTGGGCCTCGGTACGGGCGGCGGCCGCAAAGTCGCTGCCCTTGGATGCGTACAGGATCGAGCGCGACGAGTTCACGATGATCGGCCCCCCGTCGCGCAGCCCCGCCCGCACCGTGGCCACGGCATCGCCCCCCTGGGCTCCCACGCCGGGAATCAGCAGCGGCAGCGTGGGCGCGATGCCACGCACGCGTTCGATCTCCTGCGGGTAGGTGGCGCCAACCACCAGCCCCAGCTGGCCGTTCTTGTTCCAGGGGCCCTGCGCCAGACGCGCCACGTGCTCGTACATCAGCGGCTGGCCTTCGACGCTGGCCAGGCGCTGGGTCTGCAGGTCGTCGCCGCCCGGGTTGGAGGTGCGGCACAGCAGGAAGGCCCCCTTGCCGTGGTAGGCCAGGTAGGGCTCGATGGAGTCGAACCCCATGAAGGGCGACAGCGTGACCGCATCGGCGCCATAGCGCTCGAAGGCTTCCTTGGCGTACTGCTCGGCCGTGGAGCCGATGTCGCCCCGCTTGGCGTCCAGGATCACCGGCACGTGCGGCGCGTTGGCGCGCATGTGCTGCATCAGGCGCTCAAGCTGGTCTTCGGCGCCATGCGCGGCGAAGTAGGCGATCTGGGGCTTGAACGCACAGACCAGGTCGGCCGTGGCGTCCACGATGGCCGCGCAGAAGTCGTAGATCCTGTGCGTTTCGCCCTGCATTCCCACGGGAAACCGCGTGGGTTCCGGGTCCAGGCCCACGCACAGCAGGGAGTTGTTCTGCGCCGTGGCGTCGCGCAGCATGTCGGTGAAAGTCATGGGGCGTGATTTTAGGTGGGGGCATCCGCCGCGGCGGGGTTTTCTGGCGGCCGGGACGGCTGCCGTGGCACCGGCATGGCCTGGTGGCCGCCGGCGGGCAACAAAAAAGGCCGTCGAGACGGCCTTTTTGATTGCTCTTGTGCGGGACCGGCTTGCGGCCGGCCGCTCAGCGCTGTACGGCCAGCAGGCGCTGCACGTCGCGGTCGTTGGGCAGTGCGTAGTCGTAGCCGCGGATGATGCGGCTGTCTTCGGTGCGCACGAGTTTCAGGCTCACGTAGGTGTAGTTGGCCGCGGCCGAGTACGTACCGACGAGCACCAGCGACGCGTTGTGGCTGCGCGCGATGTCCTTGATCTCGCGCGACAGCAGCAGCTCGCCGGCGCCTTCGCGCACGAACACGTCGCCACGCAGCTTGATTTCCTTGACGTTGAAGCCGCTGGACGCCATGTGCGAGGCGTACTGCTCGGACAGCGTGCGGCCCAGGGGGGCTGAGCGGCTCAGGTCGTTCACGTTCACGATGGTGGCCACCAGGACCGGGCCGCTGCCTGCGGCGCTCAGGTCAAAGCCCGCGGTGAGCTTGGCGACGGCATCGCGGCTGTTGGCCAGGAACTGGTTGTTGGCGGCTTCCTGGTACGTGGGCTCCGTGCGCACGGGCGTGCCGTTGTTGGCGCAACCTGCCAGCAGGGCTGCGGCGGCCAGCGCGGTCAGAAGTGCTGTGGATTTCATTGCGAGACCACCTTCATGTTGACGTTCTTGTAGTACGAGGGGCGCAGGAACAACGGCGTGTCCGCGTTTTCCAGGTAGTACACATCGGTCTTGCGTGCCACGTACTGGCCGCCCCGCGTCACGGTGGTGGTCAGGATCATTTCGGTGTTGGTGGGGCCGCCCGAGTTGATGCTGGCGCCGTAGTCGGCCAGCGAGGTCAGGCCCAGCGTGGCCAGCATCTGCGCGTCCAGGTGTTCGTGGCGCAGGCCATAGGCGGCCATCAGGCCCGCGGCGATCATGGTGAACTGGCCGGGAATGAAATGGGGGCGCGGGCTGTTGTGGCGAACGACCTGCGTGTTGTAGGTCACGTTGAGCGTCTGGCCGGGGTCTTGCAGCACGGGGGCGCCGCTCTGGACCAGCTTGGTGATCAGGAAGTCGCGGAACGCCAGGTCGAACGGGCTGGGGTTGGGCGGCAAGGCCACATGCAGCGGCGTGCCCGGCGCCATGCCAGACTTGTCGAGCGTGCTGAGCGTTTGCGCCACCACGTCGTTGGAAACCAGTTCCCAGTGACCGGCGGAGCGGACCTTGGGTTGTACCGTGAGCTCAAAGTTTTCCGCCAGGGGAATGGGCGAACGATAAGCACATCCCGCCAAAGTAGCCACAGCGCCGGCGAGCACCGCCAAGCTGACTGCCTTTGAAAATTTCATGATTCCCTCCTACGGACTTTGAGAGGCGGGGACATGAACAGATACATCCCACGCGATTGAAAAATAATTCTGGGCGCGATACTCAACAAAAACAAGAAAAAATTGAGGTAACTGCGCCCAGACACACGCAATTCGTTGTTTTTGGTCACAGATTGGCGTGCTTGCTTACGCGCGGCTGCATTTGCTTGTGCGTCCGCGTGTAACAAATTTCAAACACTGGTAACGGCGCGTTTTTCGAGGATTTCAAACGCGGGCAGCGTCTTGCCTTCCAGCACTTCCAGGAAGGCCCCACCTCCCGTGGAGATGTAGCCCACCTGCTTGTCGATGCCGTATTTGGCGATGGCCGCCAGGGTGTCGCCACCACCGGCGATGCTGAACGCGGGCGAGTCGGCGATGGCCTTGGCGATCTCGCGCGTGCCGTTCTCAAAGGCGGCGAATTCGAAGACGCCCACGGGGCCGTTCCAGACGATGGTGCCTGCCGACTTGAGCTGGGCGGCCAGGCGGGCGGCGGTGTCGGGGCCGATGTCCAGGATCAGGTCGTCCTCGGCCACATCGGCCGCGGCCTTGACGGTGGCGGGGGCGTCGGCGGCAAAGCTCTTGGCGGTGACCACGTCGGTCGGGATCGGCACTTCCGCGCCCCGCGCCTTCATGGCGGCGATCACGGCGCGCGCTTCTTCCAGCAGGTCGGGCTCGGCCAGGCTCTTGCCGATGGGCAGGCCCGCCGCCAGCATGAAGGTGTTGGCAATGCCGCCCCCCACGATGAGCTGGTCCACCTTGTCGGCCAGGCTCTTGAGGATGGTGAGCTTGGTCGATACCTTGGAGCCCGCCACGATGGCCGCCAGCGGGCGCTGGGGATGGGCCAGGGCTTTGGTCAGGGCATCGATCTCGGCCGACAGCAGCGGGCCGGCGCAGGCGATCGGTGCGAACTGGGCGATGCCGTAGGTCGTGCCTTCGGCGCGGTGGGCGGTGCCAAAGGCATCGTTCACGAAGATGTCGCAGAGAGCGGCCAGCTTGCGGGCCAGGTCTTCCTTGTTCTTCTTCTCGCCCACGTTCAGGCGGCAGTTCTCCAGCAGCACGACCTGGCCGGGGGCGACGGCGACGCCGTCCACCCAGTTCGAGACCAGGGGCACCTCGCGGCCCAGCAGCTCGGCCAGGCGCGCGGCCACGGGGGCCAGGGAATCCTCGGGTTTGAATTCGCCTTCGGTCGGACGGCCCAGGTGGCTGGTCACCATCACCGCGGCGCCGGCGTCCAGCGCCATGCGGATGCAGGGAATGGATGCGCGGATGCGGGTGTCTTCGGTGATGCGGCCGGCGTCGTCCTGTGGAACGTTCAGGTCGGCGCGGATGAAGACGCGCTGGCCTTGGGCCTTGCCCTGGGCACAGAGATCGGAAAAGCGGAGGATGTTCATGGGAGGGGGCTTCCTGGTGGGGGCACGTGGATCAGGGCCGCCATTTTAGGCGGCCCCACCCGCGGCCCCATCCCGCGGCCCTGCCCCGCCACCGATCCCTACCAGCCCCATCCGATGTGCAGCGGCAGGTACACGGCCATGCCGACCACGATGGTCCCCAGGATGCCCCGCCGCCAGAAGTAGTACGCGCTCGCGCACAGGACGGCGGGGAGCCGGGCGTCCATGAGCGTATCGATGAGCTCGCCCCGGGTGATGAGGATCTCGGGCGCGATCACGGCCGTCAGGGCGGCCAGTGGCGCGTACTTGAGGCCGCGCTTGAGCCAGTCGGGCAGGGGCAGCTCGCGCTCGGGAATCATGAAGAAGGAGCGCGAGACCACCGTGATGACGGCCAGCCCCGCCACGGCGATGAAGGGTTCCAGCAGATCCCACCAGGACGACCAGGGCGCATTCATGGGTGGCGCTCCTCGCGCAGCGGCACGATGTCGCCCGCCTCGACGTGTTCGCGTTCCTCGGGCGGCATCACGCTGTCAGCGGGCACCAGCAGCAGTTCCGGCTTGTGGCGGCGGCGGTCCACGGCCTCCATGAGCAACCCCGCGGCCACGGCGGCGGCCAGGGCCACCAGGATGTTGAGCTTGAGCGGCAGCGCGAAGGCCGCGATCGCGGCCGTCGCGGCGACACCCGTGGCGAGCCAGGTGGCCCGGTCGAACAGCAGCGACAGCAGCACGCCCAGCAGCGCCAGCACGCCCGCGAACCCCAGGCCCCAGGACAGCGGCACGGCATTGGCCAGGAAGATGCCCGCGATGGACGGCACCTGCCAGGCCAGCCAGTTGGTGGCCGCCGCGCCCCAGAAGTACGGCAACTGCTCGGGCTGCGGGCGCGGTTCGGGAAAGCGTTTCATGAAGGCCACATAGATCACGTCGCCGCTGAAATAGCCCACGGCCAGCCGCTGCCGCACGGGCAGGTGCGCGAAGTAGCTGCGCCACATGCTGCTGAAGATCACGAAGCGCAGGTTCACGCAACTGGCCGTGAGCCAGACCACCCACAGCGGCGCGCCCGCCGCCATCAGCGGGATGACCGCCAGCTGTGCGCTGCCGGCATACACCACCAGGGACATGAAGACGGCCATGCCGATGGGCAGGCCGCTCTTGACCATGACCACCCCGGTGACCAGGCCCCACGCGCCAATGCCCACGGCCGTGCCCACCATGTCGGTGGCGGCCATGCGAAAGGAGGGGTGGCGCAGCGTGCGGCCGACGAGGTCCCTGCGGCTCATGCCGGCGCCACCGCCGCGGCGGGCGCGGCGCCCAGCACCATGCCGGGCTGCAGGTCGAACCCCCGCAGGAAATCCGCTGCCGCCAGCCGCTTGCCGCCGGCGCGCTGCAAGGTGGTCAGGCGCAGCGCGCCTTCGCCGCAGGCCACCGCCACGCCCTGGCCGTCCACCGAGATTATCTGGCCGTGGTGCTTTCCAGTATTGGGTGTATTGCTATCTATTTCATAGCTCCATACCTTGATCGTTTCTCCTGCGCATTCGGTGCTGGCGCCAGGAAAGGGATCGAAGGCCCGGATGCGCTGCCCGATCAGCGTGGCAGGCAAAGACCAGTCGATGGTGCTTTCGGCTTTTTCGATCTTGTGGGCATAGGTGATGCCTTCGGCTGGCTGGGGTTCTGTCCGCAGGCCCCCGCAGGCGGCCAGTTCGAGCGCTTCCACGATCATGCGGCCGCCCAGGGAGGCCAGCCGGTCGTGCAGGGAGGCGGTCGTGTCCGTCGGCGCGATGGCCAGCCGCTCCGTGAGCAGCATGGGCCCGGTATCGAGGCCAGCGTCCATCTGCATGATCGTGATGCCGGTTTCCGCGTCCCCGGCTTCGATGGCGCGGTGGATGGGCGCCGCGCCGCGCCAGCGCGGCAGAAGGCTGGCATGGATGTTCAGGCATCCCCGTGGCGGGAGGTCCAGCACCCACTGCGGCAGGATGAGCCCATAGGCGGCCACCACCATCACATCGGCCTGGGCGGCCAGCAGGGCGTCGCGCGCTGCGGCGGCATCGTCCGGGTATTTGCCTTCCAGGCGCAGGCTGCGCGGCTGGGCGACGGGAATGCGGTGGTCCAGCGCGCACTGCTTGACGGGAGACGCCTGGAGCTTCATGCCGCGGCCCGCGGGGCGATCGGGCTGGGTGAGGACCAGCGGGACGGTGAAGCCTGCGGCCAGAAGCTGTTCCAGCGCCGCGCGGGCGAATTCGGGCGTGCCGGCAAAAATGACTCTCATGGAAACCAATGGGGTGGTGCGCGGCAGGTCAGTCGCGCGTGTTGTCGAAGTTGGGCTGTTCGTCCGTGAACATCACGAGCCGCACCACGCCCTGGCGGTCCAGGTGGACATGGGCCAGGCGCGGGTCGGAATTCTGGCGGAAGCGGTAGGTCCAGATGTCGCCATCAAAACGCGCCACCCGTTCCACGCGCAAGGGGGCGCCGAAGGTGCGCTGCACATCGGCGAGGGTCCAGGCTCCGACGGGGATGTTCTCAAAGCGTGTCTGCGTCAGCACCTGTTCGTTGCGCACCAGCTTGCCGCTGGCGTCGAAATCCAGGTTATAGGCCGCAAACCCCGCGGGAAGCTCGGAGTACAGCAGCCGCTCGCCGCCCGGCAGGGAGAAGGTGGCGGTGGGTGGTCCCAGCCTGGCGATGACATCGGCGCGCAGCGCGCCGGGCGTTTCACGGGCGGGTAGCGCGCAGCCCGCGAGCTGGACCACCAGCGCCGACAGCGCCAGCACTCCGCCACCCCTGAGGGTGCAGAGCGCCGGGCGGGTCACTCGCGCGCCCCCCGCTGCTGCTTGATCATCTTGGTCTTGATGCGGTTGCGCTTGAGCGGCGAGAGGTATTCCACGAACACCTTGCCCATCAGATGGTCCATCTCGTGCTGGATGCAGACTGCCAGCAGGCCATCGGCCTCGATGACGCGCGACTGTCCCTGCGCATCCAGTGCCCGCACATGCACGGCATCGAAGCGCTCCACGCCGTCATAGATACCGGGCACCGAGAGGCAGCCCTCGTCGTTGAGGTGTTTTTCCGCACTGGTCCAGACAAGTTCCGGATTGATCAGCACCAAGGGCGCGTCGCGCTCCTCGGACACGTCGATGACGACCAGCCGCTCATGCACGTCCACCTGGGTGGCGGCCAAGCCGATGCCGTGGGCGTCGTACATGGTGGCGAGCATGTCGGCCGCCAGCTTTTGGACGCGGTCATCCACCGCCTCGATGGGGCGGGCGACCTTGTGGAGCCGGGGGTCCGGGTAACAGAGAATGGGAAGGATTGCCATGGATGCTGCCGAGAGATGTCGCTATTTTCGCCACTTTTGAGGTTCGCCGCAGCGTTGCAGGCCAATAATCGTTGCCGAATCAAGGGCTTGAGCAGAGAATCTAAGAGGGTTTGTAACGTATTTGCCCGGTCGCCCGCATGCTGCTGGCACCGAGGCGCCAGTGAGGGGGCGTTTCACAATGCATGAGAAGAGGAACAACATGACGGCATTCACCAGCGTTCGGCGGACCGCCCTGGGCGCGCTCACCATGATCGCTGGCGCTTTGCTGATCGCCCCGGCCCAGGCGCAGAACCACCCCATCTCCAGCGGCCAGCGCGCGACCGCACAGCAGGTATCGGAGCGTGGCGTTCCCCTTTCGGAGCTGGCGCCCAACGCACCGGATACCTATACCGTCAAGCGCGGCGACACGCTGTGGGGCATTTCGGGCATGTACCTCAAGCGTCCCTGGCGCTGGCCCGAGCTGTGGGGCATGAACCTCCAGTCCATTCCGAACCCCCACCTGATCTACCCGGGCCAGACGCTGTATCTGGACAAGGATGGAGGCTACGCACGCCTGCGGACCACGCCCCCGGGCGTGGCGGAACCCGAGACGCAGACGGTGCGCGTGTCTCCGCGCACCCGCAGCGACAGCCTGGCCAGCACCGCGCTGCCCACCCTCAAGCCCCACCTGATCGAGCCTTTCCTCGTGGAGCCCCTGGTGGTGGATGCCCAGGTGCTGCAGCGCGCTCCCCGCATCATCGCTACCACCGAAGACCGGGTGCTGATGGCCAGTGGCGACCGGGCCTATGTGCGCGGGGATGCTTCCGCACCCGTTCGAGCCGAGGCGGGCGAGCCCCGTTTCTTCCGTGTCTTTCGCGATGCCGTGGCCATGAAGGATCCCGTGACGGGTGAAATCCTGGGGTACGAAGCGCAGTATCTGGGCAAGGCCGAGCTGGTGCGGGGAGAGTCTTTCGAGGACATCCCCAACGGCAAGGGCGGCTATGTTTCCGAGTATGTGCCTGCCACGGTGGATCTGTCGGGCACCAAGGAGGAGATCCGCGCGGGGGACCGCATCCTGCCTGCGCCCGCCCGGGTCTTTACCAGCTACACACCCCGTGCGCCCCATATCGACGTCGACGCGCGGGTCGTCTCCATCTACGGTAGCTTCTCGGCGGCCTACGCCGCCCAGAACCAGGTGGTTGCGATCAACCTGGGCTCGCAGGACGGCATCGAGCCGGGCCATGTGCTGTCGTTGCTGACCAAGGGCGATCGCATCAAGGATGTGACCGGCGATGCGAAGACCATGGTCAAGCTGCCCAGTGAGAACAACGGAACCGCCATGGTGTTCCGGACCTTCGACCGGGTTTCGTATGCCCTGATCCTGGAGATTCGCAGTGGCGTGCGGGTTGGCGACCGCCTGGTGAATCCCCAGGAGTAACTGCGCGGACCTGCCGGGGCCGCGAAGCCGCCCAGGGGCGGCACGGGCCCTGGCCTGTTTTGCTGCTGTTTGCCTTCTACAACCGCCATCATGGACCGCGACGAGCTGGGAGCATGGTTGCGCCTCACCCTCTCCGCGGGGGTGGGCAATGGCGCCGCACGGCGCCTGCTGGCGCGCTTTGGCCTGCCCCAGGCGGTCTTCCAGCAATCGGAGTCTGCGCTGCAGCAATGTGTGACCTTGGCCCAGGCCAAGGCGCTGTGCGCCGTGCCCACCGAATGGGAAGCGCTGCTCGATACCACCTGGCAATGGCTGGAGGGCGCCGATCCCCAGGGGCCTGCGCGCGCGGTGGTCACGCTGGGTGACCACCGGTATCCACAGTCTCTGCTGGATACCGAAGACCCGCCGCTGCTGATGTACCTGATGGGCCCGGCCCGGCTGGTCACGCAGGCCCCGTTTCCCGTTGGCCGGTGCCTCGCGGTGGTCGGAAGCCGCAATCCCACCGCCCAAGGCGCGGACAACGCGCGGCTTTTTTCCCGGACACTGCGCGGGGCGGGCCTCACCATTGTCTCGGGGCTTGCGCTGGGGGTGGATGCTGCGGCCCATGAAGGGGCGCTGGACGTTGACACTGAAGCTGCGGCGCAGGTTGCACCTGCCACCATTGCCGTGGTGGGCACGGGGCTCGACCGTGTCTATCCGCGCAAGAACCTGGACCTCGCGCACCGCATCGCCACGCACGGGCTTCTGGTCAGCGAGTACCCCCTGGGCACGCCACCGCTGGCCGCCAATTTTCCCAAGCGCAACCGCATCATTTCCGGCCTCTCCCAGGGGACTTTGGTGGTCGAGGCGGCACTGGCCTCGGGGTCGCTGATCACTGCCCGAATGGCGGCCGAACAGGGCCGCGAAGTGTTTGCGATTCCCGGCTCCATCCACGCACCGCAATCACGGGGCTGCCATGCGCTGATACGCCAGGGGGCCAAGCTGGTGGAGTCCGCGCAGGACGTGCTGGAAGAGTTGCGCCTGCCTTCCGCCCCGGCGGTGGACAGGCAGCTCGTTGACTCCGGATCAGCATGCAGCAACACCGACCCGGGCATCCCCGGGGGGGCAGACAGCCCTGTGCTGAAGGCCCTGGGTTTTGACCCCATGGGCGTGGATGCCCTGGTGGCCCGCACCGGCATGGATGCGGCGTCGCTGCAGGTGGCGTTGCTGGAGCTGGAGCTCGAGGGCCGCGTTGCCCGTTTGCCGGGCGGCCTGTTCCAGCGGCTGGGGACCGCCTGAGGCGCCCCCTCTGGACGGTGGTGGTTCGGGCGCGCGCCGCTTCGTTCGGTGCGCCCGGGCCTGGTCAGTCCAGAAGCCGCTCGGGGTTGGCGTCCAGCTTGGCCAGCGCATCGCGCGTGGCGCGCAAGGTCAGGCCCTCTTCGTCCTGGGCCACGAGCAAGCCGGCCTGCAGATAGGCTGCGAGCCTGCGCAACTGGATCAGGTAGCTGCTGCCGTCGACAGCGGCGAACAAATGCAGCTGCTTGCGCTGGCTTTGCCAGGCATATTGGACCTGGGCCGATGCCCCGTTGTGGTCCAGCGTGTACCAGGTGCCAGGCTGCAGTTCCTGGGCCCAGGCGACCATGTCGTCCTGAACGGGCGCGCCGTTGTCGGCGACCACATGGATGGACGAGGCATCAATGCCCAGCATCATCTCGATGTTGTCGGCGTTGAGCGGCATGTCGCCCAGCGTCGCGTCGTTGATGAAATCCTCAAGGTTGGCCAGGCGCTTGGCCATGGCGTCGATGTGTGCCTGCGGAATGGATGCCGTCTTGGAGAGGAAGGCGTCGGCCAGCGTGTCGGTGAGGACCTTGATCTGCGCATCCTGCGCCGGGCCATTCACCCCCATCAGGGCCAATCCCTGGCGCAGGCGTTGCAGCAGGCCCGGAAGATTCTGGATGACCTGCGCGCGGTCGCTGCGGTTGGGCTTGGCGCTGGCCGCCCAGACCAGGTCCGCGGCCGTGCGCTTGAGCGATACGGTGTCTGCGTGCTGCGGGCCGTCGCGCACGGCCGACAGGGCCAGCACCTCGGCCCAGGTCTTGAAGAGAAACTCGCGGATCTCGTCGCGCACCGGCATGTCGCGCAGCATCGTGCGCAGCTCGATGGTGTACTGGATCGCCAGGGTTTCTTTCTGCTCGACCTGCTGGGCCACCGTGACCAGGCGCGAGGTGGCCTGCTTTTCGGTGAGGAACTTGGACAGGAATTTCTCGAACTCGTCGTAGACCAGCTGGAACACACGCCGGCCGGTCTCGGGGTACTGCTCGATCACCTGGACCACGCGGCGGATTTCCGCCTCCAGCGCGCTGCCATTGATGCTGGTGGCATCAAAGCCCATCACGCAGGCCCCCATGCGGTCGATCAATTGGCGCGCGGGGTGGTTGAGGTTGCTGAAGAACTCTGGCTCGGCCAGCGCCACGCGCAGCACGGGCACCTGAAGCCGGGCAAACCAGACACGCACGGCCGGCGGGATGCGGTCCTCGGCCAGGATGCTCTGGAACATCAGGGCCACCACTTCGATGATGGCTTTTTCCCCGGCGGTGGAGGCCTTCTTCTTGAGCTCGGTCGAGCGTTCGCGCACCGCGCCCGCCAACTGCACCACGGCCGCGGGACTGTAGTCTTCCATCAGGGTGGCCACGCCACTGTAGTAGGTGTCGGCGTGCACGCGGTGGGCGGTGAGGGCATGGGCGAGCGCGGCCGAAGCCGGCGGGGCATTGACCATGTCGAACCCGGTCGCCGGTTGCGTCAGCAGCCTGCGCAGTTGCCCCATCACGCCCTGCGCCCGCTGGCGGGCCCGCGCCAGCGGGGTCATGCCCGTGGCAAACCCCGTGGGCAGGCCATGCCGCGGATAGCCCGCCGGCGGCCTGCCGCCGGGCAGGTGATGCTGGGGCATGGGGTGACCGCCGCCCGGCTGGGGGATGCCGCCGCCGCGCGCCGCAGCCATGGCTTCCCGCGTCTGGGCCAGCGCCTGGGACGCCAGGCCCCCGGCACCAGAGTTGCTGGCGCCACCGGCAACCGTGCCGCCCGAAGTGCGCCGCACGCGCGACTTGAGGTCGGCCTGGGGCGTGACGCCCTGCTCCACATAGAACACATTGACGGCCTGGTACTGCTTCTGGAGCAGGTTGGCCAGTTCCCGCTGCAACGGGTCCACCACGGTCTGCAGGTCGGTGCGGGGCAGGCCGGCCTCGACCCACTGCTCGACCAGCAGCAGGCACACGGCGTCGGGCCGGAGGATGTCGCTGCTGTCGAGCTCCTGCCCTTCCAGCGACTGGGTGCGCTGGCGCAAGGTGTCGAACTGGTGGCTGACCTGTTCGCTGACCGTGAGGGCCATGCGGGAAGCCAGGATCTTGTTTTCCACCACGTCGTCGCTCAGCAGCTCGAACTGGGGGCTCGCGCCGCCGGTGGCGAGGGTGCCGCGGGTGGTGCTGCTGTGCGGCGCCAGCGCATCGCGCCAGGCCTTGCCGGTGCGTTCGGTCCAGGCAGCATGGTGCTGCTGATATTGCATCCAGGCATCGCGGTGCGCCTGCATTTCGCGCGCTGTGCCCGTCTGGGACATCAGCGTTGTCAGGAAATCCAGGACCGTCTTGTCCAGGTCCGGGAGTCCGCCGCACAGCCCCTCTACGAACCGCTGGCGCGCCTGGCGGGCCAGGCGGCGCTGTGGAACGGAAGGGGGCGTGGCTTGCATGGACCGATATTAGCGGTTCAGACGGTGGCCCCGGCATGGGGATCGTTCGGATCCCCATCCTTCTTCACGGGCTTGACAAGGTCTTCGCGCTTCACACCGAGCCACATGGCGATGGCCGCGGCCACGAACACGGAGGAGTAGATGCCGAACAGGATGCCGATGGTGAGCGCCAGGGCAAAGTAGTGCAGGCTCGGGCCGCCAAAGAAGAACATCGACAGCACCATGGCCTCGGTGGATGCGTGGGTGATGATCGTGCGGCTCATCGTGCTCGTGATGGCGTGGTCGATCACCTCGTGCGTCGTCATCTTGCGGTACTTGCGGAAGGCCTCGCGGATCCGGTCGAAGATCACGACCGATTCGTTGACCGAATACCCCAGCACGGCCAGCACGGCCGCCAGCACCGACAGCGAGAACTCCCACTGGAAGAACGCGAAGAAGCCCAGGATGATCACCACGTCGTGCAGGTTGGCGATGATGGCCGCCACGCCGAACTTCCACTCGAAGCGGAAGGCCAGGTAGATCACGATGCCCACCACGACCATGGCCAGCGCCATCAAGCCGCCGTGCACCAGTTCCTCGCCCACCTGCGGGCCCACGAACTCGGTGCGCCGCAGCGTGACCTCGGGGTTGGCGGCCTTGAGCGCGCCCAGTACCTGTTCGCTTTGCTGCGCCGACGTCACGCCCTTTTGCACGGGCAGCCGGATCATCACGTCGCGGGCCGTGCCGAAGTTCTGCACCTGCACGTCGGGATAGCCCAGGCCGGAGACCGTCTCGCGGACCTTGGCCAGCTCGGCCGGCTGGCTGTAGGCCACTTCCATGACCGTGCCGCCCGTGAACTCCACCGACAGGTGCAGCCCGCGCGTGAGCAGGAAGAACACGGCCAGCGCGAACGTGATGAAGGAGATCGCGTTGAAGATCAACGCGTGCTTCATGAACGGGATGTCTTTTCGAATGCGGAAAAACTCCATGATCTTTGTTCCTTGCTTGGAGTTTCTTAGTTCGTCTTGGCCACGGCGGCATCGGCGTCCGGCTTCCAGACCTGGCCGATCGACACGCTCTTGAGCTTCTTCTGGCGGCCATACCACAGGTTCACCAGGCCGCGCGAGAAGAACACGGCCGAGAACATGCTGGTCAGGATGCCGATGCAGTGCACCACGGCAAAGCCGCGCACCGGGCCGGAGCCGAAGGCCAGCAGCGCCAGGCCCGCGATCAGCGTCGTCACGTTCGAGTCCAGGATGGTCGCCCAGGCGCGCTCGTAGCCCGCATGGATGGCCGCCTGCGGCGACATGCCGGAGCGCAGTTCCTCGCGGATGCGTTCGTTGATCAGCACGTTCGAGTCGATGGCCACGCCGATGGCCAGCGCCATGGCGGCAATGCCCGGCAAGGTCAGGGTGGCCTGGAGCATCGACAGGATGGCCACCAGCAGCAGCACGTTCACGGCGAGCGCGATGCTGGAGAACACGCCGAACAGCGTGTAGTAGAAACACATGAAGACCGCGATGGCCGCCAGGCCCCAGACCACGCTGTGGATGCCGCGTTCGATGTTGTCTGCGCCCAGCGTCGGGCCGATGGTGAATTCCTCGATGATTTCCATCGGTGCGGCCAGCGAGCCCGCGCGCAGCAGCAGCGCGGTGTCGTTGGCTTCCGCCGTGGTCATGCGGCCGGAGATCTGCACCCGGCCGCCGCCGATTTCGCTGCGGATCACGGGGGCCGTCACCACCTCGCCCTTGCCCTTTTCAAACAGCACGATGGCCATGCGCTTGCCCACGTTCTCGCGCGTGATGTCGCGGAAGATGCGCGAGCCCTTGGCATCCAGCGTGAGGTTGACGGTCGGCTCCTGCGTCTGGCCGTCGAAGCCGGGCTGCGCGTCGGTCAGGTTCTCGCCGGTCAGGATGACCTGCTTCTTGACGATCACGGGCTGGCCGCTGCGCTCCAGGTAGCGTTCGGAGCCGAACGGCACGGGGCCGCGGCCAGTCTCGGCGGTGCGGGCCTCGGTGCCCTCGTCCACCATGCGCACTTCCAGCGTGGCCGTGCGGCCCAGGATGTCCTTGGCCTTGGCGGTGTCCTGCACGCCGGGCAGCTGCACCACGATGCGGTCCAGGCCCTGCTGCTGGATCACGGGCTCGGCCACGCCCAGCTCATTGATCCGGTTGTGCAGCGTGACGATGTTCTGCTTGAGGGCCTGCTCCTGCACGCGGCGCGTGGCTTCGGGCTTGATGGAGGCGCGCAGCTTGAATTCGCTGCCTTCAGGCGTGCTGGCGACCTGCAGGTCGGTGAACTGGTCCGCGATCAGGTTGCGGGCCGCCGTCAGCATGGCCTCGTCGCGCACCTTGATGTCGATGTTCTGGCCTTCGCGGCTGATGCCGCCGTGGCGGATGCTCTTGTCGCGCAGCGCGGTGCGGATGTCGCCCGCATAGGACTCGGCCTTCTTGGTCAGGGCCGCCTGCATGTCCACCTGCAGCATGAAGTGCACGCCACCGCGCAAGTCCAGGCCCAGGTACATGGGGTTGGCATGCAGGGATTTGAGCCAGACGGGCGAGCGGGACACGAGGTTCAGCGCCACGATGTACGACGGATCGCTGGCATCGGGCACCAGGGCCTTCTGGATCGCGTCCTTGGCTTTGAGCTGGGTGTCGGGCGTGTCAAAGCGCGCGCGCACCGAGTTGCCCTCCAGCGCCACGAAGTCGGGCGTGACGCCCGCGGCCTTGAGCGCTTCTTCCACCCGCTGCTGCACGGCGGTGTCCACCTTGACGGTGGCCTTGGCCGACGAAACCTGCACCGCAGGCGCTTCGCCAAAGAAATTGGGCAGGGTGTACAGGACCCCCACCAGCAGCACGATCACCAGGATCGCGTACTTCCAGACCGGATAACGGTTCATGATCGCGCTCTTATCTCAGTTGTGCATGGCGCCATGCGCCGACCCCTGCCAGGGACGCCGTGGATCTGGCTCTGCCAGTCCGGGGGCGTCGTCCCCCTCCCGCGCGGCGCGGGGGCAAGGGGAAGGCGCGCAGCGCCTCAGGGGAATGTTCATTGATTACTTGACCGAACCCTTGGGCAGGACCTGAACCACGGCGCTGCGCTGCAGCTGCACTTCGACGCCGTTGGCGATCTCGATGTGCAGGAAACCTTCGGACAGGCGCGTGACCTTGCCGACGATGCCGCCGGAGGTGGCCACTTCATCACCCTTGGCGATGGCGTCGATCATGGCGCGGTGTTCCTTCTGGCGCTTCATCTGGGGGCGGATCATGACGAAGTAGAGCACCACAAACATGAGCACCAGGGGCAGCATGCCGGTCAGCGAGGACATGATGTCGGTACCACCAGCGGCTGCGGCGGGTGCGGTTTGGGCAAAAGCGGAAGAAATAAACACGGACTGGACTCCACAACGGATGGTCAAAATTCACAAAACCCGCCAGGGGCCGGCGCGAGGGCGCCTTCCAGGGCGGAACAGGGCATTGTATGCGGCCCCCTGTGCGCGGCCCAAGGGGGAAGACCCAAGCCGCTGGCGGGTGTTTGCCGCGGGCGGGCGGTGCGCCGCGATGGCGGGAAAAAATCAGATCAAAATGGCCATTGATGCCAGCCTGTCAATCATTTGATGCTCCTGACTTGATAGTAAAAAGCCCGCGCGGTGCGCGGGCTCTTCACGACAGGGCTGCCACGGCAGCCGGCTTCACGCCGCCTGGCGCTGCGGCTGGGCGGTGGTGCCGCCGGCGCGCCACTGCGCCATCAGGCCGTCCCACTTGGGGCGTGCGGCCGACAGGTGGCGCTCCTTCACGTGGCCATAGCCCCGGATTTCCTCGGGGATGCGGGCGATCTCCACGGCCAGGGCCAGGTTGTCCGCGTTCAGGCGGGCCAGCAGCTCCTCGATGCAGGCGCGGTATTCCACGATCAGCGCGCGCTCCATGCGGCGCTCCTCGGTCTTGCCGAACACATCCAGTGCCGTGCCACGCAACCCCTTCATCTTGGCCAGCAGACCAAAGGCGCTGCGCATCCAGGGGCCGAACGGCTGCTTGACGAGTTCGCCCTTGTCGTTCTTCTTGGCCGTCATCGGAGGGGCCAGGTGGTGCACCAGCTTGTAGTCGCCTTCGAACATGTTCGCGATCTTGTCCGTGAAGGCCTTGTCGGTGTGCAGGCGCGCGACCTCGTACTCGTCCTTGTAGGCCATCAGCTTGAACAGGTAGCGGGCCACGGCCTCCGACAGGCGGGTGGTGGTGCCCAGCTTGCTTTCGGCGGCGCGCACCTTCTCTACGAAGGCCGTGTACTCGGACGCGTAGGCGGCATTCTGGTAGCCCGTGAGGAACTCCACGCGCTTGGCGATCATTTCGGTCAGCGAAGGCTTCTTGACGAACTGGATCACCTGCGCGGCCTGGAAGAGTGCCTGCACCGACGCCAGGTCGTGCGCGCAGCGGCGACCCCATTCGAAGGCGGCCTTGTTGTTGTCCACCTGCACGCCGTTCAACTCCATCGCACGCATCAGCGACGCGTAGGTCAGTGGCACGCGGCCCTTTTGCCAGGCGTAGCCCAGCATCAGCGGGTTGGTGTAGATGCTGTCGCCCAAGAGCTGCGTGGCCACCTGCTCGGCATCGAAGCTGCCCACGCCGCCGGCCCCCACGGCCGCCGCGATGGCGCTGTCGCAGTTGGCGCCCGGGAACTGCCAGTCCGGGTTGGTCACGAAGGCCGCCGTGGGCGTGCCATGCGTGTTCAGCGCCACGAAGGTGCGGCCCGGCTGCATCACGGCCAGTGTGTACTTGTGCGCGGCGACGATGGAATCGCAGCCGATCACCAGGTCGGCCTTGGCGGTGTCGACCTTGGTGGTGTAGATGGCCTCGGGCCGGTTGGCGATCTGGATGTGGCTCCAGGTGGCGCCACCCTTCTGGGCCAGGCCGCCGGCGTCTTGCGTGATGACGCCCTTGCCGTCCAGGTGCGCGGCCATGCCCAGCAGTGAGCCGATGGTGATCACGCCCGTGCCGCCCACGCCGCCGACCACGATGCCCCAGGCCGCTTCGGCCACGGGCAGCACCGGCTCAGGGATGGCCGGCAGGCTGGCCAGGTCGCCCTTCTTTTCCTTCTTGGGCTTCTTGAGCTTGCCGCCTTCCACTGTGACGAAGCTCGGGCAGAAGCCGTTCACGCACGAGTAGTCCTTGTTGCAGGTACTCTGGTTGATGCGGCGCTTGCGGCCGAATTCCGTCTCCACCGGCTCCACGCTCAGGCAGTTGGACTTGGTGGAGCAGTCGCCGCAGCCCTCGCACACCAGCTCGTTGATGACCACGGTCTTGTCGGGCGTGGCCAGGGTGCCGCGCTTTCTGCGGCGGCGCTTTTCGGTCGCGCAGGTCTGGTCGTAGATGATGACCGTGCAGCCCTTGATCTCGCGGAACTGGCGCTGCAGCGTGTCGAGCTCGTCGCGGTGGTGCACCGTCACGCCCTCGGCCAGCGCCACGCCGTCGTACTTCTGCGGCTCATCGGTCACGATGATGAGCTTGGCCACGCCCTCGGACTTCAGGCTGTTCATGATCTGCAGCACCGAGTGGCCCTCGGGCCGCTCGCCTACCTGCTGGCCGCCGGTCATGGCCACGGCGTCGTTGTAGAGCACCTTGTAGGTGATGCTGGTGCCCGCCGCGATGCTCTGGCGGATGGCCAGCAGCCCGCTGTGGAAGTAGGTGCCATCGCCCAGGTTGGCGAACACGTGCTGGTCGGTGGTGAACGGCGCCTGGCCCACCCAGGTCACGCCCTCGCCACCCATCTGCGTGAAGGTGGACGTGTTGCGGTCGGGCATCCAGTTGGCCATGTAGTGGCAGCCGATGCCGGCCACGGCGCGCGAGCCCTCGGGCACGCGGGTGCTGGTGTTGTGCGGGCAGCCGCTGCAGAACCAGGGGGCGCGCTCGCCCGTGTCCACCTTGAGCTCGGCCATGCCGCGCTCGCTCGCCTCGATGATGGCGATGCGCGAATCCATGCGCGCGATGATGTCGCTGGAGACGCCCAGCTTCTTCAGGCGCTTGGCGATCGCCTTGGCGATGATGGCCGGCGTCAGGTCGGCCTTGGCGCGCAGCAGCCAGTTCTGGCTGGGGTTGGGCATGGACCATTCGCCGCCCGTGGCATCACCCTCGGGCTCGTCGAACTTGCCCAGCACGTTGGGGCGCACGTCGGCGCGCCAGTTGTACAGCTCTTCCTTGAGCTGGTATTCGATGACCTGGCGCTTTTCCTCGACCACCAGGATCTCCTGCAGGCCCTGGGCGAAGTCGCGCGTGATGGTGGCTTCGAGCGGCCACACCACGTTGACCTTGTGCACGCGGATGCCCAGCTGACGGCAGGTGTCATCGTCCAGGCCCAGGTCCACCAGGGCCTGGCGCGTGTCGTTGTAGGCCTTGCCGCTGGCGATGATGCCGAAGCGGTCGTTTTGGCCTTCGATCACGTTGTAGTTGAGCTTGTTGGCACGCACATAGGCCAGGGCCGCGTACCACTTGTAGTCCATGAGGCGCGCTTCCTGCTCCAGCGGCGCGTCGGGCCAGCGGATGTGCAGGCCGCCGGGCGGCATCACGAAGTCCTCGGGCATCACGATCTTCACGCGGTCCGGGTCCACCGAGATGCTGCTCGAGGACTCCACCACCTCCTGGATGGTCTTCATGCCCGACCACACGCCCGAGAAGCGGCTCATGGCGAAGGCGTGCAGCCCCATGTCCAGGATTTCCTGCACGCTGCTGGGGAAGAACACCGGCGTGCCGCAGGCCTTGAAGATGTGGTCGCTCTGGTGCGCGGCCGTGCTGCTCTTGCTGATGTGGTCGTCGCCCGCAATCGCGATCACGCCGCCGTGCTTGGCGGTGCCCGCCATGTTGGCGTGCTTGAACACGTCCGAGCAGCGGTCCACGCCCGGACCCTTGCCGTACCAGATGCCGAAGACGCCGTCGAACTTCTTGGATTGGGGATACAGGTCGAGCTGCTGCGTGCCCCAGACGGCCGTCGCGCCGAGTTCCTCGTTCACGCCGGGCTGGAAGACGATGTTGTTGGCCGCCAGATGCTTCTTGGCCGCCCACAGCGCCTGGTCGTACGTGCCCAGGGGCGAGCCCCGGTAGCCGCTGATGAAACCGGCGGTGTTCAGGCCGGCCACGGCGTCGCGCTGGCGCTGCAGCATGGGCAGGCGGACCAGGGCCTGCACCCCGCTCATGAACGCCCGGCCGTGGTCCAAAGAGTATTTGTCGTCGAGCGTGACGGTTTCGAGGGCCTTGCGGATGTGCTCGGGCAGTGGGGCGTTCATGGCTATGTCTCCAATGGCTTTTTTGTGGGGCCGGGCCTTGTGGGCCCGGTCGGGGCGCAGTCCTTCCGCCCGTTTAGGGCAGCGACTCCAGTGTGCAGAGAAGTGTATGTCTGCATTGCTGATATGTCTTTGCGTTCTGTGCCGTGTTTGGGCTATTCTGAGAAAGGATCTTTCTCGGTACGGCCATTTTGTGAACACTCTCGACAAATTCGACATCGCCATCCTCAATGAGCTGCAGGCTGACGCACGCCTGACGAACGCCGAACTGTCCCAGCGCGTGGGCCTTTCGGCCGCGCCCTGCTGGCGGCGGGTGCGGGCGCTGGAGGAGCAGGGCTTCATCAAGGGCTACCGCGCCGAGATCGACCGGCACAAGATCGGCCTGGGGGTGCTGGCGTTCGTGCGGCTGGATGCCGACCGCAGCACCGGCGACCTCACGCGCGAGATGGAGGCGGCGATCGCGCGCATCCCCGAGGTGGTGGCCTGCCACTACATCAGCGGCACGGGCACCTTCGAGCTGCAGGTGGTGGCGCGCGACCTGGACAGCTTTTCGCAGTTCGCGCGCGACGTGCTGCTCAACCTGCCCAACGTGAAAGACATGCACACCAGCTTTTCGCTGGGCGAGGTCAAGGCCAGCAGCGCGCTGCCGCTCACGCACCTGGCGCGCGCCAAATCCTGATTGCTATCATTTCAATAGCTTTTGGCGCTTGCTGGGAAAGCGCCAGGTGCCCAAAATGCATCGGGCCGCCGGCCCGGGCCATGCCCCTGCACCGGCGTCGGACGCGCCGCCGGGCGCAGCGCGGCGGCAGAACCCGTCGCACAATGCGCGGACATGCCACCTTTGCCGTCCCACGAAAGCACGCGCAGCGTTGCGCCCCCGCCCCCTCCTGAACTGAGCCCGGCCCCCGAAGCGCCCGCCGACCTCGCGGCGCGTGAAGCGGCCGCGGACCGCGCGGCCCTCGCCCAGGGCACGGAAGAATCCGTGGCGGCGCGGCTCGACCACTCCGCCTCGCTCTCGCCCCTGGCGCCGCTGTCGGTGCCCGTGTTCCGCATGCTTTGGCTCACCTGGGTGGCGGCCAACACCTGCATGTGGATGAACGACGTGGCGGCCGCCTGGCTCATGACCACGCTCACCACCTCGCCCATCCTGGTGGCCCTGGTGCAGTCGGCCTCGACGCTGCCCGTGTTCCTGCTGGGCCTGCCCAGCGGTGCGCTGGCCGACATCCTGGACCGGCGGCGCTACTTCATCGCCACGCAGTTCTGGGTGGCCGCCGTGGCGCTGGTGCTGTGCGTGGCCATCATGGCGGGCGGCATGACGGCGCCGCTGCTGCTCGCGCTCACGTTCGCCAACGGCATCGGCCTGGCCATGCGCTGGCCGGTGTTCGCGGCCATCGTGCCCGAGCTGGTCAGCCGCCCGCAGCTGCCCGCGGCGCTGGCGCTCAACGGCGTGGCCATGAACGCCTCGCGCATCATCGGCCCGCTGCTGGCCGGTGCCATCATCGCCAGCGCGGGCAGCGCCTGGGTGTTCGTGCTCAACGCCGTGCTGTCCGTCATCTCGGGCCTGGTCATCATGCGCTGGAAGCGCACCCACGTGCCCAGCCCGCTCGGCCGCGAGAAGCTGCCCAGCGCCATGCGCGTGGGCCTGCAGTTCGTGCGGCAGTCGCCCAGCATGCGGGCCGTGCTGTGGCGCATCTCCATCTTCTTCCTGCACGCCACCGCGCTGCTGGCCCTGCTGCCGCTGCTGGCCCGGGGCCTGGAAGGCGGCGGCGCGGGCACCTTCACCCTGCTGCTCGCGTCCATGGGCGCGGGGGCCATCACCGCCGCCATGTTCCTGCCGCGCCTGCGCCAGGCCATGGCGCGCGACGTGCTGGTGATCCGGGGCACGCTGCTGCAGGCGGCGGCCACCGGCGTGATGGCCGTGGCCCCCAACGTGTATGTGGCCGTGCCCGCGATGTTCGTGGCCGGCATGGCGTGGATCACCACGGCCAATTCACTGAGCGTGTCGGCCCAGCTGGCGCTGCCCAACTGGGTGCGCGCGCGCGGCATGTCGATCTACCAGATGGCCATCATGGGCTCCACGGCCCTGGGTGCCGCCGTGTGGGGCCAGGTGGCCACGGTGAGCGACGTGCACGCGAGCCTGGGAATCGCCGCAGGCACCGGCGTGGTGGCCATGCTGCTGGTGCAGCGCCTGGTGGCCGACCGCAGCATGGAGGAGGACCTGAGCCCCTCGCGCGCCTTCCAGGCGCCCGTGGCCGACGTGCCGCCGGGGGCGGGGCACCTCGTGGTCACGATCGAGTATTTCATCGACCCGGCCCGCGCAGCCGAATTCCGCGCCGCCATGCAGGAAAGCCGCCGCAGCCGCCTGCGCCAGGGCGCCCTGGGCTGGCAGCTACTGCACGACATCAGCCAGCCCGCGCGGTATGTGGAGCGCATCGAGGACGAGTCGTGGACCGAGCACCTGCGGCGCTTCGACCGGGTGACGGCCTCGGACGTGGCCCTGCGCGACCGCAAGCTGGCCTTCCACGTGGGCGATGCGCCGCCGCGGGTGACGCGGTGGACGGTGGAGCCGTAGGGCGCCAGGGCCCCGGGGGCGGGCAGCCCTGCAGCGCGGGGCGCCAGGGACGATGCCTCTACCATCGCGGGATGCCTTGCAAAGGCCCGCCCCAGCCCCTGACCTTGCACGTTGACCTCCCTATGAAGTGCTTCACGCGTTCCAGCTTCCTCTCCCTTGCGCTCGCGGCCTCCTGGGCCTGCGCGGCGGCCCCCGACCCCTCCCTGCTCGGCTGCTGGCGCGCCGCCAGGATCGTGCTGACCGCCCCGGATGGCGAAAAGGCCGAAGACACCTCCGGCCGCTGCACCCTGCAATTCAAGGCGGACCAGTTCGAATCCACCTGCAAGACCACCAGCGGGACGGCCACCACCACGTACCGGTATCAGGTCGTCCGCCCCCGGGTGTATGCGGCCACCATGGCGGGCAGCACCTTCAGGACGGAGATGGTGGGCTCGACGCGCGAGTACGAGTACCGCATCGAAGGCGATCAACTGCACACCGTGACCGTGCCGCCGGCCATGGCGTTCGCGGCGGCCGCTGCGGCCCAGCGGGTGGAAACCGATGCGGCGCGGGTGCCGTGCCCGTGAACGGGGCCGCCAGCCGCGGGGCGTTGGGGCACAGGGACACTTGAAGAAAATGCTCCTGATTCAATAGCTTTCAGCGCTTTTCCAATAAGGGCTGGAAGCTAAAATGACTTAAAAAAATCACCGGGGCCACAGCGCCCACAGCCGCAGGTTCTGCTTCAGGCGCCCGGCGATGTCGCCCGCCTCCGGTCCCCAGCCCGTGAAGAAGTCCGCGCGCACCGCGCCCAGGATGGCGCTGCCGGTGTCCTGGGCCATCACCATGCGGTTGAGCTGCACCTGCGGCCCGCTGGACGCGAGCCACACGGGCGTGCCGTAGGGAATGCTCTGGCGGTCCACGGCGATGGAGCGGCCGGGGGTGAGCGGCACGCCCTGCGCGCCGCGCGGGCCAAAGCCCGCGTCCAGCGGGCTCAGCGGCTCCTCGCGGAAGAACACGTAGCGCGGGTTGGTCCACATCAGCTCATTCGTGCGCTGGGGGTTGGCGGCCAGCCAGGCGCGGATGCCGGGCCAGGTGGCGTCGCGGGTGTAGCCCTGGTCCAGCAGCCAGCGGCCGATGCTCTGGTAGGGCTGGTCGTTGGTGCCCGCGTAGGCCACGCGCACCAGCGACACCGTGCCGTCCGCCTCGGCGATGCGCAGGCGGCCCGAGCCCTGGATGTGCAGCACCATCGATTCGACCGGGTCGCGCAGCCAGGCGATGGCCCGGCCGGCCAGCGCGGCCTGGGCCTCGGGCAGTGTCTCGATCTGCTGGCGCGTGTACCAGGGCTTGCGCGTCCCGAGCCCGGCGGGCACGCGGTAGACCGGCACGTTGAAACCGTTGCCGGGCTGGCGGGAGCCCTCCATCATCGGCTCGTAGTAGGCCGTTAGCAGGCCGTCGGGGTTGCCGTCGGTCGCCTCCACGCGGTAGGGCTGCAGCCGCGCGATGAGCCAGGCGCGTTGCTCCTCACCTGTGGCGATGCTCAGCTGGCGCACGTCGCTGCACAGCGAGGTGAAGGGCGGCGCGGGCCGCTCGCAGCTCTTGATCCAGGCGTTCCAGGCCTCGTGCAGCGCGTCTTCGGTGAAGCCGGGCAGCTCGGCCCAGCGCACGGGCACCCAGCGGCTCTTAGGCTGGGACATCGGCGGGGGCAGCGGGCCGGTGTCGCCCGGCAGAACCACCGCGCCGGGCGGCAGGGGCGCCGGGATGGCCGGGGGGCGGGAGGGGCTTGCGGGCGGTGGGCTCGAGCAGGCGGCCAGCGTTCCTACAATCAGTGCCGTCAATACAAGGCCTAGAAGGTGTTTGCGATCATGCCGTGGCCGTGTTGGAGTGCCTTCGGGATGAGTGGATGGCTCGGATGCGCCGCAGGGGCTCGCGCTTGTGCAAGCAGCCGGGGCGTCCCATCGCCCGCTTTCACTCCAGCCCGAAGGGCCGAGGGCTTTGCGGTCGGTCTGCTGCGTTGCGGCGCTTGCCAATAGCGGGGCCATGGGCCGCAGACCGCGCCTTGTATCCCATCCCGCAAAGGCCTCTGCGCGGCCACGGGGTGACCGTAAATACGTTCTTGGGAGTGTCAATTTCATGGGGCTGATTTTGCTTGAAGCGCTGCTCGCGCTGGTGCTGCTGGTCGCCATCGTCTGGTGGACCATGTTCTCAGGCCGCAAGGGTGGTGAGCTGCAGCAGCCCCCGAAGGATTCCCCGCCGCCGCCCCCCGCCCCTCCACCGCCCCCGGCGCAGTGACTTGGCATGCGCGCGGGGCGCGGGCGCCAGGCGGTGCCGTCCTACAGCCAGGGTGCCGCTGTGCCGATGGCGCCCGTGTCCGCCCGCGGCCACGATGGCGTTGAGCTGGGCGCACCCGAGGCCGGGGCCAAGGACAGGCCACACGGCACGCGAACGGAACTCCCGAAGCGCCCAGCTCCAACGAATCTTTCAAGGAGCACCACCATGCGCAAACACATTCTTCTCGGCGCCACCGCCGTCATCGTCCTGGCCACAGGCTGCGCCAGCATGGACGACACCCAGCGCCGTACCGCCACAGGGGCCGGCGTGGGCGCGCTGGCCGGCGCCGTCATCGGCTCCGCCACCGGCGGCAGCGCCGGCACGGGGGCGGTCGTGGGCGCGGGCGTGGGGGCGCTGGGCACCTACATCTGGTCGCAGAACATGGAGCGGCAAAAGCGCGAGATGGAGCGTGCGACCCAGGGCACCGGCATCGCCGTGACACAGACAGCCGACAACCAGCTCATGCTCAACATCCCGAGCGACATCTCGTTCGCCGTGGGCCGCTCGGACATCCAGCCCAACTTTGCCCCGGTGCTCGACCAGTTCGCTGCCGGCCTGCGCAACAACCCCAACACCGATGTGCGCATCGTGGGCCACACGGACAACACCGGCAGCGACGCCATCAACAACCCGCTCTCGGTGGACCGCGCCGCCAGCACGCGCAGCTACCTCACGGCACGGGGCGTGGACGGGCGCCGCATCGCCATCGATGGCATGGGCGAGCGCTACCCGATCGCCACCAACGACTCGGCCGATGGCCGCGCCCGCAACCGGCGGGTGGAAATCTTCGTGGGTGAGCGCCCGCGCGGCTAGCGGCTAGCCGCCGCACCCCGGCGCGCGGGCGCGGGGGCCGGCCTACTGCCCCGTGCGCAGCAGGTTGGCCAGCTCCACCGCCGACTTGACCTGCATCTTGTCGAACACCCGCGAGCGGTGCACTTCCACCGTGCGCACGCTGATGTCCAGCTGGTCGGCGATCAGTTTGTTGGGCAGGCCCGCCACCACCAGGTCCATCACATCGCGCTCGCGCTCCGTCAGGTCCGCGAGCCGCACCTGCAGGTCGCTGCGCTCGCGCAGCTGCGCCAGCCGCTCCGCCGACTGCGCCAGCGCCTGCTCGATCCGGTCCACCAGGGCATTGTCGGAAAAGGGCTTCTCGCAAAAATCGAAGGCGCCCCGCTTGACCGTGTCCACGGCCGTGGGCACGTCGGCGTGGCCCGTGAGGAAGATCACCGGCATGGTGGCCAGGTCGCCACGCACGGCGAGCAGGTCGAACAGCGCCAGTCCGCTCATGCCGGGCATGCGCACGTCCAGCAGCAGGCAGCAGGGCTGGCGCTGCGCCGGGCGGCTTTGCAGCATGGCATCAAAGGCCTCGGCGCTGTCGAACGATTCGCTCGGGAGCCGGCGCGAGCGCAGCAGCCAGGCCAGGGCCTCGCGCACGCTGGCGTCGTCGTCCACGATGTACACGGTGGCGTTGGATACGGGTTCCATCAGGTGTCAGGCGAAGGTTGGGGAACGGGCAGCGTGAAGGTAAAGACCGTACCACGCGGCTCGTGGGGGGCAAATCCGAGAAAACCACCGTGCTGCTCGATCACCGTGCGGCACATCGAGAGGCCCAGGCCCATGCCTTCGGCGCGGGTGGTGAAGAAGGGCGTGAAGAGTTTTTTCGCCACGTCCGCCGCGATGCCGGTTCCGAGGTCCGTCACCGCGAACTCGATCCATCCGCTGTGCTGGTTCGAGGCGGCTCGCCGCACGCGGATGTCGAGCACGCGCGTGGGAATGGCGGGGTCGTCCATGGCCTGCATGGCGTTGCGCGCCAGGTTGAGCAGCACCTGCTCGACCATGGTGCGGTCGCACAGGACGGGGGGCAGGTTCGGCTCCACCGTGGTGTTCACCCGCACGGCCAGCTTGCGCGCCTGCAGGCTCACCAGCGGGAGGATGGCGTCGAGCAGCTGGCGCGCCTGCACGGCCTCCCGCGCCTGGTCGCGGCGGCGCACGAAGTCGTGCACGCTCTTGATCACCTTGCCCGCGCGCTCGGCCTGCCGCGCGATGTGCTGCATGGCCATGCGCACGTCCTGCAGCTGCTCCGCGTTGGGTGCGGCGCCCGCCGGGCTTCCCGCCTGGGGCGCCGGCGCCTCCAGCAGGTTGATGGAGCCCGTGGCGTAGCTGGAGATGGCGGCCAGGGGCTGGTTGAGTTCGTGGCTCAGCAGCGAGGCCATCTCGCCCACGGTGGCCAGCCGGGCGGTGGCCTGCAGCCGCTCTTGCGAGGCACGCGAAAGCTCCTCTACCCGCCGCTGTTCGCTGATGTCGAGGAACGCGCTCATCCATCCCGTGTGCAGGCCCTGGGCGTTGATGAGCGGGGCCTCGATGATGAGCACCGGAAAGCGCGTGCCGTCCTTGCGCATGAATTCGGACTCGAACCCCTCGCGTGGCGGCATGGTGCCCGCGAAGCGGATGGCCTGGCGCTGGCGGTACTCCTCCACGCGCTCGGGCGGCCAGTAGGGTGCGGTCACGCTCTGGCCCAGCAGTTCCGGGGCGCTGAACCCCACCATGGCGCAGAACGCCGGGTTCACATAGGTGATGCGGCCTTCCAGGTCGCGGGCGCGCAGGCCCGTGACCAGCGAGTCCTCCATCGCCTTGCGGAATGCCAGCGCGTCGGCCAGGTCGCGCTCGGCGCGCAGGCGCCGGCGGTTGTCGCGCACCAGCACCACCATCACGGTGACCAGCGCGATCGACATGGCGGTGACCAGCGCGGTCAATACATTGGGGAACAGGCTGGGCGCGCTGTGCCAGGTGTCCATGCGCAGCACCAGCGTGCTGCCGGGCAGATCCAGCAGGTGCGTGGCCGTGAACATGCGCGAGCCCCGGCGCGCGGCGCCCAGCACGGCCAGCCGGGTGCCGTCGGCCTCGGTGAAGGAGGCCTCCTGGCTGCGCGTGAGGTTGTGCGCCACCAGGTTGATCAGCACGTCCTGCAGGGCGTAGGTGGCCACGAGGAAGCCCGTGCTGCGCCCCCCCGAGCTCAGGGGCAGGCACAGCTCCATCATTTCCGAGCCCAGCCCGTCGCCGTGCGGCTGGAAGTAGCTGCTGGAATAGGCGGGGCTGCTCAGGCGGCGCGCGTTGGCGCAGGCAATGGCGGCGTCGGACTGGTTGCCTTCGCGCAGCCGCGCGTCCCAGGCCACGGGGCGGTAGGGCGACTGGGCATGCGTGCGCACCCGCAGGCTGGTATCCCGCCACTCGATGCGCACCAGCTCGCGCCGGTTGCGCAGCAGCTCCGAGGCATCCACTTCCCAGGCGAGCTGGCCCGGGTCGCCCGCGTGCAGCGCCTGCAGGCTCTGCAGGTTGCGCGTGAGCGCCACGCGGATGTCGGACACCGCGTCGGCCGTGTCGCGCTCCAGGCGGGACTGCACCTGGCTGGCCTCGTACCGCCCCGCAAGCCACACCATGGTGGCGAGCATGGAGATCACGAGCAGTACCAGCAGGGTCCACAGCGACCAGCGCCGCCATGCGCCCCGCCAGCGCCTGAAAAGTGTGCGCTGCTGCGGGATCTTCACAGGACGCGGTGCGACAGGGAGGGAAGCTGCAGGCGCACGTCGCGCAGGCGCTGCGCGTCGACCACGCCCGACACCACGCCCGCCTGCTGGTCCTGCTCGGCCAGGATGGTGCCCCAGGGGTCCACCAGCATGCTGTGGCCCCAGGTGTGCCGGCCGTTCTCGTGCACGCCGCCCTGGGCGGGGGCCAGCACGTACGCCAGGTTCTCCACGGCGCGGGCGCGCAGCAGCACCTCCCAGTGCGCCTGGCCGGTGGTGTGGGTGAACGCGCTGGGCACGAGCAGGAGGTCCGCTCCGGCGCTGGCATGCAGGCGGTACAGCTCGGGGAAGCGCAGGTCATAGCACACGGAAAGGCCCACCCGCCAGCGGTGGCCGTCGCGCGATGGCAGCTCGAACTGCACGGGCGTGCCACCGGCCTCGATGACCCGGCCTTCGTGGTACTGCTCGCGGCCGTTGTCGAAGTAAAAGAGGTGGATCTTGTCGTAGCGTGCCACGCAGCCGCCCGTGGGGTCGAACACCAGGGTGGTGTTGCGCACCCGGTCCGGCGCGGAGGTCTGCAGCGGCAAGGTGCCGCCCACCACCCACATCCGCAGGTCGCGCGCCGCGCTGGCCAGGAAATCCTGAATCCGGCCTTCGCCCAGGGTCTCGCGCAGCGCGAGCTTGTCGGTGTCCTTGTGCCCCATCGCGCAGAAGTACTCGGGCAGCACCGCCAGCTCGGCGCCGGTGCCGGCCGCCTGCTCCAGCAGCGTGCGCGCGGCGCGCAGGTTGTCTTCCAGGCGGGTGCCCGACACCATCTGGATCGCGGCGACTTTCATCATGAGGCTTCTCCGGTTCTGGCGGGGCTGGTGCGGGGCGCTGCGTCGCTGGCGGGGCCCGGCTCGCGCCCGCGGCGGGGGACGCGCACGACGCGCGGGTCTGTCCAGGTGCCGTCGATGCGGAACTCCTGCGTGGCGGCCTCGATGAGCGGTCCGCGCAGGAACACCTGGGCCAGGAAGCTGCCCAGGCCGATCACGGGGTTGATGGCGGTGGCCACCAGCGATGCCGTCATGGCATTGATCTCGGGCACCACCACCACGCGCAGATCCTGGGTCTCGTGGTCGATGTTGGCGCTGCCCTCCATCAGCACGGCGGCATTCACGCCCTTCATCTGCAGGTTGTTCGTGGTGGCCACGCCCTGCTCGATGCGCACGTCGCCGCGCACGAAGTCGAACGCGAAGCCTTCGCTGAACACGTCGCGGAAATCGAGCGTGAGGCGCCGCGGCAGCGACTGCAGGCTGAGCACGCTGAGCAGCTTGGCCAGGCCCGGCTCGGCCTTGAGGAACTGGCCTGCTTCGATGTTCACGTTGATCTGGCCCGTCATGGACCGGTAGTCCGGGCTGAAGGGCGCGCCCATCCAGGCCACCTGGCCCTCCATGCGTCCCTTGCCGCGCCGCACCACGCCCGGCATGCCCATGCGCCCCAGCAGGTCGCCGGAGTCGCGGATGTCCAGCCTGAAATTGAGCACCGTGCGCCGGTCGGGGGTGCGCGGCCCGCCTCCCGCGGCATTCATCACCGCCCAGTTGCCGTTGGCGGTGAAATTCGCCTCGGGGGCGGTGATGTTGAATTTGGAGAGGCGCCATTCGCGCTGCGCGCCGTCGCCGCCGCGGTTCTGCGCTTCGATCTCCACGCGCCCCAGCCGCTTGCCGCGCAACTCGAAGTCGTCCACCACGATGTCCAGCGCGGGCAGGGCTCCGGGCTGTTCATCCAGCAGCGCTTCGACCTGGTTCACATCGCTTTGCGGCATGTTCACGCGGGACAGCCGTGCGAACAGGCGCCCGTTGGGCTGGTCGGCGGCGCCGGGCTGGCGGTATTCCAGGTAGCCGTTGAGTTCGGTGGCATCGAGGTTGGCGCGCCAGGTGGTGCCGTCGCGCAGGGCCCCGGCCACGATGTTGTGCAGCGTCCGGCCCTGGAGGGTGAGCTCGCGCGCGCGCAGGGCCAGCGTGGTGGGCAGGTAGTCCTGCGCCAGGCTGTGCGCGCTGGCCGGGGCCGCGGCGGCCGGCGCGCGCGCGGCGGTTTCCACGCGGGAGGTGGCCTGCGTCAGCACGTCCTCCCAGGCATCCACATCCAGCTTGCCCTGGTTGATGTTGGCGGCCACGCCCTGGGCGGGCATGGGGGCCGATTCGCCACCCGACAGGCCGACGCCGATGGTGCCCCGCAGCACCCGGGCCTGGGGTCCGCTGATATCGCGCACGTACACGGCCGAACCCAGCGCGCCCAGGTCCACCGTGACCTGGTCGCGCAGGGGCGGGGCGTCGGCACCGCTCCCGTGCCCGGCCTGGGTCACGCCGGCCAGGGATTCGCGCGCCACCTGGGTTTCAAAGCGCAGGGGCAGGCTGGTCTCCGCGGTCTTGCCCAGCGGCGGCGGGAGCGCCAGCGCCAGCCCCTGCAGGCTGGTCGTTACCTGCACCTCCGGCACGCCCCGGCGAAACGCCAGCGTCATGGCGTACGGCGTGCTGCCCGTGGCGTGGCGCGCCAGCTGCGAGAGCATGCCCAGCTGCGGCGCCTGCTGCAGCCCTTCGGCCGTCGCGGTGCCCTGGGCGCGCACCTGCACGGCCGACTCGGCCGCCGGCGCGTGGGCCGGCAGCGCGCGCATGCCGCCTTCCAGCTTGACGCTGCCACCCAGCGCCTGCGCCTGCACGGCGTTGAGCGAGAAGCCGCCCTCGGTGAACTGCACCACGCCCCGCACGCGGCTCAGCGCGGGGGTGTCGGGCGTGATGCGCAGTTCGTTGCCGGCCAGCGTGACGCTGCCCTGGACCTTGGACTTGTTGATGTCGCTGATGGGCAGGGACAGGCGCAGCTGGAAGTCCGCATTGCCCGTGCCGCTGGCCTGATCGAGCGCGTTGCCGGTCATGCGGCCCAGGGGCGATGTGCCCATGAGCGCGAGCAGTTCGGGCAGCGGCCCCCGGGCGTCGGCGCTGACGCTGACCACGGTGTGGGCCAGGTCGGGGATGCGGGCATCCACCTTGGACAGGCGCAGGCCCTGGCGCCCCGCGAAGCTGCCGGTGGCGCCGCGCACCTGCATGGACGAGCGCTCGAAGATCAGCTCGCCGCCCAGTTCCGTCAGCGCGGGCCAGGGCAGGGTGCCCGCCGGCTGCAGGCTGGGGGGCACGTAGGCGTAGGTCACGTCCTTGACGCGCGCGGCGATGCGGAATTCGCCCTGCCTGGGGTCGTTGAACGGCAGGTGGTGCAGGTCGCCCTTCACGCGGAACTGCACGTTGCTGGCGCTGCCCGCGACGACCGCGTCGCGCACATAGTGGCGCGAATCCGCCGGAATGGACAGCGGCAGGTAGCGGTGCACGCGGGTGCCGTCGGCGCGGTGCAGCGTGCCGGTGAGATCCAGCACGCCGGGAAACCGCGACTGGTGCGGCACCTTGGCCGCATCGCTCGTGTGCCAGGTCGCCCGTGCCTCGCCCTGCGCGTCGGCGTTGGCGAACTGCACGTCGTTGGCCTGCACCGCGATGCGGCTGCCCTCGAGCTGCCAGCGCACGTCGGCGCTGAGCCGGTCCAGGGGCAGCACCGGGTCCTCGAACACGCCGGGCAGCACCAGGGCGCCCGAGGCGATGGTCAGGGCCGCCTTGCCCCCTCCCTGGGTCATGTCCACGTCCACCGTGGCCCCGCGCAGGCCCAGGTGGGCGGTGGCCCCGGCGGAGGTATCGCCGGCCAGCGCGAGGCCGCGGATGCGCCCGCGCAGCTGGTACTGCTGCAGGTTGTCCAGGGGGCCTTTCCAGGTGGCCTGGATCTCATCCACCAGGCCTTGCGGCGCGTAGGTGCGGACCGCATCGTGCGCCGTGGCCCCCAGCGGCAGGCGGCTCGCGATCTGCGCGAGCGCGGCCAGGTCCAGGCGGTCCGCGCGGAACTCGCCCTGGGCGGGCACCTTGCCCGCGGCGGCCGTGTGGAGCAGCCGCAAATTGCCGCCCGGCCAGGTCAGTCCGTCATCGGTCTGGAACAGCAGGCCCTGGGTTGAAAACTCGAAACCCCCGTTCAGCCGGCGGCCGCCGAGACGCCCCTGGATCGAGGGCAGCACCAGCGCCTGCAAATCGGGGCCCAGCTTCGCGTTGACGTCGGCCAGCGCCAGGTCGGCCGTGCCGCCCACGATCTGCCCGCGCTGCACGTCGGCCCAGGCGCGCAGCGCGCCACGGCCGTGGGCCACCTCCACGCCCACGTCGGCGTGGTGGCGCAGCCGCGAGACGTCCACCCGCGCGAAATCGGCAAACACCTGCCCGTTCCAGTGCTTCCAGTTGCCGTCGCGTGCGCTCAGCAGAGGCGCGCGGAACAGCCCCACCACCGTGAAGCGGTCGCCCCAGGCCTCCGGCGGGGTGGCGTCCAGCCGCAGGTGGTGGTGCCAGTTGCCATTGCGCAGCAGAAGGTCCACCTTCTCCAGGGCAAGCTCGGGGGCACCCCGCTGCTCGTCGGTCCAGCGCACCGTGCCATTGCGGATGAACACTTCGCCCTGCGAGAACAGCCAGTCGGCCGCGGCGTTGTCCTCGCCCTGCTGCTGGGAAAAGTCCAGGCCCGCCACCTGGATGCGCCCGTCGGCGGTGCGCCGCGCCTCCAGCTCGGGCCCTTCAATGTAGAGCTGCTCGAAACCCCCGTTGAGCAAGGAGCGGGGCGACAGCGCCACGACCACGCGCGGCAGGCGCAGCGCGGAACGGCCCGCGGCGTCCAGCAGCGCGACATCCGAGAGTTCGACCGATGGGATCAGGCCCTCCGTGTGCGCCGCGATGGCCCCGATCCGCACCGGAACCCCCAGGGCCCGTGCGGCATGTGCCTCCAGCTGCGGGCGGAAATCGCCGATTCGCGGCACAATCCAGCCATGAAGTGCCCCCCACGCGATGGCCAGCAGCAGCCAGAAGGCCAGCAGCAAACCCAGCGACCACCGCGCGAGACCTGCCACGAATTTCAGCAGGCGGGTGGGGTGCGTGGTGGGAGCGATCATGGTGGGATTGAATGTGGCAGGAATTATGACCCGCGGCCTTAGCGCGGGTTCACTACAAACCAGTGTCCTTATGTATGTGGCCCCTTGCCATGTCTGCCATGCCCGCGTCTCCCGCTGATCCCCGCTGCCACCAGCCCCGTCCCGAGGGCCCGCTGGCCGCGCATTCGCGCTTCTACCAGCGCCTGCACCGCCGCTATGCGGACGATCTGTCCCTGCTGCCCGCAGGGGCGCCGGTCCTGGCCACCATGGAGACGGCCTACGATGCGCTGCGCTCGCGCGGCTGCGACACGGGCACGGCCCTGCGCGTGCTGCGCCAGCTCGTCATGGAACGGCTCGTCCAGCTGGACTGCGACGCGCAGGCGCCGCTCGCCGACATCACCCGCGCCGTCACCGAGCTGGCCGAGCTGGCGCTGGACCGCGCCAGCCGCCAGGCGCGGCAGGAGCTGGACGAGCGCCACGGCGCGCCACGCGGACCGGACAGCCAGCCCGTGCAGCTGTGGATCATCGGCATGGGCAAGCTGGGTGCGCGCGAGCTCAATGTCTCCAGCGACATCGACCTGATCTACGTGTACGAACACGATGGCGAGACCGCGGGCACGGCCGACGGCCGGGGGCGCATCTCCAACCACGAATACTTCGCGCGGGCGGTCAAGGCCATCTACAGCCTGGTGGGGGATACCACCGAGCACGGCTTTGTGTTCCGCGTGGACCTGGCGCTGCGCCCCAATGGCAACTCCGGCCCGCCGTCGGTCTCGTTGTCGGCGCTGGAGGAGTACCTGCAGCTGCATGGCCGCGAATGGGAGCGTTTTGCCTGGCTCAAGAGCCGGGTGGTGGCGCCGCACGACTGCATTGGCAGCCCCGAGGTGCAGGCGCTGCGGGGCGTGGTGCTGCCCTTCGTGTTCCGCCGCTACCTGGACTACAGCGTGTTCGATGCGCTGCGTTCCCTGCACCGCCAGATCCGCGACCATGCGGCCAAGCGCAGCGCGGGCCACCCCGAGCGCGCCAACGACGTCAAGCTCTCGCGCGGCGGCATCCGCGAGATCGAGTTCACGGTGCAGCTGCTGCAGGTGGTGCGCGGCGGCCAGTTTCCCGAGCTGCGCCGCCGGCCCACGCTCGATGCGCTCACGCGCCTGGCCCAGGCGGGCCTCATGCCGCAGGAAACCGCCGATGCCCTGGCGCGCGCCTATGTCTTCTTGCGCCGGGTGGAGCACCGCATCCAGTACCTGGACGACCAGCAGACCCACGTGCTGCCCACGCGCGACGACGACCTCGCCTGGATCGCCTACACCCTGGGCTACACCGACTGCTGCGCCTTCCTGCACGAGCTGGACGCGCACCGCGAACTCGTGGCCCAGGAGTTCGACACCTTGCTGGGTGGCGCGGGCAAGAAGCAGTGCAATGGGGGCGGCTGCGGCGGCCCTCGCGCCTCGGCGCCCCCGCCCCCCGAATTCGACACCCTGCTGGAACAGCTGCCGCCCGGATTCCGCGAGCGCGTGGCCGAGTGGCGCAGCCACCCGCGCGTGGCGGGCCTGCGCGACGAAGCCCGCGCCCGCCTGTTCCGGCTGGTGCAGCGCACCGCGCAGTGGCTCAAGGAGGGCCGCGTCACCGAAGAGGCCGCGCTGCGCCTAGCCAACTGGCTGGAGCCGCTGCTGCGCCGCGAGAGCTATCTGGCGCTGCTGCTGGAGCGCCCCTCCGTGCACGAACAACTGCTGCACCTGCTGGGCGCGGCCAAATGGCCCGCCCGCTACCTGCTGCAGCACCCGGGCGTGATCGATGAACTGGTGGGGGATTCGCTGCTGGCCGAGCGCTTCGTGGTGGCGGACTTCGAGCGCGAACTGGCCGTGCGGCTCGCGTCGCTGCAGTCCACGGGCGAGGACGATGATGAAACCCTGCTGAACCTGCTGCGCCGCGCCCAGCACGCGGAAACCTTCCGCACCCTCGCGCGCGACGTGGAGCGGCGCATCACCGTCGAGCAGGTGGCGGATGACCTGTCCGCCCTGGCCGACAGCGTGCTGCGCATCACCGCCCAGTGGTGCTGGAGCCGGCTCAAGACGCGCCATCGCGAGAGCCCGCAGTTCGCCATCATTGGCTACGGCAAGCTGGGCGGCAAGGAGCTGGGCTACGGCAGCGATCTGGACATCGTTTTCGTGTTCGACGACGACGACGAGCGCGCGCCCGAGGTCTACGCCGCTTTCGTGCGCAAGCTCATCAACTGGCTCACCGTGAAGACGGGCGAGGGCGACCTGTACGAGATCGACACCGCACTGCGGCCCAATGGCAGCTCGGGCCTGCTGGTCACGAGCTTCGAGGCCTACGCCAACTACCAGCAGCGCCGGGGCAGCAACACCGCCTGGACCTGGGAGCACCAGGCCATGACGCGCGCGCGCTTCGTGATGGGCAGCGACGCCCTGCAGGCGCGCTTCGATGCCGTGCGCGAGGCCGTGATCACCTCCGAACGCGACCCCGCCGCCCTGCGTGAGGAGATCGTGCTCATGCGCGAGCGCGTGCGCGCGGCGCACCCCACGCGCGACGGGCAGTTCGATGTGAAACACAGCCCGGGCGGCATGGTGGATGCGGAGTTCGCGGTGCAGTACCTCGTGCTCTCGCAATCCGCGAACCACCCGGAGCTGGTGGGCAACGTGGGCAACATCGCGCTGCTGCAGCGCGCCGAGCAGGTGGGCCTGCTGCCGCCCGGAGTGGGCATGGCGGCGGCCGACGCCTACCGCGAACTGCGGCGCGTGCAGCACGTGGCGCGCCTGGACGAGGCGCCCACCCAGGTTGCTCCGCCCGCGCTGCAGGCCGAGCGGAATGCGGTGCTGGCGCTGTGGAGGGCGGTGTTCGGCTGAGGCCGGTCCCGGTGTGACGTTTCGTTGCATTTTTGGCGGGCGAATTTTCCGCTGGCCTTCGCCAATTCAAACAACTGTTTGAATTCTGGTGTTTAATCCGGTGCCATGAGTTTTGGCGCCCATTTCATTCCCGCAGCCCAGCGCACCGCCCGCAGTGATGGCGAGGACACGCGCGCACGCCTGCTGCACGCGGCGCTGCAGCTGTTCTCCGAGCGGGGCTTCGCACAGACCTCGGTGCGCGCCATCGCCGAGGCCGCTGGCACCAATGTCGCCGCGATCGCCTACCACTTTGGCGACAAGGCCCGGCTGTACACGGCCACGTTCTATGAACCCTTTGGCAGCGGCAGCGACCTCATCGCCGTGTTCGCCGATCCCGCACTGACCCTGCCGCAGGCGCTCGCCTCCTATTTCGGGGGGTTTCTGGAGCCGCTCAAGCACGATGACCTCGTGACCCAGTCGCTGCGCCTGCATGTGCGCGAGCTGCTGGACCCGACCCACGTGTGGCCCGAGCTCATCGAGCGCGAGTGCCGGGCCCCCCACCTGGCCCTGGTCCAGGTGCTGTGCCGCCACATGGGCGTGCAGGATGTGGACGACGACATGCACCGCCTCGCCTTTTCCCTGGCCGGGCTGATCATGCAGATGTGGACCCAGCGCGACCCGCTGCAGGTCATTGCGCCGCAGCTGGCAGGGGCGGGGGCTGTGGATGAGTGGGTGGACCGGCTGACCGGCTACGCCCTGAGCATGGTGCAGGGCGAGATCGCCCGGCGGCAGGCCGCACAACGGCCCGCGCGCCGCAGTACTTCACGGAATTCGCACAAGGAATCCAACGCATGACTTTGAGCAAGACCCGATTCTTCTGGGCCGCCTGCCTGCCGCTGGCCCTGGGCGCCTGTGCCGTCACGGCGCCCCCCGCGCAGGTGCCCGCGCCGCCGCCGGTGGCGTGGCAGGCGCCCTTGCCGCACCAGGGCTCGCTGGGGGACCTGGCGCGGTGGTGGACGCAGCTGGGCGACCCGCTGCTCGTCGAGCTGATCGATGCCGCGCAAGCCATCAGCCCTGGCGTGGCGCAGGCCCAGGCCCGCATCGCGCAGGCGCGTGCCACGCAGGTGAGCAGCCGCGCCGCGCTGCTTCCGTCGCTCGATGCGCAGGCCAGCGCCAGCCGGGGTTTCAACGAGCAGCTCGCGGGCATCGCCACCACGGCGCAGGCCGGGCTGCAGGCGAGCTGGGAGATCGACCTCTTCGGCGCCAACCGGGCCACCAAGACGGCGGCCGACGAGCGGCTGGCGGGCGCGCAGGCGCTGTGGCACGAGGCGCGCGTGAGCGTGGCCGCCGAGGTGGCGCAGCAGACGAGCAGCCTGCGCACCTGCCTGGAGCAGCTGCGCGTGGCCGAGCGCGATGCGCAGTCGCGCGGCGAGACCTCGCGGCTGTCCGACCTCAGCGAACGCGCCGGTTTCACGGCGCCCGCCACCGCCGCCCTGGCGCGTGCCAGCGCCGCCGAAGCCCAGGCGCGCGCATCGCAGCAGCGCATGCAATGCGATGTCGACGTCAAGACCATGGTGGCGCTGACCGGGTGGGAAGAGCCCGCGCTGCGCGCGCGCCTGTCCACGCCGGCATCCGCCGCGCCCGACACCCTGTTCGCCATCGCCGCCCTGCCCGCCCAGGTGCTGGCCCAGCGCCCCGACGTGTACAACGCCGAGCGCGAAGTCGCCGCCGCCAGCGCCGACGTGGGCAGCGCGCAGGCCCAGCGCTACCCGCGCCTGTCGCTCAGCGGCTCGGTGGGAACGGCCTGGGTGCGCAGCGGCGGCGTGACGACCGACCTGAACACCTGGACCATCGGCCCGCTGGCGCTCAGCGTGCCCCTGTTCGACGGCGGCCGCCGTGGCGCCCAGGTGGAGGCGGCGCAGGCACGCTACGACGAGGCCGCCGCGCTCTACCGCGCCAAGGTGCGCCAGGCCGTGAGCGAGGTCGAGCAGGCGCTGGTGCGGCTGCAGAGCACGGCCGAGCGCAATGCCAGTGCGCGGGTGGCGGCGGCGGGCTACCGCAACTCGTTCGATGCCACGCAGGCGCGCTGGCGCGGCGGGCTGGCGAGCCTGGTGGAGCTGGAAGACGCGCGCCGCACCTCCCTGGCGGCCGAGAACGCGCTGATCGCGCTGCAGCACGAACGCCAGGCCGCCTGGGTTTCGCTGTACCGCGCCGCGGGCGGTGGCTGGAAAGAGTGAAACACCCCCTGAGTCGCTTCGCGCATTCCCCCTCTCCCGACTCGCTGGGCGAGTCGGGAGAGGGGGACGCCCCCGGCGCGGCGGGGCGGCCCTTGCGCGGGGGCACTGGCCTGCGCCGCGCCAGTTTCATCCCGTGCGAGTGGCGCGTAGCGCCGTGGATAGTTGATATGAATTCTTCAGGACGAAAGCAAATGCAAAATTTCTCTTCCTTCAAGTTCTCTCCGACGGCCTTCGCCGTGATTGCTGCCTGCGTGCTGGCCACCGGCGGCGCCCTGGTTTTCTCCAGCGCATCGCGCGCCGCCGACGAGCCCAAGGCGGGCCAGCCCCGCCCCGCGCTCACGGTGAGCACGGCCCAGCCCCAGCGGACGTCGGTGCCCTTGCGCCTGGCGGCCAACGGCAATGTGGCCGCCTGGCAGGAGGCCAGCATCGGCGCCGAAAGCAATGGACTGCGCCTGACCGATGTGCGGGTGAATGTGGGTGACGTGGTCAAGGCCGGCCAGGTGCTCGCCACCTTCTCGGCCGAAACGGTGCAGGCCGACGTGGCGCAGATGCGCGCCAGCCTGCTCGAAGCCCAGGCCAACGCGGCCGAAGCCGCCGCCAATGCCGACCGGGCCCGCTCGCTGCAGGCCACGGGCGCCCTGAGCCAGCAGCAGATCCAGCAGTACACCACCGCCGAGAAGACGGCGCAGGCCCGGGTGGAGGCCGCCAAGGCCACGCTGAACGCGCAGCAGCTGCGCCTGAAGTACACCCAGGTGGTGGCGCCCGACAGCGGCGTGATCTCGGCCCGCACGGCCACGGTGGGCGCGGTGGTGGGCGCGGGCACGGAGCTGTTCCGCATGGTGCGCAAGGGGCGCCTCGAATGGCGCGCCGAAGTCACGTCCACCGAGCTGCGCCGCATCGCGCCGGGCGCCAAGGTCAGCGTGACCGCGGCCAGCGGCGCGGCGGCCGAAGGCACCGTGCGCATGGTGGCCCCCACGGTGGACCCGCAAACCCGCAATGCGCTGGTGTATGTCGATTTGCCGGCGAACAGCGATTTCCGCGCCGGGATGTTCGCGCGCGGCGAGTTCGCGCTGGGCAGCAGCGATGCGCTCACGGTGCCGCAAGAGGCGCTGGTGGTGCGCGACGGGTTCTCGTACGTGTTCGTGGTGGGCGCCGAGCAGCGCGTGCAGCAGCGCAAGGTGCAGACGGGGCGCCGCGTGGCCGACCGGGTGGAAGTGCTCTCGGGCCTGGACGCGAATGCCTCCGTCGCCGTGCGCGGCGCGGGCTTCCTGAATGACGGGGACCTGGTGCGTGTGGTCGGCGCGCCGCCGGCGAGCGGCAGCACCTCCTCCCTGCAGGAATTCAAACAAAAAGTGCCTGTAGCGCAGGTTGATCAAGCACTGGTAGCTATCAAATAAGGAGCGTTCTCCATGAATGTATCCACCTGGTCCATCAAGAACCCGATACCGGCGCTGATGCTGTTCGTGCTGCTGACGTTCGGCGGCCTGCTGTCGTTCAACGCGATGAAGGTGCAGAACTTTCCGGACATCGACCTGCCCACGATCTCCGTGACCGTGGCGCTGCCGGGCGCATCGCCCGCGCAGCTGGAAAACGACGTGGCGCGCAAGATCGAGAACAGCATCGCCACGCTGCAGGACTTGAAGCACATCTACACCAAGGTGCAGGACGGCGGCGCCACCATCACGGCCGAGTTCCGCCTGGAAAAGCCCACACAGGAGGCGCTCGACGATGTGCGCTCGGCCGTGGCGCGGGTGCGCGGCGACCTGCCCGGCGACGTGCGCGACCCCATCGTGACCAAGATGGACCTGGCCGCGCAGCCCGTGCTGGCCTTCACCATCGCCTCGAGCCGCATGGACAGCGAGGCGCTGTCGTGGTTCGTGGACGATGCCGTGGCCAAGAAGCTGCTCACCGTGCGCGGCGTGGGCGCGGTCAACCGCGTGGGCGGTGTTCAGCGCGAGGTGCATGTGGCGCTGGACCCGGTGAAGCTGCAGGCGCTCAACGCCTCGGCGGCCGACGTGTCGCGCCAGCTGCGCCTGGTGCAGACCGAGAGCGCCGGCGGCCGCACCGACCTGGGCGGCAGCGAGCAGCCCGTGCGCACGCTGGCCACGGTGCAGTCGGCCCAGGAGCTTTCCAGCCTCACGCTGTCGCTGTCGGACGGCCGCCACGTGCGGCTCGATCAGGTTGCCACGGTGTCGGACACGATTGCAGAGCCGCGCGCGCTGGCCCTGCTCAACGGCAAGCCCGTGGTGGGCTTCGAGGTGGCGCGCAGCAAGGGTGCGAGCGAGATCGAGGTGGGCGGGGCCGTGCAGGCCGCGCTCAAGGAGATGCGCGTGCAGCACCCCGACCTGGAGATCACCGAAGCCTTCAACTTCGTGCAGCCCGTGCAGGAGGAATACGACGGCTCCATGCACCTGCTGTACGAAGGCGCGCTGCTGGCCGTGCTGGTGGTGTGGCTGTTCCTGCGCGACTGGCGCGCCACGTTCGTCTCGGCCGTGGCGCTGCCGCTGTCGGTGATCCCGGCGTTCATCGGCATGCACCTGCTGGGCTTTTCCATCAACGTGATCACGCTGCTGGCGATGTCGCTGGTGGTGGGCATCCTGGTGGACGACGCCATCGTGGAGGTGGAGAACATCGTGCGCCACCTGCGCATGGGCAAGACGCCCTACCAGGCGGCCATGGAGGCGGCCGACGAGATCGGTTTGGCGGTGGTGGCCACCACCTTCACGCTGATCGCGGTGTTCCTGCCCACGGCCTTCATGAGCGGCATCGCGGGCAAGTTCTTCAAGCAGTTTGGCTGGACCGCGTCGCTGGCCGTGTTCGCCAGCCTGGTGGTGGCCCGCGTGCTCACGCCCATGATGGCGGCCTACATCCTCAAACCCATCGTGGACAAGCACCAGGACCCGCGCTGGATGACCGTGTACCTGCGCTGGGCGGCCTGGTGCATCAGGCACCGCTGGATCACCTTCATCGCCACGGCGGCGTTCTTCATCGGCTCGCTCGCGCTGATCCCGCTGCTGCCCACCGGCTTCATCCCGCCGGACGACAACTCGCAGACCCAGGTGTACCTGGAGCTGCCGCCCGGCGCCACGCTCGCGCAGACCCGCGCCGTGGCCGAGGATGCGCGCGAGCGCATCGCCAAGGTGGAGCACGTGCAGAGCGTGTACACCACCATCGGCGGTGGCTCCGCGGGGGCGGACCCCTTCATGGGCGGAGCCAATGCCGAGACCCGCAAGGCCACGCTGACCATCCTGCTGGCCGAGCGCGGCGAGCGGCCGCGCAAGCAGGGCATCGAGAACAAGATCCGCACGGCCCTCGAAACCCTGCCCGGCGTGCGCAGCAAGGTGGGCCTGGGCGGATCGGGCGAGAAGTACGTGCTGGTGCTCTCCGGCGACGATCCGCAGGCGCTGACCACGGCCGCGCTGGCGGTCGAGAAGGACCTGCGCACCATCCCGGGCCTGGGCAGCATCTCGTCCACCGCCAGCCTGGTGCGCTCCGAGATCGCGGTGCGTCCGGACTTCGCCCGGGCCGCCGACCTGGGGGTGACCAGCAGCGCCATCGCCGAGACCCTGCGCATCGCCACCATGGGCGACTACGACGTGTCGCTGCCCAAGCTCAACCTCGCGTCGCGGCAGGTGCCCATCGTCGTGAAGCTGCAGGACGACGCCCGCAAGGACCTGTCGCTACTGGAGCGCCTGGCGGTGCCGGGCGCCAAGGGCCCGGTGATGCTGGGCCAGGTGGCCACGCTCGAATTCAGCGGCGGCCCGGCCGTGGTGGACCGCTACGACCGCGCACGCAACGTGAACTTCGAGATCGAGCTGTCGGGCCAGCCGCTGGGTGACGTGACCAAGGCCGTGGAGGCGCTGCCCTCCATCAAGAACCTGCCGCCGGGCGTGCGCCAGATCACCATCGGCGACGCGGAGATGATGGGCGAGCTGTTCGCCAGCTTCGGCCTGGCCATGCTCACGGGCGTGCTGTGCATCTACATCGTGCTGGTGCTGCTGTTCAAGGACTTCCTGCACCCGGTGACCATCCTGGCGGCGCTGCCGCTGTCGCTGGGCGGCGCGTTCGTGGGCCTCTTGATCGCGCAAAAGAGCTTCTCGATGCCCTCGCTCATCGGGCTCATCATGCTCATGGGCATCGCCACCAAGAATTCCATCCTGCTGGTCGAGTACGCCATCCTGGCGCGGCGCGAGCACGGCATGACGCGCTTCGAGGCGCTGATCGACGCGTGCCACAAGCGCGCGCGCCCCATCATCATGACCACGCTGGCCATGGGCGCGGGCATGCTGCCCATTGCCATCGGCATCGGCGCGGCCGACGCGAGCTTCCGCTCGCCGATGGCGGTGGCGGTGATCGGGGGGCTCATCACGTCCACGCTGCTGAGCCTGCTGGTCATCCCCGCCGTCTTCACCGGGGTGGATGATCTGGGCCAGCGGTTCGGGCGCCTGGTGCGCCGGCTGCGGGGTGCGCACCACGCGCCCGCCGCCCCGGCGCTGCCCCCGGTGCCCGCCTCGCCGCCCGCACCGTGATGGCCCGGTGGTGGTTGCCCGAACAACCGGGCAATCACCCGGGTTGACCAGGGTTTGGTGGCGCGCCAGTCGTTAGATAATGTAACGAGCACCATGAACCTCGTCAGCCTGAACATCGAATCCATTCAGCTTGGCCACCCGCTGCCCTTCGTGCTGCGGGGGGCCGATGGCGTGCTGCTGGCGCAAAAGGGCTATGTCATCCGCACCCGGGACGAGCTGGCCAAAATGGTGGCGCGGGGCCGCCAGCTGTGCGTGGACACCGATGAATCCGGCGACAGCCACCGCGCCTACCTGGCGCAGCTGCAGCGCATGCTGATCGCGGACACCAACCTGGGCGAGATCGCCGCCATGCAGATGACGGCGGCCGACGACCCGGCGGGGCGCGGGCGCGGAGGCCGGGCCCTGCCCGACTGGCCCGAGCTGCAGCTGCGCGCCACGCAACTGCTGCGCGCGCCGTCCCCGTCGGACTTTGGCGGGCGCTTCCAGGCGCTGCACGACGAACTCTCGCGCCACTGTGAGCAGACGCCCGATGTCACCCTGCTGGCCCTGATCTACCTGTCGGCCCAGGAAACCCGCATGTACAGCGCCACCCACTCCATGCTGGTGGCCTGCGTGTGCATGGTGGTCGCGCGCGAGATGCTGCGCTGGCCCGAGGGCCGGGTGCAGCAGCTCGGGCATGCGGCCTTGTCCATGAACATCGCCATGACCGAACTGCAGGACCAGCTGGCCCAGCAGACCCACCCCCTGACTGCCCAGCAGATCGCGGCCGTGGAAGACCACGCATCACGGTCCGAGGCGCTGCTGCGCTCGCTGGGCGTGGCCGACACCGCATGGCTGGAGGCCGTGCGCTGCCACCACCACCGCACGCCTGGCCCGCTGGCCAAGAAGACGGAAGCCCAGCAGATGGCCCGGCTGATCCAGCGCGCCGATATCTTTGGCGCCCGCATGGCGCCCCGCGCCGCCCGCTGGCCCATGCCGGTCACGGCGGCCATGCAGGCGAGCTACTACGATGAGGAGCACCAGGTGGACGAGGCCGGTGCAGCGCTCGTCAAGACGCTGGGCGTGTATCCGCCAGGGGCCTTTGTGCGGTTGGCCAGCCAGGAGGTGGGTGTCGTCATCCGCCGAGGTACGACGGCCACCACGCCCAAGGTAGCGGTTGTGACCAACCGGGACGGCATGCCCACGGGCGAGCCGATTCCCCGCGACACCGGCATGCCGCCCTGGAAAGTCACGGGCGTGGTCGCCTTCAAGGACGTGCGGGTCAAGCTCCCGCTCGACCGCCTGCTCAACCTGGGCTGATCTTTTCGGCCCCGCAGCGGGGCCGCACCCGATGCGGGTGAACGCCCCCTCGCCCGGTGTGGCCGCCATGGGCACTCCCTGGCCCGCTTTTCAACGCTCCCACGGGGGCTGATGCCCGGCATCCGGCTTGCATCCGATGCCCGCCTGGCCGTGCGCCACGCAATACCCCCTTCCCGCTGCCGGGAATCTGAATCCAGTGGCCATCCATCGGCGTATACCAATGAGTACAAATAAAAACTCATGTGGACAAAAAATGATGGAATGGTTAAATTGCCCACACCACTGCGCTATGAGTCCTATGAAAACCTCTTCCAGACGCCTTTTTCCGGCCACGGGCCTTCTTGTCCTCGCAATGGCCGCCGGGCTTGCCCCTCGCGCGTGGGCGGCGGACGCGGAAAGCTGCCCGGCCACCTTGCAGCACACCTTTGCACGGCTGCAGGACGAAAAGCCGCAGTCGCTGTGCCAGTACAGCGGAAAGGTCGTGCTGGTGGTCAATACCGCCAGCTTCTGCGGCTTCACCGGCCAGTACAAGGGGCTCGAGGAGCTGTATGCCCGGTACAAGGACAAGGGCCTCGTCGTGCTGGGCTTTCCGTCCAACGACTTTTCGCAGGAGAGCGGCAGCAACCAGCAGATCGCGGACTTCTGCGAGAACACCTTCGGCGTGAAATTCCCGATGTTCGCCAAGAGCAGCGTGAAGGGCGCGGACGCCTCGCCGCTGTTTCGCCAGCTGGCACAGCTGTCGGGCACCGCGCCGCGCTGGAACTTCCACAAATACCTGCTGGGCCGCGACGGCAAGCTGGTCGACCAGTACTCCAGCCTCACCGCCCCTGACAGCAAGGGCCTGATGCGCGCCATCGAACAGCAACTCGCTGTTGCCGCTCCACGGTGATTGCAATGTTTTCTTTACGTTTCTTTAAAAAAAACCGGCGCGGGGCCTGGAACTTCCGCGCGAGGGCCCCACTCTATTCCCTGCACGCTGCGATTGCGTGGCGTACAGTTTTAGTGTTGCGAAGCCTTTCGGGCCCCCGGGTTCCGACTGACCTCCTGGAGCGCTTCTCCTCCCTCCCTCTCTTATTCGTTTCGGGACGCTTCGCAACCTTTTTATTCCAGGCACCGGCCAGAGGGGGCCGGCCATGAAAATCGCCATCATCGGCTCCGGCATCTCCGGACTGGCGGCCGCGCACCGGCTGCGTGGCCAGGCGCACATCACCCTGTATGAGGCCGGCGACCACTTTGGCGGCCACACCCACACCGTGGATGTCACGCTGCGGGATGCCAGCGGCCGGCTGGTCACGCAGGGCGTGGACACCGGTTTTCTCGTCTTCAACGAACGCACCTATCCGCAGCTGATCCGCCTGCTGGCCGAACTGGGCGTGCAGACGTGCCGGTCCGACATGTCGTTCTCGGTGCAGGTGCCCGGGGCCCGGGGCGGCCGGCCGCTGGAGTGGAGCGGCACGAACCTGGGCACCGTCTTCGCGCAGCGCGCCAACCTGGTCAGTCCGCGCTTTCTGGGCATGCTGGCGGACCTGTTGCAGTTCAACCGCCTGTGCACCCGCATCGCCGAGGCCGGGGCCGATGCGGCGCTCATGCAGCCCCTGGGCGACTTCCTGCGCGAGCACCGCTTTGGCGATGCCTTCCGCGACTGGTACTTCCTGCCCATGCTGGGCTGCATCTGGAGCTGCCCGACCGACCAGATGCTGCAGTTTCCGGTAGCCACCCTGATCCGGTTCTGCCACAACCATGGCCTCCTCCAGGTGAGCGACCGCCCGCAGTGGTGGACGGTCGCGGGGGGCGCGCGCCACTATGTGGACAAGATCGTGGCCGGTATCGCGGACAAGCGCCTGTCGACCCCCGTGCGCCGCATCGAGCGCGATGCGGCCGGCGTGTGGGTGGTGACCGACGGCGGCACCGGGCATTTCGACCAGGTCGTCGTGGCCACGCATTCCGACCAGGCGCTGGCGCTGCTCGCGCGGCCCACGCCGCAGGAACGCGCCGTGCTGGGCGCCATCCGCTACCAGGCCAACCGCGCGGTGCTGCATACCGACACCGCGGTGCTGCCCGCGCGCCGCGCCGCCTGGGCCGCGTGGAACTATGAGCGCGCCGCGCAGCCCGGCCGCGAATCGGCGCGCGTGTGCCTGCACTACCTCATCAACCAGCTGCAGCCCGTGCCCTTCGCGCAGCCCGTGGTCGTCTCGCTCAACCCCGTGCGCGAGATCGCGCCCGACCAGGTGATCGGCAGCTACGACTACGCCCACCCGGTGTTCGACCTGGCTGCCATTCGCGCGCAGCGGCAGGTGGCCGAGATCCAGGGCCATGGGCACACCTGGTTCTGCGGGGCGTGGACGGGCTACGGGTTCCACGAAGACGGACTGAAGTCCGGGCTCGCCGTGGCCGAACAGGTGCTGGCCCGCCAGCCCGCTCCCCTGGCGGAGGCCGCATGAACATCGGCATGGGCACCGCTCCCGAGGCCCCGCAGCCGCTGATCGGCTTTGGCCAGGTGCGCCATGCGCGGCTGCGGCCCCGGCGGCATGCGTTTGCCTACCCCACGTTCTTTCTCCTGCTGCCCCTGCGCACCATGGGCGCCGCAGCGCCGGGCCCGCTGGCCGTGAACCGGCGCGGCGCCATCAGCTTTCACGACACGGACCATGGCGACGGCCGCAGCGCCGCGCAGGGCGGGGCGCTGGCCTGGCTGGACGAGCTGCTGCGCGCCGAAGGCATTGCCGACGCCACCGGCGAAGTCTGGCTGCACTGCTACCCGCGCGTGCTGGGCTACACCTTCAAACCCGTGAGCTTCTGGTACTGCCACCGCGCCGACGCCAGCCTGCGCGCCATCGTGGTGGAGGTGAACAACACCTTTGGCGAGCGGCACTGCTACTTGCTGGACGCGCCCCGCTACGGCGTGGAACTGCGGGCGCGCAAGGTGTTCCATGTCTCGCCCTTCTGCGAGGCGGGCGGGGGCTACCGCTTTCGCTTCCTGCGCACGGCGGGCGGGCCCGCCGATGCGGGCCGCACCGTGGCGCGCATCGACTACGACGACGACGCCGGACCGCTGATCGAGACCAGCGTGAGCGGCACCCTGCACCCCATCACGGGGCAGACGCTGCGCCGGGCCCTGTGGGGCTACCCGGCCATGACGCTGGCCGTCATCGCGCGCATCCACTGGCAGGCCTTGCGGCTGTGGCTCAAGCGCGTGCGCTTTCACCGCAAGCCCGAGGCCCCTGCCTCCATCGTGACCCGTTGACCCCACAGCCCGACGAGACCGCCATGAACACGACCACGACCACCGGCGCCGCCCTGCACGCCACCCTGCCCGCCGGCACGCCGGCTGCCGCGCGCACGGCCCTTCGGCTCCTGCAGGGGCTGCAGCATGGCAACCTCACGGTGCAACTGCCGGACGGCACGCTGCAGCACTTCGGCCAGGGGGGCGGCCTCTCGGCGGCCATCACGCTCAGGAACTGGAACGTGTGCAGCGCGGCGCTCAGGTCGGGGGACATCGGCTTCGCCGAGAGCTACATCGCGGGGGACTGGACCACGCCGCACCTCACCGACCTGATCAAGCTCTTCATCGCCAACCGCCAGCAGGTGGAAGGCGTGATCTATGGAAGCTGGGCCGGACGCCTGCTGTACCGCATCAAGCACCTGCTCAACCGCAACACGCGCGCCAACAGCCAGAAGAACATCCATGCGCACTACGACCTGGGCAATGCGTTCTACGCGCTGTGGCTGGACGACACGATGAATTACTCGTCCGCCTGGTTCGAAGGCGATGCGGGCGGCGACATGCGCAAGGCCCAGCATGCCAAGGTGCGCCGCGCCCTGAGCCAGGCGGGGGTGCGGCCGGGGCACCGCGTGCTCGAGATCGGCTGCGGCTGGGGGGCGCTCGCCGAGATGGCGGCCACCGAGTTCGGCGCATCGCTGACCGGTGTGACCCTGTCCACCGAGCAACTGGCCTTCGCGCAAGGGCGCATGGCGGGGCAGGGGGTGGAGCACCAGGCCGATTTGCGGCTGCAGGACTATCGCGACATCCACGATGGCCCCTACGACGCCATCTGCTCCATCGAGATGGTCGAGGCCGTGGGCCGCGAGTACTGGCCCACCTACTTCCAGTCGGTGAACCGCCTGCTCAAGCCCGGTGGCAAGGCCTGCATCCAGAGCATCGTCATCGACGACAGCCTGTTCGAGCGCTACATCAGCTCCACGGACTTCATCCAGCAGTACATCTTCCCGGGCGGCTGCCTGCCGTGCCCGCGCGAGTTCCGCCGCGAGGCCGAGGCCGCGGGCCTGCGCGTGGTGGACGAGTTCGCCTTTGGCCAGGACTATGCCGAAACGCTCAGGCGCTGGCGTGACCGCTTCGTGGCCCAGCGCACGCAGATCCTGCAGCTGGGGTTCGACCAGCGCTTCCTGCACATCTGGGAGTTCTACCTGGCGTATTGCGAGGCGGCGTTTGCGATGAGCAACATCGACCTGGTGCAGTACACGCTGGCCAAGGATTGAGATTGCTATGAAAAATATAGCTGCCACCGCGTGTTTTATCTGCGCTGCAGCCGTTTTTCATTCCAGCATGGCTGTGGCGCAAGGGGCAGGGGCGGCCCAGGCCACGGCGGCGCCGCTGTCCGGCGTGCGCCTGGCGGGCCAGGGCGTGCTCCGGTTCCTGGGTTTCGAGGTCTACCGCGCACGCCTGTGGGTGCAGCCGGGCTTTGACGCCGAGAACTACGGCGCCCAGCCGCTGGCGCTGGAGCTGACCTACCACCGCGACTTCACGGCGGAGGCCATCGCCAGGCGCTCCATCGAGGAAATGCGCCGCGTGGGCAGCTTCACGCCCCAGCAGGCCGCGCGCTGGCAGCAGGCGCTGCAGGCGGCGCTGCCGGACGTGAAGGCGGGCGACCGCCTGCTGGGCATTCACCAGCCGGGCGTGGGTGCGGTGTTCAGGATGGCCGGGCGCGTGGTGGGCGAGGTGCCCGATGCCGAGTTCTCGCGCCTGTTCTTCGGCATCTGGCTCTCGCCCCAGACCTCCGAACCCAGGCTGCGCCAGGAACTGCTGGGCGCGACCCGCGCCATGGGGCAGCCATGACCCGCACCACCCAGCCCCTGCGCGCCCGCCACGGCCTGGCCTATGGGCTGCTGGGCCTGCCCCTGGCGTTTGTGGCGCTGCCGCTGTACGTGCTGCTGCCCAACCACTATGCCCGCGAGTTCGGCATGCCGCTGGCCACGCTGGGCTCGGTGCTGCTGGCGGCGCGGTTGTTCGATGCGGTGTCGGACCCGCTGCTGGGCCGCCTCTGCGACCACCTGTTCGGCCGCTCGGTGCGTGCCGTGCTGGCGGCGGGCGCGGTGTCGGCCATGGTGCTCGCACTGGGGCTGACCGGCCTGTTCTTTCCGCTGGTGCGCGGGGCCGATGGGCTGACCGCCTGGGCCCTGGTGGCGCTGCTCATCACCTACACGGCCTACAGCCAGCTGGGCATTGCGCACCAGGCGTGGGGCGCGCGCCTGGGCGGCGACGAACTGCAGCGCGGCCGCATCGTGGCATGGCGCGAAGGCGCCGCGCTGGCGGGCGTGGTGCTGGCCTCGGTGCTGCCCGCGTTGCTGGGGCTGCCGGTCATGCTCGGCGTGTTTGCCATGGCCTTGCTGCTGGGCTGGTGGGCCTGGACGCGCGCGCCGCGCCCCCCGGCGCATGCGGGTGGCGCCGTGGCGGGCGGGTATCGCCCGTCGCGGCGCGCCAGCCTGTGGCGGCCGTGGGGGCGCCCCGCGTTCCGCCGCCTGCTGGCGGTGTTCATGCTCAACGGCATTGCCAGCGCCATCCCGGCCACGCTGGTGCTGTTCTTCATCCAGGACCGCCTGCAGGCTCCACCCGCCCAGGAGCCCCTGTTCCTCGCGGCCTACTTCGTCTGCGCCGCGCTGTCGATCCCGTTGTGGCTGCGCGCCGTGGCGCGCTGGGGCCTGGCGCGCACCTGGCTGGCGGGCATGCTGCTGGCGGTCGCAGTGTTTGTGTGGGCCGCGTTCGTGGGGGTGGGCGATGTGCTGCCCTTCCTCGCGGTCTGCGCGCTGTCGGGCGTGGCGCTGGGCACCGACCTGGCGCTGCCCGGCGCCCTGCTGGCCGGCGTGATCGCGGCCGAGGGCGACAGCGGCCAGCACGAAGGCGCGTACTTCGGCTGGTGGAACTTCGCCACCAAGCTCAACCTGGCGCTGGCCGCGGGCCTGGCGCTGCCCCTGCTGGGCTGGCTGGGCTACACCCCCGGCACGCGCGGCGACGGCGGCTTGCAGACCCTGGGCATCGCCTATGCGGTGCTGCCCTGCGTGCTCAAGCTGATGGCGGCGGCGGCGCTCTACGCCCTGCTCCTGCGGCGTCCCCGCAGCGCAGCGATTGTTTGAATCAACCTGTCCGAACCGACCCCAGGGCCCACCCCATGATGCAACGACGCCTCCTCCTTTCCGCCGTGGCGGCTGCGCCCGTGGCCCTGTCCGGCTGCGCCAGCCCGGGCATCGAAGGCTATGCCAGCGAGAAGCCCGTGCTGGACCTGGCCCGGTATTTCAACGGCAAGATCGACGCCTGGGGCATCTTCCAGGACCGCAGCGGCCAGATCGTCAAACGCTTCACCGTGGTCATGGATTGCCAGTGGCAGGGCAACGAGGGCGTGCTCGACGAGGCCTTCACCTATTCGGACGGCACCACCCAGCGCCGCATCTGGCGCCTGACCCAGCACGCCGACGGCCGTACCACCGGCACCGCCGACGACGTGGTGGGCACGGCCCACGGGCAGGCGCGGGGCAACGTCTTCCGCTGGAACTACACGCTGGCCCTGCCGGTGGATGGCACGGTCTACCACGTCGACCTGGACGACTGGATGGTTCTCATCGACGACCGCGTGATGCTCAACCGCGCCACCATGAGCAAGTTTGGCGTGCGCCTGGGCGAGATCACGCTGTCGTTCACCAGGCGCGCGCCATGAGCCTGAACCCACCGCTGCGCGACTGGCAGGGCCGCAGGGCCTGGGTGATCGGCGCGTCCAGCGGCATCGGGCGCGCCACGGCGTCGGCCCTGCATGCGCGCGGTGCGCAGGTCACGGTGTCGGCCCGCAGCGGCGATGCGCTCGATGCCTTTGCCGCCCAGCACCCCGGCAGCCTGGCCCTGCCCCTGGACATAGCGCAGCCCGAGCAGGTGCAGGCTGCCGCCGCACGGGTGCTGTCCGGGGGCGCGCCCGACCTGGTGTGCTACTGCGCCGGCACCTACCGCGACATGCGCGCCACCGACCTGGATCTGGCCGACATGCTGCGCCACGGGCAGATCAACTACAGCGGTGTGCTGCACGTGCTGGCGGCCGTGCTGCCCGCCATGCTGGCCGCGGCGCACGCGGGGCGCCCCGGGCATGTGAGCGTGGTCAGCAGCGTGGCGGGGTTCCGGGGGCTGCCCAGGAGCCTGGCCTACGGGCCGACCAAGGCTGCGCTCATCAACCTGGCCGAGTCGCTGTACCTGGATCTGCACGGCTTGGGGCTTGGCGTGAGCGTGATCAACCCCGGCTTCGTGGCCACGCCGCTCACGGCGGGCAACGACTTCACGATGCCCGCGCTGATCTCGCCCGAGGCGGCGGCAGCGGCCATCTTGCAGGGCTGGGAGCGGGGGCATTTCGACATCCACTTCCCCAAGCGCTTCACGCGGGTGATGAAACTGCTGCGCGTGTTGCCGTATCGGTGGTACTTTCCTGCGGTCCGCAGGTTCACGGGACTCTGAGCGCCATGCTGCAGCCACCTCGCACCACAACCTCCACCGAAGAAGCCGTCACCCGCGTGGTGGCCTTCTTCGAGACCCTGGCCCCGGCCGACGTGGCGGCACTGGGCCGCCTGTACGCGGCCGATGCGCGCTTCAAGGACCCGTTCAACGAAGTGCTGGGCCTGCCCGCCATCCAGGCCATCTTCGACCACATGTTCGATGCGCTGGAGCAGCCGCGTTTCGTGGTCACCGGCCGCGTGGTGCAGGGCCCGCAGTGTTTCCTGACCTGGGAGTTCCTGTTCGCCTTCAAGGGCTTTGACAAGGGCGTGACGCAGACCGTGCGCGGCGCCTCGCACCTGGTGTTCGATGACCAGGACCTGGTGGCGCTACACCGCGACTACTGGGACGCCGCCGAAGAGCTGTATGAAAAGCTGCCGGTGCTGGGCGCGCTGATGCGCTGGCTCAAGAAACGCGCCAACAGTTGATTGTTGGCCGTTGACGCATTGATCACGCCAGCGTTTTGATGCGTGGGTGCCCCGGCAGCGGCACGGCGCGCTGCAGCACGCCCTCGGCCAGCCACAGCGCACTGTTCCATGCGCGTTGTGCTACATAAGGCAGCGGCAGCTGCTGGTAGTCGTCATTGAAGACTTCGAAGCTGTAGTCACCCTGGTAGCCCATGCCATCGAGCGTGCGCACCAGCTCGGCCAGCGCCTGGCTGTGCACGCCTTCGCCAGGGAACACGCGAAAGTGCCGCGCCGTGTCGATGCGCTCCTGCACTGTGCGGGTCTCCTGCCACATGAAGTCCGAAAGCTGCACCAGATAGATCTTGGCGGGGTCCACGTCGGCCAGCGCCGTGAGCGGCGTGCTGGTGGCGAACTGGTGGTACGAGTCGATGGCCAGGCCGAGGTTGGGGCAATCGGCCTGCTCGACCGCCGCCCACGCCTGGTGCACCTCGTTGATGTGCCGTCCCCACGAGAGCCCTTCAAACGCCACGCGGATGCCGTGCGGCAGCGCCAGCAGGGCCAGCTTGCGCAGGTCGCGCGCGATGGCATCGGCATCGGCGGTGGCGTGCGATGACGTGGAGCTGCAGGCCAGCAGCACCGGCGCGCCCAGGTCGCGCGCCATCAGGATCATCTGCTTGGCGATGTCCACCTTGTAGCTGTGCAGGTGGCCCGACAGGCCCTCGAAGTCGCGCAGCACCTGGAAGCCCGTCACGCGCAGGCCGCTGCTGCGCACGGCGTGCACGGCCGCCTCGATGCCCTGCGGATGGCCCACGATGTCGCGGGCCGCCAGCATGATCTGGCCGAAACCCGCCGCCTTGACGGCGGCCAGCTTGGCCTCCAGCGGGCCGGCCAGGCTGATGGTGTCCATGCCGAAGTCGGCGACGTTGCGTTGCATGGTCGAAGTGCGCATCGAAGTCTCCGGGCGGTGGTCAGCGGGCGTCGAGAACCAGCTCGAAGCTGGGCGAGCCGGCATCGGCCCGCGTGAGCGCGCCGCGCGTGCCCGTGTGCACCCCCGTGGGGGATTCCACGAAGTCCACGCCCCGGGCGCGCAGCGCGTTCACCGTGGCCAGCACGTCCGGTGTGCCGAAGGCCACGCGCTGCAGCAGCTCCTCGGGGTCGGCATCGAGCGCATCCACGAGCGGCTCGATCAGTTGCCAGTGCAGCGTGCCGCAGGGGCTGGCCAGGATGCGGCCATGCGTGAGCACGCCGAACGACTGGTCGGGCGCCAGCTCGGCGAAGCCGAACAGTTCGCCGTAGAAATGGATCCAGTCAGGCGCCCTGCCCAGGCCGATGTACTGCACCACGCCGAACAGATGCAGGCCCTGCAGCGCGGGCGGGCGCGGATTCACGGTGGGGATGGGGATGAAATCCACCTCGTAGATCGAGAATTCCTTCCAGCGGTCCACGAAGTAGATGCGGCTCGCGCCCACGCCGTGGATGGCGGGAATGTTCAGCTCCATCACCTGGACCTCGGTGTGCACGGCCCAGGCGCCCAGCTCCAGCACGCGGCGGTAGGCGGCGGCTGCGTTGCCCACACGGAAGGCGATGGCGGCGAGCACGGGGGTTTCCGCCAGGGCGGACGGCGCGTGCGGCCCGGTGCGCTCTTCGTCCTGGTGCGCGTTCACGATGATGTTCATGTCGCCCTGCCGGTACAGCAGGACCTCGCGCGAGCGGTGGCGCGCCACCGGCTGGAAGCCCATGCGCTCCAGCGCCTGCCCCAGGGCCTGCGGGCGGCTGGTGGCGTATTCGATGAACTCCACCCCCTGCAGTCCCAGGGGGTTGGGCAGGTCTCCGAGCGCCTCGCGGGCGGCCATCATCGGGGTGCTCATGCGTTGGACTCCTTGCGTGTGGTTGCGGTGGTGTCAGCGCGGGCTGACGAGCCGGCGAAAGTGGGCGTCCATCCGGTCCGCGTCGGGCGCCACGCCGGTGAACAGTTCAAAGGCACCCACCGCCTGGCCCACGGCCATGCCGCCCCCGTCCGAGACGCGGCAGCCCAGTGCGCGCGCGGCCTGGACCAGGGCGGTGTCGAGCGGGAAGTACACGACCTCGGACACCCACAGCGCGGGGTGCAGCAGGCCCGTATCGAGGGGCAGGCCGGGCAGCTTGTCCATGCCCGTGGGCGTGGCGTGGATCAGCCCGGTGGCCCGCGCCATGGCCGCGTGGATCTCGCCGGCCTCGGCCCGGGGGCCATAGAGCGCATTCACGTCGGCGGCCAGTTGCGCGGCCCGTTCGGGCTGCGCATCGACGATGGTCAGGTGCCGTGCACCCAGGCGCAGCACGGCATGCGCGATGGCGGCGCCCGCACCGCCCGCGCCCAGCAGCACGACGCGGCCGAGGTCGGCGCCCGGCAGCGCACGGGTGAAGCCCCGGGCCCAGCCTGACCCGTCCGTGTTGTGCCCCACGAGCTTGCCATCGTGGACCACGACCGTGTTCACGGCCCCCATGGCTTGCGCTTCTTCCGACAGGCTGTCGAGGTAGGGGATCACGGCCTGCTTGCACGGGTAGGTCACGTTGCAGCCGGCATAGCCCATGATGCGTGCAGCCGACAGCAGCGTGGGCAGCTGTGCGGGAGAAGACGCCGAGCGGTCCAGGTCGATCAGCTGGTAGTGCAGGCGCATGCCGTGGTGCCGCGCCTCCTCTTCGTGCAGGGCGGGAGACAGCGACTTCTGGATGCCGGCACCGATCAGCCCGATCAGCACCTTGCGGGGGCTTGTGGAAGACATGGCGGATGCGGTGGATGACACCGGGGGATCAAGGAGCTGGGTGCTCATGGGCGGGTTGCGTGGAGGACGCGCTGGCGTGTGGGCGTTGGTGCCCGCACCGCAGCGCGGGGGTGGCTGCTGCGTTGCGATGGCCTACTTGCCGCCGCGCAGCTTGGCCAGCGTGGCATAGACCTCTTGCACGGTCTCGGCGCCCACCTTGTCGCTGTGCTTTTCCACCACGGGCTTGACCTTGGCGCGCAGCTTGTCGACTTCCGCCGGCGAGAACTCGGTGACCTGCATGCCGGCCTTCTTGAGCTCTTCGAGCGCCACGTCGGCCTGCGAGCGCGAGACGCTGCGCTGGAACGCGGTGGCCTCGGCCATGGCTTCGGTCACGGCCTTCTGGTCGGCGGGGTTCAGGCTGTCCCAGAACTTCTTGCTCACGATGACCGCCTGCGGGTTGTACATGTGACGCGTGATGGTCAGGTGCTTTTGCACCTCGGCGAACTTGGACGACAGGATGGTGGAGAACGGGTTCTCCTGGCCGTCCACGGCCTTTTGCTCCATGGCCGTGTACAGCTCGGGGAACGGCATGGGCACGGCGTTGGCGCCCAGCGCGTTGAACATGTCGATGTAGATGGGCGACTGGATCACGCGGATCTTGAGGCCCGCGATGTCCTCGGCCTTGGTGATGGGGCGCTTGCTGTTGGTCAGGTTGCGAAAGCCCAGTTCCCAGTAGCCCAGGCCCACCAGGTTCTTGGCCGCGAGCTTGTCGAGCAGCTTCTTGCCGAAGGGGCCGTCGGTCACGGCATCGGCCTCCTGGGGCGAGGCGAACAGGAACGGGAAGTCGTAGATGCCGAATTCCTTGGCCTGTGCGGACAGGATGCCGGCGTTGAGCACCGTCATCTCCACGGTGCCGCCTTGCAGCGCCGAGACGGTCTGCAGGTCGCCGCCCAGCGTGCCGCCGGGAAAAAGCTTGACCGCGATGCGGCCGCTGGTCTTGGCCGCGACGAGGTCGGCGAATTTCTGCGCGCCCTGGGCCTGCGGGTGCTCCTTCTGGTTCTGGAACGCGAACTTGATGGTGCGTTCCTGAGCATGCGCACCGGGCAGCAGCGAAGCCGCGACGAGGGCGGTGGCGAGCAGGGTCTTCAAGAGTTTCATGGATGTCTCCTTGGGTTTTGGGCGGGGCAGAAACAGGAAGGAACGGAAGGCGGGAGGGGCACGGGAATCAGCCGCCGAGCCAGCGCAGGGGCACGGTGACGAGCGAGGGGAACGCGACCAGCAGGAACATCACCACGAACTGCGCCAGCATGAAGGGCATCACGCCGCGCGTGACCTGGCCCATGGAGATGCGTCCGACGCCCGCCACCACGTTGAGCACGGTGCCCACGGGCGGCGTGATGAGGCCGATGGAGTTGTTGATGATGAACAGCACGCCGAAGTAGACGGGGTCGATGCCTGCGGCCTTCACCACCGGCATGAGCACGGGCGTCATGATGAGGATGGTGGGCGTCATGTCCATGGCCGTGCCGACCACCATGACCAGCACCATGATCGCCACCAGCAGCAGGGTGGGGTTGCCCATGAAGGGTTCGAGCATGCCGATGACCTTGGACGGCAGGTCGGCCACGGTGATGAGCCAGGCCGACACCATGGCGGCGGCCACCAGGAACATGATCACGGCGCTGGTTCGCGCGGCCGCCTGGAAGATGCCCACCAGCTGGCGCCACGAGAGCTCGCGGTACACCGCCATGGAGACGACGAGCGCATACATCGCGGCCACCACGGCGGCCTCGGTGGGCGTGAAGACACCCATGCGCAGGCCCACTAGGATGATGATGGGCAGGCCCAGCGCCCACGCGGCCTCGCGCAGCGCCACCTTCAGTTCGGCGCGGGTGGCGCGCGGTGGAGGCATGACGTTTTCACGGCGGCCGAGCCACCACCACGTGACCGCGAGCGAGACGGCCAGCAGCAGACCGGGGAAGATGCCCGCGAGGAACAGCTTGCTGATGGACACATTGGCCGCCACGCCAAAGATCACGAAGCCGATGGACGGCGGAATAATGGGGCCGATGACGCCCGCCGAGGCGATGAGTCCGGCCGAGCGCTCCTTGCTGTGGCCCGCGACCACCATCATGGGCAGCAGCAGCGACGTCAGCGCGGCCGCGTCCGCCACCGCAGAACCCGACACCGCCGACAGGATCACCGCCGCCATGATGACCACATAGCCCAGCCCGCCAGGGATGTGGCCGACCAGGGCCAGCGCCAGCTTGACGATGCGCCTGGACAGGCCGCCCACGTTCATGATCTCGCCCGCGAGCATGAAGAAGGGCACGGCCAGCAGCGGAAAGCTGTCCGCGCCGTTGATGACGTTCTGCGCCAGGATCTGCGCATCGAACAGATCGAGGTGCCACATCAGCGCCACGCCGCTGAGCAGCAGCGCGTAGGCGATGGGAATGCCGATGGCCATGGCCAGCAGCAGGGAGCCGAGGAAGATCGCGACGGTCATGGGAGGTATTCCGGGCTGGTTGTCTGTCGTCAGGGCCTGTTCGCGCCCGGGGTGTCGGCGGCCGCTTGCGCGTCCCGCTGGATCTGCTCCAGCGCGGCGGCCTCCTCGCTCTCCTGCACCATGATCAGCTCATGGTCGGCCAGGGGGACGAACAGGGTGCGCAGCAGGTCGCGCAGCAGGATGGCGATGGCCGAGGCGCCCATGAGCACGCCGCTGGCGTAGAAGATGCCCACGGAGGCGCCGGTCACGGGGGCTTCGGTTTCCCAGTTGATGACCGTCTGCGACCAGCTGCCCGTGAGCAGCAGCCACGACACATAGAGCATGGCCACCTGCGCCACCAGGAGGCAGATCTTCTTGCCCAGCGTGGGCAGGCGCGAGACCAGGGCGTCCACGCCCAGGTGGCCATGTTCGCGCAGCGCCACCACGGCACCCATGAAGGTCAGCCACACGAACAGCCAGCGCGACAGCTCTTCGGAGATGGTGATGCCGGAGTTGAAGGTGTAGCGCAGCACCACATTGCCAAAAACGAGCACCACCATGATGGCCAGGCACAGGCCCGCCAATACATCCAGCACGCGGGTGTATCCCCGCAGCACGCGGTCGGCCAGTGCGAACATGGTGTCTCCAGTCGTTGTGGTTGAAAGGCTGGAAGAATTTTGTACGAACTGGTTAGTATTTGATCTAGGTGCAAACCCTGAACACCGTTTTGCCGTATTGGCCGCAGCCGCGTGGGGACGCAATGCCGCCCGGGCGCGGTGCTGCATCGCGCTGCGGCCTGTTCAGGGCGAGGGCGTGGTGGCGCGCGCCGGCGCCGGTGGTTCAGGGGCGCAGGAAGCGCACGATCATCTCGATGATCGATTCCCGGCGTTGGGCCGTGGCGGCCGGGGTGTCGAGCGAGCGTTTGAAGATCGCGCCGAACGTATGGCGGTTGGCCACATTGAAGAAGCACAGCGCCGAGATCGACATGTGCAGGTCCACCGGGTCCACGTCGGGGCGGAAGACGCCGGCAGCCACGCCGCGCTGGTACACGTTGTGCACCGCGTGGATGACGGGAATGTTGAGTTCCTGGATGGTGGTGGAGCGGCTGATGAACTCGCCCCGGTGCATGTTTTCATTCATCACCAGGCGGATGAAATCGGGGTTGGCGAGCTGGTAGTCCACTGTGAACCCGACCAGCGTGCGCAGCGCCTGCTCGGGCGCCAGGTCTTCCAGGTGCAGTTCCGATTCGATGCGGCGGATGCGCCGGTAGGCATCCTCCAGCACAGCGACATACAAGCCTTCCTTGCTACCGAAGTAGTAGTAGATCATGCGCTTGCTGGTGCTGGTCAGCGCCGCGATCTCATCGATGCGCGCCCCCGCCAGGCCCTTGTCGGCAAACTCCGCCGTGGCCACCTGCAGGATGTTGGCCATGGTGCGGTCGGGGTCGTTGACGCGCACCCGGTCCGCGCCCGGCGTGGCGGCGGCGTCGCGCGCCGCGCGTTGCCGGCTGGCGCGCGCGCCAAGGGCCTTGGGGATGTTTTGAACCATTTCGTTCATAAGCTGCGTAGCATACGGCATGCCCGCCACGCCGTGCCGCAAGCCCGTGCGCGGCGTCCGGCCGTGCCGCCCCGCGCCGCTGGCGGGCGGCTCAGCTGGGCTTGGTGTCCGCGAAGCTCGGGCGCAGCATCAGCTTGTCCAGCAGCTTGCCCAGGTTGGGGTATTCATTGCGCCAGGCGATCTCCGGAAAGCGGAATTCCAGCCAGCCCAGCGCACAGCCCACGGCGATGTCGGACAGGCTCAGGTGGATGCCGCTGCAAAACGGCTTGTCGCCCAGGCCCTGGCTCATGGACTTGAGGCTGTCGTGCACCTTGCGCAGCTGGCGGTCGATCCAGGCCTGGCTGCGTTCGCTGTCCTTGCGGTGGGCCCAGGTGGCTTCCAGCCGCGCGAGGATGGCGGCGTCCACCACGCCATCGGCCAGGGCTTCCCAGGTCTTGACCTCGGCGCGTTCGCGGCCCTGGGTGGGGATGAGCTTGCCCACCGGGGACAGGGTGTCCAGGTATTCCACGATCACGCGCGAATCAAACACGGCTTCGCCGCCCTCCATCACCAGGCAGGGCACCTTGCCCAGCGGGTTGGAGGTGGAGATATGGGTGTCGTCCGCCCAGACGTTTTCCTGTACGAACTGGTAGTCGAGCTTTTTTTCAGCCATCACGATCCGCACCTTGCGGACGTAGGGACTGGCAGAGGCTCCGATCAATTTCATGGTTTGTCTTCCAGTGCGCGGGTAAGCAGAACAATTCGAGTTTGATTCTATCGGCAGCGGCCTGCGCGGGGCTGACTGATGCGCGGCGCCTACAATTGCGCGCCATGAGCCTGTCCACCATCACCGCCCTGTCGCCGCTTGACGGCCGTTACGCCAGCAAACTTGCCGCCCTGCGCCCGATCATGAGCGAACATGGCTACATGCACCGCCGCGTGCAGGTGGAAGTGGCCTGGTTCATCGCCCTCTCGGACGCTGGTTTTGCCGAATTCAAGCCTCTCACGACCGGCGCCCGCGCCTACCTGCTGGGCCTCATCAAGAACTTCTCCGAGGCTGACGCCGCGGCCATCAAGGAGATCGAAAAAACAACAAACCACGACGTGAAGGCCGTGGAGTACTGGATCAAGAGCAAGTTCGAAGCGCGCCCCGAGCTGGAAAAAGCCTCGGAGTTCGTCCACTTTGCCTGCACCAGCGAAGACATCAATAACACCAGCCACGCGCTGCAACTGCGCTCGGGCCGCGACCAGGTCGTGCTGCCGGGCCTGGACCGCATCGTGCTCAAGCTGCGCGAAATGGCGCACGCCTACGCCGACGTGCCCATGCTCAGCCGCACCCACGGCCAGACCGCCAGCCCGACCACCGTGGGCAAGGAGATGGCCAACGTGGTCATGCGCCTGCAGACGGCGTGCGAGCGCGTGGCCGCCGTCAAGATCATGGGCAAGATGAACGGCGCCGTGGGCAACTACAACGCCCACCTGTCCGCCTGGCCCGATTTCGACTGGGAAGCCTTCAGCAAGAAGGTCATCGAAACCCCCGAGCCGCTGGGCCTGGGCCTGACCTTCCAGCCCTACAGCATCCAGATCGAGCCGCACGACTACATGGCCGAGCTGTTCGACGCGGTGGCCCGCGCCAACACCATCCTCATCGACCTGTCGCGCGACATCTGGGGCTATGTGAGCCTGGGCTACTTCAAGCAGCGCCTGAAGGCTGGCGAGATCGGTTCCAGCACCATGCCGCACAAGGTCAACCCCATCGACTTTGAAAACGCCGAGGGCAACCTGGGCCTGGCCAATGCGCTGCTCAAGCACCTGTCCGAAAAACTGCCGATCAGCCGCTGGCAGCGCGACCTGACCGACAGCACCGTGCTGCGCAACATGGGCGTGGCCCTGGGCTACGCGGCGCTGGCCTATGCCTCGCTGCTGACCGGCCTGAACAAGCTGGAGCTGAACGAAGAGGCCCTGGCCGAAGACCTGGACGCCTCGTGGGAAGTGCTGGCCGAGCCCATCCAGACGGTGATGCGCCGCTTTGGCGTGCAGGGCGCTTACGAAAAACTGAAGGAAGTCACGCGCGGCAAGACCGTGACGGCCGAGGCGCTGCACGGGCTGATCCATTCGCTGGAAATCCCCCAGGCCGAAAAGGACCGGCTGCTGGCGATGACGCCGGGCAGCTACGTCGGCAAGGCGGCCGAGCTGGCTCGCCGGGTCTGACCTCAGGTTTTTCAGCCTTTTTGGCCTCTGGCGCTTGCCTGTCAAGCGCTGGCAGCTATCTATTTAGTAGTGAGGCTGCATGGCCATCAAATCCACCATCTTCAAGGCGAATCTCCAGATCGCCGACATCGACCACGGCTACTACGCCGACCATGCGCTCACGCTCGCCCGCCATCCCAGCGAGACGGATGAGCGCATGATGGTCCGCTTGGCCGCCCTGGCCATTGCCGCGCACCAGCTCAACGACCTGTGCAATGGCGACGCCACGCTGGCGTTTGGCGCGGGCCTGTCGGACCCCGATGACCCGGATGCGTCGCTGACCGACTTCACGGGCCGCAAGCGCGTCTGGATCGAGGTGGGCCAGCCGGAAGACAAGCCGCTCACCAAGGCCTGCAGCAAGGCCGATTCCGTGATCGTCTACTGCTTCAACCACGCCGCGGAAATCTGGTGGAAGGGCATCGAGACCAAGCTGTCGCGGCTGGAAAAGCTGCAGGTGTGGCGCATTCCCACCGAGGCCTCCCAGGCGCTCGCCCAGCTGGCCGAGCGCAGCATGCAGCTGCAGGCCACGGTGCAGGAGGGCGCGATCACCCTGAGCAGCACCCAGGGCAGCGTACATGTGGAGCCCGTGCGCTGGAAGTGACTGGAGCGCTAGTCAGAATAACCTCTGGCGCTTGCTAGATAGGCGTCAGTAGCTATCAATTTCGTAGCTTTCGAATCAATCCCGTGGCATGAGCGTGCCACATTGCCAGCACTGCTCGAACCCGCCTTCGACCGTCTCCCCACACTGGCATGCCCAGCGGCGCTGCGGCAAATCTTGCAGTTCCTGCAGCAGAGTACGAGCGCGGGCGGCGTGTTCGTCGTAGTCCAGCCAGATTTCGGGCAGGCACTGGTCGGGCGGCAGGTGCCCCGCCGCAGCGCCCAGATACTGGCGCTGCACGGACGCCGCCATGCCCGCCTCGCACAACAAGTCCGCCCACAGCGTGGCGATGGCGATGTTCGGGGCTTGGGTGAGGCGCAGCATGGGACCACCATAGCGGTTTGAACGCCTGGCGTACAGTCCCCGCGGGGCGCGGGCCCCAGCCGCTAAGGTGCCTCGGCCGGTGTCCGGGATGCGCCTTCGGCGGCACGCTCCGCATAGCGGTTGAACCGCCACGCGGAATGCTCCAGCGTGATGCGCCGCCACACCGTGCGTTTCTCGACAGGTGTCATCGCCGGCCAGAACTGCACCTCGTCAAAAGTCCGTCCGCAGCCCTTGCACAGGTCATCGCCCTGGCTGGTGGAGCAGATGGCGATACAGGGCGTGTCGGGGGTCGTGTCATACCAGGCCTGCCAGGCGGCCAGCGCATCGAGGGGGAAGCTGTCCTCGTCCACGGCATCCTCGCGCCGGTACACCATCAGCGCATACACCTCCCCCAGGGCGCGGATCTGCGGCGCCAGGGTGACTCCATCGGGTGACGGCGCGCGGCCGCGCCAGTGGTTGATGGCGGCTTCGATGTCGGTGATGTGAATGGCGGCCATGGGCGATTGCGCGAAGGGGGCTGGATCATAGCCGCGCGGGCAAGGCAATCCTGGCAAAGGTGTTATGCCCCGGCGGACCGCCATCGCGTCGCATACGCAATAACCACAATCGCGCCGCACTTGCGCGTCCGTGCTGGCGATGTTCCAATCGACGCTTCGAAGGGGAGTAGCTCCCGACTTGCATTCCGGCACGGCCAGGCGCTGGCGATTGGGAAGCGAGGCATCGGAACCGTCGTCAATACGAAGCGAAACATCGCTTCCGGCGGTCCGGGTTCAGCGCACCCCACCAGGGCGCCGGACTGAGCAAGACCTTTGATGGGCCCGCCAGGGCTGATCAAGGCCGCCCTTCGCATTCACGCCCCAGCCCCGGGGCCGTCCTGATCCTCCTGCCGCGGGCCCTCTATCCCTTGGGCGGACTCGGCGCTACAGTGGCGGCGAGACCCTCCTTCGCGCACATTGATACTGAGGACTTTATGGACTTTTTGGCTTCGCCCGAATTCTGGCTCGCACTCGGCCAGATCATCATCATCGACATCCTGCTGGGCGGCGACAACGCGGTGGTCATCGCGCTGGCCTGCCGCAAGCTGCCTCCCGCACAGCGGACCAAGGGCATCATCTGGGGCACAGCCGGCGCCATCGTGCTGCGCGTGATCCTGATCGCCTTCGCGATGACCTTGCTGGCGCTGCCGTTCCTCAAGTTCGTGGGCGCGCTGCTGCTGGTGTGGATCGGCGTCAAGCTGCTGGCCCCCGATGAAGAAGGCCACGGCGACGTGCAGGGCAGCGACAAGCTGCTGGCCGCCATCAAGACCATCATCGTGGCCGACCTCGTGATGAGCGTGGACAACGTGATCGCCATCGCGGGCGCGGCACAGAATGCGGGCGACCACTCGTTCCTGCTGGTGGTGCTGGGCCTGCTGATCTCCATCCCGATCATCGTCTGGGGCAGCCAGCTGGTCATCAAGCTCATGGAGCGCTTCCCCATGATCATCACGCTCGGCGGCATGCTGCTGGGCTGGATCGCTGGCGGCATGCTGGTGACGGACCCCGCCTTCTCCAACCCCGACAAATGGCAATGGATGCTGAAGCTGCCGCAGACGGACGTGATCAAGTACGGCGCCAGCGTGGCCGGTGCCCTGCTCGTCTTGCTGGCGGGCAAGATCATCCTTGCACGCCGTGCGGCCGCGGCACCAGCCGAGCAGCAGGGCTGAGGAATAGAGGCAACAATCTGAACCGGCCAGGAGAAAAAGGGGGGCGTTCAGCCCCCCTTTGTTCTTGGCACCAACAGGAGAGGCGGTATGGACAGAGTCATCGTGTATGTGGACGACGCGGCATATGCGCAGCAGGTGCTGGCACCCTTGTTCGCCCGTGACGCGGCTGCCCAGACGCAGTGGGTGCTGGTGGCATGCGCGCCGCGAATGACCCACCGCATCAGCAAATGGGTGAGCCACAGCGCGCGGGAGAACTGGCGGCTCAAGTGGGCAGACAAGCTGTTCGCCCAGATTCTTCCCGTGCTGCGGGTGCCTGCGGGCAGGGTGACCACGGTGCTGGCCAAGGGGCCGCTGGCCGAACTCACGGACCAGCTCCAGGCTGCGGGGGCGTCTGTCGCCCAGGTGGTGGATGCCCGCCGGCCGAAGACCGACATGCCCCAGGAGCCCGCCCGTCCCGACAACAACAAGCGCTGGTCGCCGCTGCCCGGAACGCTGGGCAGCCTGCTCACGGGCTTCGGGGCGTTGTGGGTGCTTGCACTCGAGTAGACCGGCGGCGGGCCTGCATGGGCGCCTTCTTCCCGGCGTCGGGGGGCGAGGGGCCTGCTTCGCGCATTTCCTTTTCACGCCGGGCCGGTGCTATTCTCCGGCCATGAAACTCCTTCTGAAATGGCTGCTCAGCGCCGCGTCGCTGCTGTTCGTGGCCTATGTCTACAGCGGCGTGGAAGTGCAAAGCTTCACGTCCGCATTGATCGCGGCCTTTGTGATTGGCCTGTTCAACGTGGTGTTGCGGCCGGTGCTGGTGGTGCTGACACTGCCGGTCACGATCGTCACCGTGGGCCTCTTTCTCTTCGTCATCAATGCGCTGATGTTCTGGGCGGCGGCCAGCGTGCTGGACGGTTTTCACGTCAATGGCTTCGGCGCCGCGTTGCTGGGATCGCTGATCTACTCCCTGCTCGGCGTGGTGATCGAATCAGCGCTCGGCGGCCTGTTCACGAAGAAGTGACTCCACGGCCCGCAGCCGCGTGTCGATGATGGATGCCTCGATGTGGTCCACCTGCGGTCCGCCACGCCGTGCGAGATCCTGGCCTGCCTTGAAACGGTCCACCGCCGCCGCGTAGTCATAGCGCGCGGCGTGCGCCTCCGCTTCCGCACGCACGGCCCGCAGCGGCTGGCCTTGGGCCTGCCAAGTCGATGCCAGGAGTTGCCACGCCGTGGCGTCCCTGGGGTTTGTGGCAACCCAGCTTTGCAGTGGCCCGCCGCCCTCGGCCGCACGCCCGGCACGCAGGAGGGCCTGTGAACGCAGAACCAGTTCAGGGCGGCGGTTGCCGCCATGGCTGTCGCCGCCGCCCACATCGCTGGAAAGCATGTTCACAGCGGCGCCTGCCTCGCCAGCCGCCAGTTCAATTTCGGCCTCCAGCAGCCTTGCCAATCGGTGGGCCGGGGCGTCGCTGCGAACCAGATCTTCCAGTTTTTTTGCGGTCGCGCGCGCGCCTGTGGCATCCCGCAGTTGGCTGCTGCCCAGGGCTGCCGCGTACAGCACGGCGGCGCGCCGGGTGGCGGGCTGGGAGGTAAACCCCGTGCCCTGGGGCTCGGCGATCCACTGGCGCAGGGTGTCGACCCCCGGATTGGACAGCACCCTGGCACGCGCCGCGACCATCGCGTGTTCCAGCGTGGAAGGCGCTGCCGCCGTGGTGGTGGCACCCGGGGGAATGCGCGAGTGCATGTCCGCCATGCGCTCGGTGGTCAGCGGGTGGCTGCGCAGATAGGGCCAGGAGCCGTTGTCGTTAAGACGGTTGGCCTGCTGGAGCTTGTCGAACATGCTCACGAATCCTTGCGGCGCGAACCCCGCGGGCGCCATCAGGCCGTAGCCGATGCGGTCTGCCTCCCGCTCCATGTCGCGCGAGAAATTGAGCTGGTTCTGCATCGCCAGCGCCTGGCCTCCCACCACCAGCGCCTGTGTGGCACCCGGGTTCTTGCTGGCCGCCAGGGCACCCAGAATCATCGCGCCCAGCAGCAGGGGCGTCTGTTTGCTTTGCTGGGTGACCAGGCGGGAGATATGGCGCTGGGTGACATGGCTGAGTTCATGGGCCAGCACAGAGGCCAGTTCGTCGCGGCTGGTCACGACGCCGACGAGCCCCAGGTGCAGGCCCAGATAGCCCCCAGGCAGCGCGAAGGCATTGACTGTGCGGTCCCGGCCCAGAAGGATTTCCCAGGCAAAGCGCTCATCCAGCTCGGAAGAGAGTTCCCCGCGTGCCTTGGCGGCAGCCATCAGCGGGCGCCATATGCCTTGTACATAGTCCGCGATCACAGGATCGTCGATGTAGTCGGGATCCCGGTAGAGTTCGCGGATGATGCGGTCACCCAGGCGGCGCTCGGCGCTGGTGGTGAGGTCGCTGGAGTCGCCGAGGGTGGGGAGATCGGTCTGGGCCACCGCCAACGGCATATGCAACGCCTCATGAGCTACAAGAAATATAGCTGCTACCGCTTTATGCATAGGCACTCGAAGCCATTTTCGCTGAAATTTCCGCACGAAGGTCCTTCCCATCCGCAGGGCGATGCACATGCCTTGCCCTGTACTAACGCCGTATGATGCCTTCGCCTTCTAAATGTTTCGCTCCATTCGCATGTCCATCTTCACCTCGCCTCTCACCCACTTCGACGCCCAAGGCAAAGCCCATATGGTGGACGTTGGTGCCAAACCCGCTACTCGCCGAATCGCAGTGGCCAGGGGCCGGATTGAAATGCTGCCTGCCACTCTGGCGTTGATCCAATCCGGTACTACCCACAAGGGAGATGTGCTTGGCATTGCGCGTGTCGCAGGCATCATGGCAGCGAAGAAAACCAGTGACTTAATCCCTCTGTGTCATCCTCTGGCACTCACCCGCGTTGCCCTTGAATTCGAAGATTCTGGTGCGCGGCAGCCGGGAACGATTGGCATAGTTTGCTCTGCAACAGTGGAAACGGTTGGCCCTACTGGTGTGGAAATGGAAGCACTCACCGCCGTTCAGATAACCCTACTTACTATTTACGACATGTGCAAGGCCGTTGACAGGGGAATGTCTATCCACGATGTGTGCATAGTGGAAAAGCATGGGGGCAAGTCAGGGAGTTTTGTGACCGAGAGGCTCGCCGAGCTGGGAGGTGAGACTAGGCTGTCAGAAAAAACCATCAATACGGGCGTAAGACACAGGCAAGGCAGTTGATTTGTGAAGAAAAACTACCCAATCAAATCTACGTCCAGCTGTCAGTGGTAGCCAGATTAGATCGGATTCAGAAGTTTTTGCAGCTCGTACCGCAGTGTTTATTCGTTCTGCATCCGCTGGGCGATTAGCTCTCAAGACGGCTATTGACCGCCCCGCCTTCAACACCTGAGGAATCGACAGATCATATGTTTGCCACCAGTCCGGCCGCAGTGACGGCTCCAGCCCTTCCAGTGACATGTCGATGCTTTCCAGCATCTCTTGATTATCTTTGGGTTGCCGGATGCCAACGAGCACTGGCCCCATCCATGGGAGCTGTTGAAGTCCCTTTACCGCATGCGCTAAATGGGCGGAGTTGACTTCTGCCGCCGAAACCAGACGAATACGGTCCACCTCAAATACCAAGCGTACAGGACGAGTATCTGTCACGGTGCTCATTCCGTAGGCCAGCGCTGCAGCTTGGATTAAACCGACGAGCGACATGTCGAGGGTTAGTTCTCTTGCAGACTTAGCGGGATTCCACAACACCAAGGTCAGCAGCGGCCCGCATACCACATCAACCCCAATTACCAACCAAAACAATTCACGGCCAGAAACGAGTTCATAGAACGGCCAGGGATACCAAACATAAAAAACCAGAATCGCGGCCAACGTGGCGATCATGACGGTCACGAGCAAGTGAGTGGTCGAGGCCTTTAGGGCGGCACGGTGGCGAATACGCATGGGACAAAGTAAGTCAAAAAACGTTAAAAACACCAACTCCTATAAACCACGATTTCCCCTTAAAGTGGATGGCGGCAATTGGCTGGTACATAGCGGAAGGCGGTCATCAAGGCCACTCCACAGCCCCATACTACAGGAGCTCTGGCGGCGAGCGGTGACCCGGGGACCGCGGTGTTGGTCACAATGCCGCTGCCGGGGGTCAGAACCAATGGAGTCCCCAATACAGAACCTACCCCACCTCCGTAGTTGATCGTGATGCGGCCTTCTGGCAATACAGGTGCAGAGACGTCTGCAATGGCGCCAATAGCAATCGAGGTGACATGCGTTCCTGGGACGTACTGATATCCATAGCTGCCCGCCACCGGGGCACCCGTGCCAGCATAGGGCAAGATACCGCCGCTTTGCGTTGCAAAGAATGAATCCACCACCGCTGTTTTGGCAGTGCCAGCTAGGCTAAGGCCCTCTGTAACTCGGGCACGGATGGTGTAATCTTGATACATGGGCAGTGCCACCGCTGCCAAGATTCCGATGATGGCCACTACGATCATTAATTCGATCAAAGTGAATCCCGATTGAAAGTGCTGTTTCATGCCTTCTTCCTCTCTTCCATACAACTGAAGTGGCACTTGAATTGAATGAGTGACGAATGAAAGCACAGCAACATTCAAATGTGATTCACCAAAAAAAAGGCCGCACAAGGCGGCCTTTCTCCAATCGCCTTTATTAGACGTTGTTAAAGCGGCAGTTGGCCGGAACATACTTGAAAGAGGCGGTGGCAGCAATGCCGCAACCCCAGACAACAGGAGCGCCTGCTGTCAAAGGACCACTTGGTACGGCGGAATTGGTTACCGTGCCAGCGCCGGGAGTGAGCAACAACGGATTGCCCAAAGTGGTTCCAAGGGAACCGGCATAGGTAACGGTGATTCGACCAGAATTAGCTGCGACGGGAACAGCAATGGTAGTCGCTGCAATCGCAATAGAAGCTACATTGGTGCCGGCGGTATATTCATATCCATACGTGGTGTTTCCAAGCGCGGGAGCGACAATCGCACCGGTGCCAGCATAGGCTTCAATCGTGCCTTGCGTGGTATTCGCAAATGTTTCTGCAACTGCCGTCTTCGCGGCCGATGCCAAGCTCAGGCCTTCAGATACCTTGGCGCGGATGGTGTAGTCTTGGTAAGCAGGCAGTGCCACAGCAGCCAGAATACCGATGATGGCCACTACGATCATCAGTTCGATGAGTGTGAAACCCTTTTGCAGATTGCGCTTCATAAGAAACTCCTTGGAGGTCGATTGCAATTAACAACCTGCAGAAGAATTCTCCAGGTCTGATCATGATGCAGCATTTCTCATGCCAGCTTGGTGTCTGCCAAAGGCAGTGAGTCCACTCTGCACGATCCCAGCTCGCTGGCGCAGCCTAATATGCGGCTACGGAGGATGGGGTGACATTTTTGTTCCGTCACGACTGTCATCGATTCCATGTTTTGTTGCCAGTTGTGCAGGATTTGTCATTGAAGCTGCGCAGCCGACGAGGGGGCGCGTGCGTGAACAACGCTGGTCTACAAGGTGAATTCCTGTCCTGCCTGTAACCACTGGATGCTAAATGGGGTCCCCTCATCCGAAAGATTGACAGTCTTGTCGGCAAGCAGCTCCCGTATCTCGCCCATGATGACTTCCGTTTCAGCCGGCTTGGTGTGGGTGATGTACACCGGACAGCCACGCTGTTCGCACAGGCGCAATTCTGCCAACAACGACCGAGGCGACAGGTGCAAGCTACGGCGGGCCAGGGCTCTCTCGCGTTCGCTAAATGCGGTCTCCATGACGAGCATGGCAACAGGCAACTGGTTCACCCGGTCCCAGAAGGCCGAGTTCCGTTCGGTATCACCGCTGAAGACCCACCATCCTTGCAGTCCTTGAATGGCATAGCCCACCGCGGGCACGGTGTGGACTGCTGGAAGGACCTCCACGACCACACCAGCGGAAGTACATTGTTCGCCCACATTGAGCGGACAAAACCGCATGAATGGACTGTCTGTCGAAGGGATACGTGCGAAGTCAGGCCAAATGATATCGTTGAAGATGTGTTTGCGCAGCACCTCAATTGTCGGCCGCAAAGCGTGAATTTGCACAGGGGCTTGGCGAAGCGACGACACGGCGTCGAGCATCAGCGGCAACGCCGCGATGTGATCCAGATGGGAATGCGTCAGAAACACATGGTCGATCTTGCGCATCTCGTCCAGTGTCAGGTCGCCCACCCCCGTACCCGCATCGACCAGAATGCTATCGTCGATGAGGAAGGAAGTAGTCCGGCAATCTTTGGCGATGGCCCCGGAGCAGCCCAATACACGAACCTTCATGGGCCAACCTGTCTATTTAGTGTCGAAATTGGTGGCGTCGTCCCATTCTGGGTCGAAGAGCTGCCCTTGTAAGGTTTGCACGCGGGACGCATACATGTCATAGATGGCAGAGGGCACGGTAGTTTGCTGCAAGCTCACCAGCAGTTTGTCGCATTGTGCCCAGTCCTGGGCGCGATAGGCGTCCAGAAAGTGCTTCCATATGGATAATTCTTCCGCTTTCTGAGGCATCGTGGCGTGCAGTGCGGCAACCGGCGAATAGATAGCCACTGCCTGAGCCTTGCCCTTGACGCGCACCCGATCCAACTCTTGCCAGACAAAACCTGGTGCCTGGGCTTGGGTGGATTCACTCGCCACGGTGCGAACGCCATAGTGCTTGGACAGGCCCTCTAGACGAGATCCCAAGTTGACCGCGTCGCCGATGACCGTGTAACTGCGCCTCATTTCCGAGCCCATGTCGCCCACACACATGGTGCCGGTGTTGAGTCCTATGCCGATACCAATCTCCGGTAGCTTGCGCTCCCGATGCGACAGATTGATCTGTTCCACTGTCTGCTCCATGTCCAGCGCTGCCCGCACCGCCAGTTGCGCATGGTCTGGCGTAGCCACCGGCGCTCCCCAGAACGCCATCACGCAGTCCCCCATGTACTTGTCGATGGTGCCGCGATGACTGCGAATGATGTGGGTGAGCCGGCTGAACACCTCGTTGAGCAGGGCTTGGAGTTGCAGCGGTTCCATCTGTTCCGACATGGCCGTAAACCCCCGCATATCGCAGAACATGACGGTCAGTTCCTGGTTGCTGGCCTGCATGCTGTATTTGTCGGGCTGCTTGACCATCTCGTCCACCAGTTCCGGCGGCACATACGTGCCAAACAGCGCAGCCAGTTCCCGCTTGGAGCGGCTTTCCACAAAGTAGCCGTAGACCATGTTCAGGGCGAATGCGAACACCGCCATCACCACCACGGTAGCCAATGGCATGGCCAGGCCATGGGCGAGGTAGAGCCAGAGATTGAGCACGGCAAGGACTGAGACGGTCCCAAGGCTGAGCAAGACCGCGGAGGTCGCCGAAAGCGCTGGCAGCGCCACCGCCAGCAAAAGGCCTGCGATGAGCAGCTGCACGGCATCAAAGCCCACGGCGTAGTCTGGCCGCACGATGCTTTTCCCGTCCAGAAAGGCCGAGAGCATGTTGGCGTGCGTCTCCACGCCTGGGTAGGTGCGGCCCACCGGGGTCACGCGCAGGTCCAGCAAGCCGGGCGTGGTCGAGCCCACCAGCACCAGCTGGTTCTGAAGGCTATGGGAAGGGAGCTTGCCCTCCAGGACGTCGGACGCGGAGATGTACCGGAACGACCCACCGCCGACATCCCCGGGGCCGCGAAAGGGGATGAGGGTTGCGAGCTGGGCGTCCACGGGCAATGCCAGCGCGCGGCCATCCTGGCGCAGCACGACGCTCTGCAGCGTGTCATATCCGCCTTCAGGAAGGGGGCTGGCAAAGCCGGGGTGCACTTCCGGCATGCCAAGCACCGTGCGAAACATCGCCAGCGCGAGGGATTCGTAGTACTTCCCCTGGTGCTCCGCAAGCAGGGGGAGGGAGCGGACGACGCCATCGTCATCGGTGATGGAGTTGAAAAAGCCTGCGGCGGGCACGGCGCTGGCAAGCTCTTCGATGTTGCTGCCATAACCGCCCCAGGAAGTGGTTTTCAGCGGCAGCCCGCGCAGCCGCTCCGGGGAGAGCGCTGGCGCGGGCAACACGCCTTTTGTCCTTCCGTCCCGGTCGCTGGTGAGGTAGTAGCCCAGAACCGCCGGCCGCCCCTGGAGCGACCGGGCGAAGAGCGCGTCATAGTCGAGCGCCGGGGCCAGGCGCACGAGTTGTTCCTTGAACCCTGCCTGGGCCCGCAAGGGGCCCCGGGCCAGCTGCTCGAGGCTCGAGAGTCCCGAGCTTCCGTCGGCTTCCGCAAAGAGGACGTCGAAGCCCACGACCGCCACCTGCTGGCGCTCGAACAATTCACGGCTCAGGGTGGCGAGCTTGTCCCGCCCCCAGGGCCAATGCCCCACCCGCTCCAGGCTTTTCTCGTCGATGTCGACGATGACGATGCGCTCGTCCAGCGTGCGCGGCATGGTGGCGCGCAGCCGGGTGTCGTAGATGATGTTTTCCAGCCGCTCCAGGACCTGGAGATGAAGAACGCCTGCAATGTGCAGCAGCGCAAATACCAGCGGAATCAACGTGACCGCCATGCGCCGCCCATGGCGCCAGAACAGGTGCAAGACGGGATTGCGCACGAATTCCAGGGGCAGTGGGCCGGAATGAGCCGCCTATGGGGCTGCTGCAGTCCGGCGGTGGCGGTCAGCTCTGTTCGAACTGCATTTCCGTGCCGGCCAGTTCGAGCCGGTCACCGTTCTTGAGCGGCACGGGCGATGTTCCGATGGAGGCGCCGTTGAGCAACGGCATGTCGGGACCTTCCACATGGGCCAGCACGAATCCTTGATGGCGCTTGGTGATGGAGGCAACCGCCACGCCAGGCTTGCCAATGGTGGTGACCACCTTCTGCAGCGACACTTCACGCCCGGCGGCGGCTCCCGACATGACCCGGATGACCGCGGAAATGGGAACAGGAGCCGGCGCCGGAACTGCGGGGCGCGCGGCTGCGCCGACGGGCGGGACCATGCCGGGCTTGAAGATCATGGTCTTCTCGAAGTTCTGCCCCTCGGCCTCGTGCAGGAAGCGGATCTTGTACTTGCCCACCTCGACCGTGTCGCCGTTGCGCAGTTCCTGCCGCTTGACGGCCTTGGCATTGACGTAGGTGCCGTTGGTGCTGCCCAGGTCTTCAATCTCCACATCCTGGCCCGCCATGTGGATGACGGCATGCTCGCCGCTCACAGCGAGGTTGTCGATCACGATGTCGTTGTAGGGGCGCCGGCCCAGCGTGGTCCGCTCCTTGGTCAGTTGCACTTCCTTGATGACAACCCCGTCGATTGAAACGATCATTCTGGGCATGATCCACTCCTGATGTGATGAGTAATTGTTGTAGTAGCGGCCACTCACGCGGCCCCTAGCAATCGGGACATAAGGCCGCGCTTCTTGCCTCCCGCGGCCGCTTGCACCAGCAGTACGCTCACGTTATCACGGCCACCATTCGCATTGGCGGTGTCGATGAGCAGTGTGGCTTTTTCCTCCAGGGGAACAGGTGCCCGCACCAGTTCCGCCAGGTCCGCGTCCGCGACCATGTCCGTGAGCCCGTCCGAACACATCAGGAACAAGTCATTCGGCGCGACCTGGAATTCGTTGACTTCCATCATGACGTTGGGCTCCACGCCCAGCGCGCGGGTGACCAGGTTGCGGTTGGACGACAGGGCCGCTTGCTGTGCGGTGAGCAAGCCGGCATCCACCTGTTCCTGAAGCCAGGAGTGGTCGCGCGTGATCTGCTGCAGGACGCCGTCCCGCACGCGGTAGCAGCGGGAGTCGCCGATGTGCCCGAGGATGAGGCGGCTGCCGTGGAAGACCCCCACCACCAGCGTGGTGCCCATCCCTGCGTACTGGGGGTTGGACAGCGACGCTCCAAGGATCGCGTGGTTGGCGTTCTCCACGCAGATTTCCAGGGCGCGGCGTACGTCGGTGGATTGCGGCGTGCCGCCTGCCTGCCCCAGCCAGCGGGCCATCTCGGTGCGGATGAAGGTGGTGGCCATGCCGCTTGCCACTTCGCCGGCGTTGTATCCGCCCATGCCATCGGCCAGGATGGCGACCTGCGCATCCCGGTCGACCGCCACCGCGTCTTCATTGTTGGTGCGCACGCGGCCTTTGTCGGTCCGCGCGAAAAATTCGTAGGTCATGGATGTGGAGGCGTGCGTCATCGGGCGCCTGGAATCGGCGGGGATGCCGCACCCCGCCCGGCGGGTGGCTCCATCACGGTTTCCTGAAAATCCGCCATTTCATGCCCTGTTGCATCGCGGTCCGCATCATAGACGACTGCTTCCGGGCTCGGTAACACTTCCGGCGCCGAGGATGCTGCGCCTGCCTGGCGCAGGTCGGAAGCGAATTGCCGCCCCGTCTGGTAGCGCGCCTGCGGGCGCTTCTGGAGGGCCAGGGCCACCACGCGGGCCACCGCGGATGAAAGCTCCGGCCGCAGCTGGTGGATGTCGGGTGCGTCCACGCTGGCGATCTTGTGCATGAGCTCGGTCATCGACTCGCCGCGCAGCGGCAAGGACCCGGTCAGCAGCTGGAACAGCGTGACGCCCAAGGAATACAGGTCCGATCGGCCATCCACCTTCTTGCCCGCGAGCTGCTCGGGCGACATGAAGCTGGGGGTGCCCAGGACCATCCCCGTGCGCGTCTTGCTGGAGTCCGTGATGCGCGCGATGCCAAAGTCCGTCACCTTCACGGCGTCCGTGGCGGCGTCGAACATGATGTTGGCCGGCTTGATATCGCGGTGCACCACGTTGTGCGCATGGGCATAGTCCAGTGCCTCGGCGACGCGGGCCGCAATGGACAGCACGGTGTCCACGGGCAGGAGCTGCCCGGCCCGGCATGCCTGCGTCAGGTCGGAGCCCTTGAGGAATTCCATGGCGATGTAGGCGAGGTCGTGTTCTTCGCCGGCATCGAATATCGTCACGATGTAGGGATGCTGCAGGCGTCCCGCGGTTTCCGCCTCGCGGAAGAAGCGGGCCCTCGCGTCGATCAGCGCGTCCCCTTCGAATTCCTCTCCCAGGGCCAGCGTCTTGATGGCGACCACGCGCCCGATCTTCGGATCCCGTCCCAGGTAGACGACGCCCATCGCTCCTTTGCCGATCTCCTTGTCGATCCGGTAGCGACCGAGCATCGGGATACCGGCTGTGGCATCGCCCGGCAGGCGCGGCGAGGCCGGCGGGACCGACGCGGGCGTGCTGGAGGGCGGGCCATCCGCGTCCTTCTGCAGCTGGGCCCGCACGCGCTTGTAGCGGGCATATGCATCCTTGTAGGCGCGGTTGTGCTGCAGGATGTGCTTGTAGACGGACTTGGCCTTGGCAAAGTTGCGCTTGCGCTCGAAGTCCTGCGCCAGGTGGTACAGGTTGTCCATCAAGGCATCACTGGGAGGTACCTTGCGCAGGCGCTCGAATGCCATGTCGAGCTGCCCCTGCCCTTGCAGGGCCAGCCCCATCATGCGGTCGGTTTCGGCGGCTTCCCCGGACGATTCCTGGGTGCTGCCTCCCCCCATGCGCAGCGCGGTGAATGCCACCACCCCCACGAGCAAGGCCAGGGCGCCGGGTACCAACGATATCCACTGCCCGGCATGGCGCAGCAAGCCCCATTCGGTGCCTGCCAGGAGCAACAGCAGCACTGCGCTCAGCGCCCATCCCGCGGCGCGTGAAAGCCGGGGAAGAACCAAGGCCACGAAGAGCCAGGCCCCCAGCACCGCTCCCCATGCAGCCGCGGGCGCCCAGGAGGGCCTTTGCACACCGAGGCCCTGCCGCATGGCGGAGACGGTGTGCGCGAGCATCTCGACCGGGTACATCGTCCGTGCGCCCGGCTGAACCCAGAGGGCCGCCAGTGCCTCGCTGGTGTCCCCCACCAAGACGACCTTGTCCTTGAAGGTGTGAAGGGGCACCTTGCCGCTGAGCGCCTGGGCAAAGGACACCGTGGGAAACGGTGTCGCGCCATCCTGCGCGGCATGAAAGCGCGGGTGCATGGCGGCGACCTCGTCCGTGGCAATGTGCAGTCCGCCCACACGCACACCGCGCGGCTCGTCCTGGGTGCGGATCTCGTTCGGGCCCAGATGCAGGCTGTGCCGCGTTGCCAGCAATGCCAGCGAGGGCACCGCGACTCCGTCATACCGCAGCAGCAGTGGGATGCGGCGCACGCGGCCGTCGTCATCCGCTTCCATGGACAGGTGGCCGACGCCTGCCGCCACGGAGCCGAGTTCCGCGATGGGGTGCCGGGCCGACGTGGCGGGCGTGGCGAAGGACCCGGAGTCGGGCAGGACGCTGCGGTGCGCATAGGGGGGCAGCGGCGTGGCCTTTCCTCCGGCCAGGGCATAGCTTGAGGCCAGGAACACATTGCCGGCGCGCTGGATGCTGGCCGCGAGGCGGCCATCGGTGTCGAGCGCCTGCTCCGCCTCGGCGGTGGCACGGCCCAACTCGGCGGCCAGCGGAGATGTGTCTCCGGCACGCGCAAGCGTCTCCCGCACCTTGCGGACGTAGGCAAGGCCGCGGTCGGATTCAGGGGTGGCGAAGGAAGGGGTTAAGACAATGGTCTTGGCGCCCGCGGCCGCCAGCTGGTCGACGAGCCGGGCGTAGACATCGCGGGACCAGGGTGCGCTTCCCAGCGCTGCCAGGCTGGCATCGTCCATGCCGACGATGACAATTTCAGGCAAGGGGGGTGGCGTGGCGACACTGCTCGCTGCGTCATACACGCGGTATTCCAGGGACTGGAAGACACCAGCGGCCGCACACAGCGCAATGACCACCGCCGAGGCCACTGCGCCCCGAAACCCATCGGTCCGCCACATGCCCAGCCACCGACCCGAGGTTGTTCGTCCCACTTGCTATTGGTTCCACACTGTATTTGTGTGGGTAAAAGCAATATCTGCGCCCGGGCGGGCAGGGTGCGCGGCCGTCGCCGTTACCGCAGCGCCGCTGGGCCCCTGCAGGCACGGATGCCCTTCTTGTCGTGGCGAGGCGGCCGCCACGCTGTGGGGGTGCCACTTTTGTCACATGGTGCAACAATTTGTTGCACCATGTGATGGGCGTAATCAGGCCGCCGATTCCCGCCGGGCCCTGTGGGGCCAGAATTTCCCGGCGCCCACCACCAGCAGCGCGCCAAGCGCCGCGGCCACATAGTGCAGCGAAGGATGCGCCACCACATAGCCATGCAGCGCTGCGTCATTGGCAATGGTTTCGCCCCCCACCCATCCAATCAAGGCGGCCCCCATCAGCACGATGGCGGGGAAGCGCTCCATGAGCTTGATCATCAGCGTGCTGCCAAAGATCACGAGCGGAATGCTGATGGCCAGGCCGAGCACCAGCAGCAGCACGTTGCCGTGCGCCGCAGCGGCAACGGCGATCACGTTGTCCAGGCTCATCACGAGGTCCGCAATGAGAATGGTGCGCACCGCCGCCATGAGGCTGCCATAGGCCTTCGACTCGCCTTCCTCTTCCTCATCGTCACTGAGCAGCTGGAAGCCGATCCACAGCAGCAGGCAGCCGCCGACGATCTGCAGGAACGAGAGCTCCAGCAGCTTGGCTGCCACCACGGTGAGCAGGATGCGCAGCACCACTGCCGCGCCAGACCCCCAGAAAACCGCCTTGCGCTGCTGATGGGGAGGGAGGGACCGGGCCGCCAGGGCGATGACGACGGCGTTGTCGCCCGAAAGAATGATGTTGATCCAGACGATCTTCATCAGGCCGATCCAGAAATCGGCACTTTGCACAAACTCCATACTGAACTCCACTGTTATGAATGCAAGAAGCGCCGGGAACCAGGGTTCCGAGCGCTTCTCTTTTTATTGGAGCGGCCAGTTTATCGGGCCTTGCGGCTGCGGGCGTCCGTAGTTGTGCTTACGAATGCCCGTGCCGGTGTAGGGCCGGCAGCTTACTTGAGCTGGGCCTTGAGCAGCTTGCCCAGCTCCGACGGGTTGCGGGTGATGATGAAGCCCGACTCTTCCATGATGGCGAGCTTGGCATCGGCCGTGTCGGCGCCGCCGGAGATCAGCGCGCCGGCATGGCCCATGCGCTTGCCGGGAGGCGCGGTCACGCCAGCGATGAAGCCCACGATAGGCTTCTTCATGTTGGCCTTGCACCACTGGGCGGCTTCGGCTTCGTCAGGGCCGCCGATTTCGCCGATCATGATCACGGCGTCGGTGTCCGGATCATCGTTGAACGCCTTCATCACGTCGATGTGCTTCAAGCCATTGATGGGGTCGCCACCAATGCCCACGGCGCTCGACTGGCCCAGGCCCACTTCGGTCAACATGGCCACGGCTTCGTACGTCAGCGTGCCGGAGCGGCTCACGACGCCGATGCGGCCCTTGCGGTGGATGTGGCCGGGCATGATGCCGATCTTGATTTCGTCGGGCGTGATGAGGCCGGGGCAGTTCGGGCCCAGCAGCAGGGTCTTCTTGCCCCCGGCGGCTTCCTTGGCCTTCATCTTGTTGCGCACCATCAGCATGTCCTTGACCGGAATGCCCTCGGTGATGCAGATGGCCATGTCCAGGTCGGCTTCCACAGCTTCCCAGATCGCATCAGCAGCGCCTGCGGGCGGCACGTAGATCACCGACACGGTGGCGCCGGTCTGCGATGCGGCTTCCTTGACGGAGGCGTAGATCGGGATGTTGAAGATCGACTCGCCGGCCTTCTTGGGGTTCACGCCTGCCACGAAGCAGTTCTTGCCGTTCGCGTATTCCTGGCACTTTTCGGTGTGGAACTGGCCGGTCTTGCCCGTGATGCCCTGGGTGATGACCTTGGTGTCTTTGTTGATGTAGATCGACATGTGTGTTCTCCGGGCTTACTTGACGGCAGCAACGATCTTGGTCGCAGCTTCGGCCATGGTGTCTGCGGCGATGATGGGCAGGCCGGACTCGGCCAGCATCTTCTTGCCCAGCTCTTCGTTCGTGCCCTTCATGCGCACGACCAGCGGCACGTTCAGGTTCACGGCCTTGCAGGCGGTGATCACGCCGGTGGCGATGGTGTCGCACTTCATGATGCCGCCGAAGATGTTGACCAGGATGCCTTCGACCTTGGGGTTCTTGAGCATGATCTTGAAGGCTTCGGTGACCTTCTCGGGGGTGGCGCCGCCGCCCACGTCCAGGAAGTTGGCCGGCTCGCCGCCGAACAGCTTGATGGTGTCCATGGTCGCCATGGCCAGGCCGGCACCGTTCACCAGGCAGCCGATGTTGCCGTCCAGGCTGATGTAGGCCAGGTCGAACTTGGATGCTTCCACTTCGGCTGGATCTTCTTCGTCCAGATCGCGGAAAGCCACGATGTCAGGGTGGCGGAACAGCGCATTGGCGTCGAAGTTGAACTTCGCGTCCAGGGCCATCAGATTGCCCTTGGAGTCGCAATTCAGCGGGTTGATTTCCACCAGCGACGCGTCGGTGTCCATGTAGCACTTGTAGATCTTGGCGAAGATGTCCACGGCCTGGTCAATGGAAGCACCGGTCAGGCCGATGGCGGCTGCGACCTTCTTGCTCTGCTCGGTGGTGATACCGGCAATCGGATCGATCATCTCGGTGATGATCTTCTCGGGCGTGGAGTGCGCCACTTCCTCGATGTCCATGCCGCCTTCGCTCGAAGCGATCAGGGCCACCTTCTGCGTGGCGCGGTCGGTGACCAGCGAGACGTACAGTTCGTTCTTGATGTCGGCGCCGTCTTCGATGTACAGGCGGCGGACCTTCTGGCCTTCGGGGCCGGTCTGGTGCGTCTTGAGCTGCATGCCCAGGATCTCGCCAGCGATGCGCTTGACGTCGTCGATGGTCTTGGCAACCTTCACGCCGCCGCCCTTGCCACGGCCACCGGCGTGGATCTGGGCCTTGACGACCCACACGGGGCCGCCCAGTTTCTGGGCTGCTTCCACGGCTTCTTGCACCGTGAATGCGGGAATGCCGCGCGGAACGGGCACACCAAAATTGCGCAAGATTTCCTTGCCTTGGTATTCGTGAATCTTCATGAGGTCTCTCTCAGGGAAGGATGGTGGTTACCCGTTTGCCATGAACAACAAAATGTCTGGCCGCGGGCTGGGGACATGGCAACCAGCGACTGTATCATGTTGCAATGCACCATCCTTGTGCGTGGCTGACGGCTTCGCCGCGCCTGCCGGGTGGCAGTTTCTTGGCTTTTCTCGTGGTTTCTTGGCAGACTTTGCTGCCCATTTTTTGCAGGAGCACCCTTATGTCCAGAGTCTTTATCGATGGCGAAGCCGGCACCACGGGCCTGCAGATCCGTGAGCGCCTGCAGGCCATGCCGCAGATCGAGCTGGTCAGCATCGCGCCCGAGTTGCGCAAGGACCCTGCCGCGAAACGCGACCTGATTGCCGGCGTGGATCTGGTGATCCTGTGCCTGCACGACGATGCTGCGCGTGACACCGTGGCGATGGTGGACGAGATTGCCCGGAGCATGGGCCGCAAGGTCAAGGTGATCGACGCCAGCACGGCCCACCGCACGGCGCCCGGCTGGGTGTTCGGCTTTCCCGAGCTGGCCGCCGGCCAGCGCGAAGCGGTCGCGCAGGCGGACCGCGTGGCCAATCCCGGCTGCTATGCCACCGGTGCGATTGCGCTGCTGCGCCCGCTGGTGGATGCGGGCCTGGTGCCCCCGGACTTCCCGCTCGCCCTGCCCTCGGTCAGCGGCTACTCGGGCGGCGGCCGGACCATGATCGAGGCCTATGAGGCCGGCACGGCGCCGTTGTTCGAGGCCTATGCGCTCACGCTGCAGCACAAGCACCTGCCCGAAATCATGCGTTACACGGGCATCACCCGCCGGCCCATCTTCGTGCCGTCGGTAGGCAACTTCCGCCAGGGCATGCTGGTGCAGCTGCCGCTGCATCTGGACCTGCTGCCCGGCGCGCCCAAGGCGGCCGATTTGCACGACGCGCTGGCGGCGCATTACGCCAGGAGCAATACACCCGAGCAGTGGGTCAGCGTGCTGCCCGCCACGGCCGACGGCAAGCTGGATGCGACCGCGCTGAACGACACCAACAAGCTGGAGCTGCGCGTGTTCGCCAACGAAGAGTACCGGCACGCGGTGCTGATCGCGCGCCTGGACAACCTGGGCAAGGGCGCCAGCGGCGCGGCCGTGCAGAACCTGCAGCTGATGCTGGGCCTCTGACGGCGGGGATCGGTGGGGACAACAGGCGGCTCCGGAGCGTGGCCGCCTGTGCTGTCTTCTGGGTCCCGGGGCCTTGGGGCGCCGCCCCTGCCCGCGTGACCGGCCCTAGATCTCGCCCTGGATTTCGGGTGCTTCGCCACGCACGACGCGCCGGGTGATCTCGCCCGAAAACCCGCGTGCGGTCAGAAAGCGGACTTGCCGCGCACGTTGCTGCGCATCGTCCGCCACGGCGCCAAATTTGCGCAGCCACAGTGCATGGGCGCGTGCCCATTCGCTGCCTTTGAGTTGGTCGAGGGCGTGCTGAATCGCCTCGGGGCCGATGCCCTTGGCGTGCAGCTCCTGCCGTATGCGCTGGGAACCCAGGCGGCCCGCGCGCTGGTGCAGCACGGATTCCACCACCCGGGCCTCGCTGATGAAGTCGCGCGCCTGCAGGTCTTCCAGCAGGGCCTGCAGGTCGTCGCCCTCCTGCACATGCGGCGCGAGCTTGCGCCGCAGTTCAGCGAGCGAGTGCTCGCGCTGGCTCAGCAGCCGCAGCGCCCGCCCCTTGAGCGAGAGCGTGGTGAACCCCATGGCCTCTTCTTTGCTTTCAATTCAATAGCTGCCAGCGCTTGTCAATCAAGCGCTGGAAGGCAATCTGGCTTGAATTGTGGCGGTCATTCGGCCGCGGCGGCAGGGGCCTGCAGCGCGTCGGGCAGCAGCGCAATGCCCAGGCCCTCGCGCACCTTGTTCTCGATCTCGCGGGCCAGGTCGGGGTTCTCGCGCAGGAACTCGCGCGCGTTGTCGCGGCCCTGGCCGATCTTCTCGCCGTTGTAGGCGTACCAGGCGCCCGACTTCTCCACGATCTTGGCGGTCACGCCCATGTCGATGATCTCGCCCTCGCGGCTGATGCCCTCGCCGAACAGGATGTCGAACTCGGCCGTCTTGAACGGCGGCGACACCTTGTTCTTGACCACCTTGACCTTGGTTTCGTTGCCGATGGCCTCGTCGCCCTTCTTGATGGTGCCGGTGCGGCGGATGTCCAGGCGCACCGAGGCGTAGAACTTGAGCGCGTTGCCGCCGGTGGTGGTTTCGGGGCTGCCGAACATCACGCCGATCTTCATGCGGATCTGGTTTATGAAGATGACCATGCAATTGGTCTTCTTGATCGTGGCCGTGAGCTTGCGCAGCGCCTGGCTCATGAGACGGGCCTGCAGGCCGGGCAGGGCGTCGCCCATCTCGCCTTCGATTTCGGCCTTGGGCGTGAGCGCGGCCACCGAGTCGATGACGATCAGGTCCACGGCGCCCGAGCGCACCAGACTGTCCACGATTTCAAGGGCCTGCTCGCCGGTGTCGGGCTGGCTGATCAGCAGGTCGGACAGCTGCACGCCGAGCTTCTGGGCGTATTGCACATCCAGGGCATGTTCCGCGTCCACGAACGCGCAGGTGCCGCCCTGTTTTTGCATCTCGGCAATCACCTGCAGCGTGAGCGTGGTCTTGCCCGAGGATTCCGGGCCGTAGATCTCGACCACGCGGCCGCGCGGCAAGCCGCCCACGCCCAGGGCGATGTCCAGGCCCAGCGAGCCGGTGGAGACCACCTGGATGTCCTCGATCACCTCGCCTTCGCCCAGGCGCATGATCGTGCCCTTGCCGAATTGCTTCTCGATCTGGGCGAGCGCGGCGGCCAGGGCCTTGGCCTTTTCGGTGTTCACGGGCAATGCGGGGTTGGTGCCTTTGACTGCGACGTCCATGAGAAAACTCCTTGAGAAACAATGGGTTGGGTGCCTGCACCGCTCTGCGGTTAATCACAGGCTGGATGCTTGAACAGTAGTTTATGCGAGTCGTCGCGGGGCATTCAAGCTTAATTTAGTCAGTTTGCCTGACAATGTGCGGATGCCTGATATGCCTCTTCCTTCACCCGCCGAAGACGGCTGGCGCCAGACCCACCTGGGCCGCCTGTTCGGCCACGCCATGCGGCGCTTCGACGCGCGCGTGCTGCAACTCATGGCGCACAACGTGGAGGTGCCGCTGGCGCTGTCCAACCTCGCGGCGCGCGACCAGGTGAGCGCCGCCCACGTGCACATCACGCGCCACCTGGCGCTGCAGGGCGACCGGCTGACCGACCTGGCCCAGCGCGCGGGCATGACCAAGCAGGCGATGGCCAACCTGGTGGACCAGTGCGAGGCCTGGGGCTTGGTCACGCGCGAGGCCGATCCGCTGGATGCGCGTGCGCGCCGCGTGTGCTTCACGCCCACGGGCCTGGCCTGGCTGCAGGCGTTTCGCGATGCCGTCGCGCAGGCCGAGGCGGAGTTCCGGGCGGAGGTGGGCAACGACGTGGCCACCGTGGTGGCGATCGGGCTGGAGGCCTATGCGGGCGGCTAGGCCGCTGCACGGTCATCCAGGCGCCCCGGGGTGTGGGCCTGGCCTTCAGGCGCGCGGGGCGCTCTCCTGCCGCGCGGCGTGGCTCAGCGCGTGGGGGTCCAGCCGCAGCGCGCGCAATGCCCGCGCCGCCACGCCCTGCGGCGTGGCCGCGATGAGCGCCACCACGTGCGCACCCAGCAAGGGGCCGGGCTGGCCCTTGCGGGCCTCCGCCAGTGCCTGGATGAGGCCCTCGCCGGAGGGCTGCGCGCGGTAGATCCCGGCCTGCGGCGCACAGGGTGCGGCGGGCGGCATTTCGGCATCAATGCCGATCTGCGCCAGCGCATCGCGGTACTGCTGTTCGATCGCGGCGGGCAGGGCGTCCGGGTTCGCGCCAACGCGCGCGAAAGCGCGGCGCGCGGAGCCGTCGGGCAGCTCGATGGCGGCCAGCAGGAAGTGCTCCGCGCCCGGTTGCGGCTGGCCCCGGGCGCGGGCGTGGTGCTCGGCGCGCGTGCACAGCCGGTGCAGGGTGCGCATGTCGTTCAGGCGCTGGCGGATGTGTTGCAGCATGGGGAGGAGTCCTTCCATCATCCAGGGTGGGCGGGGCGCGTGGCCTGGGGAGAGAGCCGCTTGTGCGCCGCCTGCTTGCTGACGCCCAGGGCCTGGGCAATCTGCGCCCACGACCACCCCCGCTCCAGGGCGGTGGCCACGGCCGCCGCCTCCAGCCGGTCGGCCATCAGGCGCAAGGCCACCACGGCGGCCAGCGCGGCTTCGGGGTCGTCGTGCGGGGGCAGCTGCAGGGGCGGTGGGCTCGGCATTCGTCAACTGTAGTTGACGGAACTCGTATCGTCAACAAGGGTTGACGACAGGGCCGGGAGCCTGGCCCGGGGGGGCGGGCCCTCAGGGCGCCGGCCCGGTGCCAGCCGCGGCGCCCGTGGGCGGGGGCGCCGCGCCTGCGGGCTCCGCGCAGGCCAGCAACCACTGCCGGAAGCACTGCAGCGCATGCAACTGCGTGCGGCCTTCGGGGTAGCAGAGCCAGTAGCCCACCTCGCTCTGGTAGCCCCCGCGCTGGACGGCGGCGGCCAGCGGCTCGCGCACCAGGCCGGCGGTGATCTCGTCCTGCACCAGGCAGCGCGGCACCAGGGCCAGGCCCATGCCGGCCATCACCGCGCGGATCATGGTCTGGAACTGGTCGAACTGCGGGCCGGCCAGCGGGTCGAGCTGGCCCTGTACCCCGTGCGTCTCGCTCCAGCGCAGCCAGGCCTCGGGCACGGTCACATGGCGCAGCAGCGCGTAGCGCGCCACGTCGCGCGGGGTGTGGATGGGCCAGTCCGCCACCTTGGCGCGCGGCGCGATCAGGGCCACGTCGTTGCCCGTGATGTAGTGGGCGTGGGCGCCCGGCCAGTGGCCATCGCCGAACAGGATGGCGCAGTCGAGCTCGGGCCGTTCGAAGTTGTAGCTGTGCACGTACGGCACGAAGTGCAGCGTGACCTGCGGGTGCTGCTGCTGGAACTGCGGCAGGCGCGGAATGAGCCACTTGGCGGCGAAGGTGGGCAGGCTCGACAGGTGCAGCGCGCCGCCGCCGTCATCGCTGGTGATCAGCTCCAGGGTGGCGGCCTCCAGCTGCGCCAGCACGGCGCGCACGGCCTTCTCGTAGCGCTCGCCCGCGGGGGTCAGCGCCAGGCGCTTGCGGCTGCGCTCGAACAGCGGCACGCCCACCCAGGCCTCCAGTTCCTTCACCTGCTTGCTCACCGCGCTCTGCGTGAGGTGCAGGGCCTCGGCGGCCCGCGAGACGCTGCCGAAGCGCGTGACGGTGGAAAACGCCCGCAGCAGGTGCAAGGGGGGTGAAAGGCGGCGCAGGGAAGACATCGTAAGTTATCAAATCATTCCATATGGGAATGTTATCAGGCATATCCATTGCTTGGTAGGGCTTGTGGATTCCATTAGTCTCAACTTACCCCATAGGAGAAATGTCCCATGCAACGCCGTCATCTGCTCTCAGCCCTGGCCACAGTATCTTTCGTTCCTGGAATAACTCTGGCGCAAGAAGGCAAGCCCCTGCGCATCATCGTGCCCTTTCCGCCCGGAGGCGCCACGGACATGACCGTGCGCAGCCTGCAGGAGTCGCTGGCCCGCATCCTCAAGCAGCCCGTGGTGCTGGAAAACCGCGGCGGCGCGGGGGGCTCCATCGGCATGGCCGAAGCCGCGCGCGCTCCGGCCGACGGCCTCACGCTGGGCGTGGCCACGCTGTCCACGCATGGCGTGAACCCCGCCGTCTACAGCAAGCTGCCCTACGACCCCATCAAGGACTTCGTGGGCGTGACCGAGATGGTGAAGGCCCCCGGCGTCGTGGTGGTGAACCCGGCCGTGCTGCCCGTCAAGGACTTTGCCGACCTCGTGAAGTACCTGAAGGCCCATCCCGGCAAGGTTTCGTATGCCACGCCCGGCAACGGCACCATCGGCCACATGTGGGGCGAGCTGTTCAAGAGCAGCACCGGCACGGCCATGGTGCACATTCCCTACCGCGGTGCGGGCCCGGCCGTCAACGACGTGCTGGCCGGCCAGGTGGCTGTGTATTTCGACCAGGTGGCTTCCTCGCTGCCGCACATCAAGTCCGGCAAGCTCAGGGCGCTGGCGGTGTCCTGGCCCGAGCGGCTTGACGTGCTGCCCGACGTCCCCACCTACGCACAGCTGGGTTTCGCCAACAACAACGACCCGTCCTGGTTCGGCCTGGTGGCTCCCGCGGGCACGCCCGCGGCCGCGGTGGACCGCATCCAGCAGGCCGTGGCCCAGGCGCTCAAGGAGCCCGCCGTGCGCGAGCGCCTGGCGGGACAGGGGCTGTACCCGTCGGGCACAACGTCCCGGGACTTCACGGCGCAGATCGCCCGCGAGATCGACAAGATGAAACGGGTGGCGGCCTTTGCGAAGGTGGCGCTGGATTGACATGGGCCCCCGCTGAGCCGCCTCGCGCGATCCACCCCACGGGCGGTGGCGGGCCGGCGGCCAGGGGGAGCCCCATTTTCTTCGATACCGGGCCCCTGGGCCCGGCGGCCACAGCTGGAGGAGCCCGTCTCAGGGATAACCATGGTCTCCAACCGGTCCGGGCGGCTAGGCCGGCCGCCCCACTTTGCGCACACTCTGCCTATGCATGCCGCTTTGAAACTGATCAACCGACGATTCCAGCAGGCCCAGCCCGGTGCCACCGGTTCCCCCGGCACCCCGCTGGCGCCTGCGGCCTTCACCTACCTGCCCGGCACCACGGCGCTGGTGCTCGATTCGCCGCACAGCGGCACACAATACCCCGCCGACTTCGGCTCGGCCTGCGACCTGCCCACGCTGCGCCGCGCCGAGGACACGCACGTCGAGAAGATCTACGCCTTTGCCCCCGCGCTGGGCGTGGCCTGGGTCGAAGCCCACTTCCCCCGCATCTACCTCGATGCCAACCGCGACACGACCGAGCTCGACACCTCCCTGCTCGACGGCGAGTGGACCGGCCCCATCTCCACCGACCCCCAGGTGCTCAGCAAGGTGCGCCTGGGCAAGGGCCTGATCTGGAAGTTCACCGACGAGGGCGAGCCCATCTACAGCCGCCAGCTCACCGTGGCCGAGGTGCGCGCGCGCATCGACCGCTGCTGGCGCCCCTACCATGCGGCCGTGGCCCAGGCCATCGACGCCGCCCATGCGCGCCACGGCTACAGCATCCACATCAACTGCCACTCCATGCCCGCCGTGGCAGGGCGCTTCGCCACCGAGTTCCCGGGGCTGGAGCACGCGGACTTCGTGGTGGGCGACCGCGACGGCACCACCGCCAGCCCGGCGCTGTCGGCGCTGGTGTGCGAGCACCTGCGCGGCTGTGGCTACAGCGTGGAATACAACCACCCCTACAAGGGCGTGGAGCTGGTGCGCCGCTACGGCAACCCCGCGCAGCACCGCCACAGCATCCAGGTCGAGATCAACCGCAAGCTCTACATGGACGAGGGCACGCTCGCCCAGCACCCCGAGGGCATGGCCCGGCTGCAGGCAGACCTGCAGAAACTGGTGCGCCTGCTGCTCGCACACGATCCGCGCTGACGCGGCGCGCAAGGGCGGGGCCATCCTAGAATCGAGGGCAGGCGCGGCGCCAGACCGTAGCCAACCCTCAAGGAGACACCGCATGCGCATCCTCATTGCCGAAGACGACCAGGTGCTGGCCGATGGCCTGCTGCGCACGCTGCGGGCGTCGGGCGCCGTCGTGGACCACGTGGCCAGCGGCAGCGAGGCCGACGCGGCCCTGCTGACCAACAACGAGTTCGACCTGCTGATCCTGGACCTGGGCCTGCCCCGGATGCACGGGCTGGAGGTGCTCAAGAAGCTGCGCAGCCGGGGCTCGGCGCTGCCCGTGCTCATCCTCACCGCGGCCGACAGCGTGGAAGAGCGCGTCAAGGGCCTGGACTTCGGTGCCGACGACTACATGGCCAAGCCTTTCAGCCTGCAGGAGCTGGAGGCGCGCGTGCGGGCCCTCACGCGCAGGGGCATGGGCGGCACCAGCAGCGCCATCAAGCACGGCCCGCTCGTGTACGACCAGGCCGGCCGCGTGGCCACCATCGACGGCAAGATGATCGAGCTGTCCGCCCGCGAACTGGGCCTGCTGGAAGTGCTGCTGCAGCGCGCGGGCCGCCTGGTGAGCAAGGAGCAGCTGGTGGAGCGCCTGTGCGAATGGGGCGAGGAGGTGAGCAACAACGCCATCGAGGTCTACATCCACCGCCTGCGCAAGAAGATCGAGGGCGGGCCCATCCGCATCGCCACCGTGCGCGGCCTGGGCTATTGCCTCGAAAAGATTCCAGGGTAGCTCCTGAAATGATAGCTGCTTGCGCTTTCTAGACGGGCGCCAGTGGCTCAAAGGGCTTGAAACCTTGAAAATCTTCCAGCGAGAGCAGCGCTCCCTCTTCGGCGAGATCCTTGACTGGATGCTCACGCCGCTGCTGCTGCTGTGGCCCGTGAGCCTGGCGCTCACCTGGCTCGTGGCCCAGGGTCTGGCCAACAAGCCGTTCGACCGGGCGCTGGAGTACAACGCCCATGCGCTGGCCCAGCTCGTGTCCGTGGTGGGCGGCAAGGTGCAGTTCAACCTGCCCCAGCCGGCCAGCGAAATCCTGCGCGCGGACGACTCCGACATCGTCTACTACCAGGTCATCGGCCCGGGGGGCGAATTCCTCTCCGGCGAACGGGAACTGCCCGAGCCCGCCAGCGACGAGGTGCCCCTGTCCGGCGAGGTGCGCCTGCGCGACGCCGAGATGCGCGGCATCGAGATCCGCGTGGCCTACATCTGGGTGCGCCTGCCGCTGGAGGGCACGCCCGTGGCGCTGGTGCAGGTGGCCGAGACGCGCGAAAAGCGCAGCGTGCTGGCCACCGAGATCATCAAGGGCGTGATGCTGCCGCAGTTCGTCATCCTGCCGCTGGCGGTGCTGCTGGTGTGGCTGGCGCTCGCGCGCGGCATCCAGCCGCTGAACCAGCTGGAGCAGCGCATCCGCGCGCGCAACCCCGACGACCTCTCGCCGCTGGACGACCGCACCGTGCCGCTCGAGGTCGCGCCGCTGGTCTCGTCGGTGAACGACCTGCTCACGCGCCTGAACGACTCGCTGGCCACGCAAAAGCGTTTCCTGGCCGACGCGGCGCACCAGCTCAAGACCCCGCTGGCGGGCCTGCGCATGCAGGCCGACCTGGCCCAGCGCGAAGGCACCAGCACCGAAGAGCTCAAGCGCTCGCTGCAGCAGATCGGCCGCTCCAGCATCCGCGCCACGCACACCGTGAACCAGCTGCTCGCATTGGCGCGCGCGGAAGGCAGCGGCGTGGGCATCGCGCGCCAGCCCTGCGACCTGGCGCGCCTCGTGATCGAGGTGGTGCGCGACTCGGTGCCGCGCGCGCTCGAAAAACACATCGACCTGGGCTACGACGGCGCCGAGCCCGGCTCTCCCGGCGTGCTGCTGGACGGCAACCCCACGCTGCTCAAGGAACTGGTGCGCAACCTGCTCGACAACGCCATCAACTACACGCCTTCCACCCCCGCCAAGCCCGGCGTGGTCACGGCCCACGTGCTGGCCGATACCTTCGGCCACGTGCTGCTGCTGCAGGTGGAAGACTCCGGCCCCGGCGTGCCCGAGGCCGAGCGCGAGCTGGTGTTCCAGCCCTTTTACCGGGCGCTGGGCAGCGAGGCCGACGGCTCGGGCCTGGGCCTGCCCATCGTGCTGGAGATCGCACGCAAGCACGGGGCCGAGGTCACGCTGGAAGACGCGCGCCCTGGCCACCACCCGCCCGGCGCGCGTTTCAGCGTGCGGTTCGCGGCGCGGGATGTGGTGGCGGGGTCCTGAGCCAGGCCGGGTGCACCCCGCCGCATGGCCTTTCGCGCTGCGGCACATTCCGCGCCGGAATGGGATGAGTTCCAAACGTCGTTAGCCAGCCCGGCCATGCCTCTCCAGAATGGGCCGCACATGCCGCGAGGCGAGGAGAGGACCACGATGACGACGATGAAACGGCGCAAGCTGCTGATCTCCACCGCCGCTGCCTGCCTGGGAGGTGCTGCCCAGGCGCAATCCGCCCCGGTGTCCACGGGCAGCGCACGGCCCCTGCGGCTGCTGGTGCCCTTTGCCGCGGGCGGCGCCACCGACATCACGGCGCGCGCCCTCGCCGGTCCGCTGTCGCAGTTGCTGGGTGCACCCGTGGCCGTGGAGAACCGCCCCGGCGCGGCCGGTGCCACCTGCATGGCCGAGGTCGCTGCCGCCGCGCCCGACGGCGCCACGCTGGGCGTGGCCACGCTGTCCACCCATGGCGTGAACCCAGCCGTCTACAAACACCTGCCCTACAACGTGCTGGACGGCTTCACCCCCGTCACCGAGATCGTCAAGGCCCCGGGCGTGCTGGTGGTGCACCCCGGCCTGCCGGTGCGCGATTTCGCGCAGTTCATGCAGCACCTGAAGGCGCGGCCGGGCCAGCTGGCCTATGCCTCGCCGGGCAACGGCACCATCGGCCACATGTGGGGCGAGCTGCTCAAGAGCAGTGCCAATGTGCGCATGGACCACCTGCCCCAGGCGGGCGCCACCGCAGCACTGGCCGAGGTGCTGGCGGGCCGGGTGCCGGTGTACTTCGACCAGGTGGCGTCGTCGCTGCCGCACATCCAGGCCGGCCGTTTGCGGGCCCTGGCCGTGTCGTGGAGTCGGCGCCTGGCCCTGCTGCCCGAGGTGCCCACCTACGCCGAGCTCAGCTTGTTCTCGAACAACGACCCGTCCTGGTTCGGCCTGGTGGCCCCTGCGCACACGCCGGCCGCCACGGCGCGGCGGCTGCGCGACGCGGTGGCCACGGTGTTGCGCGAGCCCGCGGTGCTGGCGCGCCTGGGAGAGCAGGGGCTGTTTGCCTCGGGCAGCCTGCCGGACGAGTTTGCCGCGCAGATCCGCAAGGAGGTCGAGAAGATGCGGCGCGTCAGCCGGTTTGCGCGCATCACGCTCGGCAAGGACGCAGCGTGACGGCTATGCCGCAGGCGCATGCGGCGGACGCAGCGCGCGAAGGGACATCAGCGCCATGAAGAGAAAGCCATTCTGGGTGGGCGCGCGGTACACCCCCAGCGCGCCCAGCACCTGCGCCGCCACGCCCGCGAGTTCCCAGCCGTCGGTCTCGTCCGCTTCCCAGCGCGGCACCGTCAGGGGCGCAAAGCCGCGCTCGTCGCCCCACTCCCACACCGCGGGAATGCGGGCCACCACCTGGGGATCGTTGTGGAAATTGGCCCAGGCCCACAGCCAGGTGCCGCTGGTCCGGGAAATCGATCCGATGAATTCAATGTCCGCCACCAGCCGCGGCACGCCGGCGTGCGAGAAGGTGAGCGTGCCCTGCACCTGGTCATAGTCCCAGCGCTCGAAGCGCGAGATGCCGTGGTCCGTCTCCAGGGCATCCTGCTTGCCCACCAGGGCCTGGTGGCTTTCGGTGACCGCGTCCACCCAGGCGTCGTGCGGCGCATCCGCCATGGCGCCGACACTCTGCGCCATGGAGTCCTGGTAGCAGTGGTGGCAGATGATCTGCAGGTCCAGGCAGTCCTCGTTGCGCTCGTTCCACTCGCCGCCCTCCCGCTCCAGGGCTGCCTGGCAACTGGCGCACCAGGCGTCGGGAAAGGGGCAGTCCGGCGCCGGCATGTCGCAGAACCAGCGCTGCGCCGGCTGGCGGCACAGGTGCCCGCAGACGTAGGTGGCGGTGGCTTCGCCGTGGCGGTGGCAGTGGATGGCGGAGAGTTCTTCGGTCATGGCGCGGGGCTCGCGAAAGGAGGGGCGGAATCGAAGGATGGGCGCGGAACGCCGGGCGCGACCGCCAGCGCGGCCACCACGGTTCAGCCGCAGGCGCGCATCGTCTTGCCGGCCATCGCCGTGCGCAGGGCGTCCAGCTGGGGGCGCAGCGATTCGGTCACGGCGGGCAGTCGCAGCGTGAAACCTGCCGTGTCCGGCCGCTCCTGCACCACGCGGGCCGTGCGCACGCCCTTGCCGCCCAGGGTGGCCAGCTCGCGCTCGGCGGCCTCCTTCGAGGCGAAGCGGCCCAGCGAAAGGCCGAATTCCAGGGTGCCGCCCGCGCGGTCGTGGTCGACCTTGCGGGCACGCAGTTCGGCCCGTTTCCTGTCCAGCGTTTCCAGGTCCTCGAAGCGGCCCATGTAGACCATCCAGCGGCCCGGCACGGGCGTGGGCTCGAGCAGCCAGCTGCCCTGGGGCAGGTTGGCGGCGGCGGCGCGCAGGGCGTCGGCCTGGCGTTCGTCGAACACGCCCGCCTGAAGGCATTCGCCGGTGTCGGGCGGGGTGGGGGTCTCGGCGGAAGCCGCAGCCGCTGCGCTGGGGGCGGCGGGCGCCGCGGCGGGGGCCTTGCCGGAGTTCACCCGCAGGATCTGCAGCGTCTCGGGCCGTATCTGCTGGTCCATGCGCTGGGGCTCGGCCTGCTCCTCGGGGGCGAAGCCCCAGTCCCGAAGCAGCCCCTGCGACCACGCGTAGTAGCCCGCGTTGGCCAGCAGCAGCGCGATCACGGCAAGTCGCAGCATGGGGGCCCTTCCTTGTTTTCCCGCCGGTTGTCCATGGGGTTGCGCGTCCTCGTCCCCGCCCGCGTGGCGGGCCCGCCCAGGGCCAGGGCCGCCCTGGAGCGGGCGTCGCCAGGCCACGACGGGCGGCCTTTGCCCCGATGGAGAGGCGCGGCGCGGCTCAGGGGGGGCTCCCCAGCTCTTGCACTGCGCTGGGCCGCACGCTGATCTCGGAACTGGTGATCGCCTGCATGCCGCCGGCCGTGTGCACCAGGAGCGCGCCGTCCTCGCCCACGCCGTGGGCCGTGCCCGCGGTGCCGTCGCTCAGGGCCACGGCACGGCCCTGCAGCACGTCGCGGGCTGCGAAACGTGGCTGCATGGGGCCAAAGCCGTAGCCTTCGAACGAGCGCAGCATGCCGATCAGCGGCGGCACGATGCGCAGCAGGGCGGCGGGTGCGTCCAGGCCGGGCTCCACGTCCTGCAGGCTGCCCGGCGGCATGCTCATGCCTTCGCTGCCACGCGGCAGCACGTTGATGCCGATGCCCACGACCACGTAGCGCGCCGTGCCGGCTGGCCCCTGCGGGGACGGCGCGGCCCCCTGGAGCGCCACGAAACTGGCCGTCTCGACCAGGATGCCGCCCAGCTTGCGGTCGCCACCCGCGCCGCCCAGCCAGAGGTCGTTGGGCCATTTCAGGCCCACGCGGGCGGCCTGGCCCGCACCCAGCGGCGGCAGCACGGGCTGCAGGCTCTCGGCCACGCTCACGCCCACGGCGAGCGACAGCCCCGACCAGTCGCGCGGCGCGAGCGGCAGGCCCAGGGACATCATCAGCGAAGACCCCACATCGCTCTGCCACGCCCGCCCCATGCGGCCCCGACCGGCGGTCTGCTGCTCGGCCACGAGCAGCGTGGGCTCGCACTGGCCGGCGCGGGCGCGGCGCATGAGTTCGGTGTTGGTCGAGTCGATGCTGGGCAGCACCTCGACGGTAAAACCGGGTAACAGCGGTGACACCGCCTCCCACACGGCCTCGGCGGGCCAGCGGATGGGGGCGGCGGTCACTGGCGGCGGCCTTTCCGGGCGCCGGGCTGGAGGTTCCCTGGGACTGGCTGGGTGGCCTTGGCGGTTTTGGTCGGTTTGGCGGGCAGGGCGGGCTTTGTGGCCGCCTTGGCGGGGCTGCGCGGCACCGGCGGCGCCCAGCCGCGCTTGGGCGCGAGCAGCGTGCCGCGGCAGTTGTCGCTGCCGCACCAGCAGGGGTATTCCGCCTTCAGCTTGGGCGTGTAGCGCTCTTCGATGATCAGCCCGTAGTCGTAGTTCAGCTCTTCGCCCGCCTTGATATTGCGCAGCGCCGTGATGAAAATGCGGCCGTCCCGTTCGTCGGCGTAGCAGTTGGGGTTGCAGCTGTGGTTGATCCAGCGCGAGGAATTGCCGCCGAACTTTGCGTCGATCACGCGGTCTTCATCCACGTGGAAGTAGAACGTGTGGTTGGGCTGCAGGGGGTCGTGCGGGTGGCGGTCCTGCGCCTCCTGCCAGGTGATGACCTCGCCGGTGTACTCCACCAGCACCTCGCCCTCGGCGATGTCCTGGGCGGCGAACACGCCGTTGCCATGGACGCCCGAGCGCCGGGTCTGGATGCGGCGTCCCGGTGCGGCGGTGGGGGCGGCGGGCGAGGCAAAGCGGGGCATGGCAAAAACTCTGTTAACTTGATAGTGCACACATGTGTGCGTGCGCGTGTATGCGCGCGAAACCCGAATTGTAGGAGCGACCGGGCCGGAACCGGGCGCTCAGAACGAACGACGACGATGACAGGCAAGAGCCCCAAATGACCAAGACCCTGGTAATTGCAGAGAAACCCTCCGTGGCGCAGGACATCGTGCGCGCGCTCACCCCCGTGGCGGGCAAGTTCGACAAGCACGACGACCACTTCGAGAACGACCGCTACGTGGTCACCAGCGCCGTGGGTCACCTCGTGGAGATCCAGGCGCCCGAGGAGTTCGACGTGAAGCGCGGCAAGTGGAGCTTTGCCCACCTGCCCGTGATCCCGCCATACTTCGACCTGAAGCCCGTGGACAAGACCAAGACGCGCCTGAACGCGGTGGTCAAGCAGGCCAAGCGCAAGGACGTGACGCAACTCATCAACGCCTGTGACGCGGGCCGCGAGGGCGAGCTGATCTTCCGCCTGATCGAGCAGTACGCCGGCGGCGCCAAGCCCCTGGGCAAGCCCGTCAAGCGCCTGTGGCTGCAGTCCATGACGCCCCAGGCCATCCGCGACGGCTTCGACGCACTGCGCACCGAGCAGCAGATGGCGGGCCTGGCCAGCGCCGCGCGCAGCCGCAGCGAGGCCGACTGGCTGGTGGGCATCAACGGCACGCGCGCCATGACGGCGTTCAACTCGCGCGACGGCGGGTTCTTCTTGACCACCGTGGGCCGCGTGCAGACGCCCACGCTGTCGCTGGTGGTGGAGCGCGAGGAAAAGATCCGCAAGTTCGTGAGCCGCGACTACTGGGAAATCCACGCCACCTTCGGCGCGCAGGCCGGCGAGTACCCCGCCAAGTGGTTCGACCCCAAGTGGAAGAAGGGCGAGGACGTGGAGATGCGCGCGGACCGCGTGTGGTCCGCCGCCGAGGCCACGGCCATTGCGAACGCCGTGCGCGGCCAGCAGGCCACCGTCACCGAAGAGAGCAAGCCCACCACGCAGGCGTCGCCCCTGCTGTTCGACCTGACCAGCCTGCAGCGCGAGGCCAACGGCAAGTTCGGCTTCTCGGCCAAGACCACGCTGGCGCTGGCGCAAAGCCTGTACGAACGCCACAAGGCCCTGACCTACCCGCGTACCGACTCGCGCGCGCTGCCCGAGGACTACCTGCCCGTGGCCAGGCAGACCTTCGAGATGCTGGCCGACAGCGGCATGCGCCACCTCGCGCCGCACGCCGCCACGGCGCTGAGCAACAACTACGTGCGCCCGTCCAAGCGCATCTTCGACAACAGCAAGGTGAGCGATCACTTTGCCATCATCCCCACGCTGCAGGCCCCCAGCGGCCTCTCCGACGCCGAGCAGAAGCTGTACGACCTGGTCGTGCGCCGCTTCATGGCGGTGTTCTTCCCGAGCGCCGAATACACCGTCACCACCCGTATTTCCACGGTGGCGCCCCACAGCTTCAAGACCGAAGGCAAGGTGCTGGTCAAGCCGGGCTGGCTGGCCATCTACGGCAAGGAAGCGGCCGACGAGGTCGAAGGCGGCAAGGACGGCGACAAGGGCCAGAACCTGGTGCCCGTGAAGCCCGGCGAAAGCGTCAACACCCTGGCAGCCGACCCCAAGGGCCTCAAGACCAAGCCGCCCGCCCGCTACTCCGAAGCCACGCTGCTGGGCGCCATGGAAAGCGCCGGCAAGCAGATCGACGACGACGAACTGCGCGAGGCCATGCAGGAAAAAGGCCTGGGCACGCCTGCCACGCGCGCGGCCATCATCGAAGGCCTGTTGACCGAAAAGTACATGCTGCGCGAAGGCCGCGAAATCATTCCCACGGCCAAGGCCTTCCAGCTCATGACGCTGCTGCGCGGGCTGGAGGTCGAGGAACTGTGCCGCGCGGACCTGACCGGCGAATGGGAGTTCAAGCTCTCGCAGATGGAAAAGGGCCAGCTCAGCCGCGAATCCTTCATGGCCGACATCGCCGCCATGACCGAGCGCATGGTCAAGAAGGCCAAGGAATACGACCGCGACACCATCCCCGGCGACTACGCCACGCTCGAATCGCCTTGCCCCAACTGCGGTGGTGTGGTGAAAGAGAACTACCGCCGCTTTGCCTGCGTGGGCAAGCCTGGTGCCGAGGGTTGCGGCTTCAGCTTCGGCAAGTCGCCAGCCGGCCGCACCTTCGAGACGGCCGAGGCCAACGCCTTGCTGCGCGACAAGAAGATCGGGCCGCTGGAGGGTTTCCGCTCCAAGGCCGGCTGGCCCTTCACCTCCGAGATCGTCATCAAGTACGACGACGAGGCGCACAACTACAAGCTCGAATTCGACTTTGGCGACGACAAGAAGGGCGAGGAATCGGGCGAGCTCGTGGAGTTTGAAGACGCCGCGCTCGGCCCCTGCCCCATCTGCGGATCGGAAGTGCACGAGCACGGCAGCAACTACGTGTGCAGCAAGGCCGTGCCCACCGCCGCGCAGCCCACGCCCAGCTGCACCTTCAAGAGCGGCAAGATCATCCTGCAGCAGCCCGTGGAGCGCGAGCAGATGCACAAGCTGCTGGAAACGGGCAAGACCGACCTGCTCGACAAGTTCGTGAGCATGCGCACGCGCCGCGCCTTCAAGGCCCACCTGGCGTGGGACAAGGAGGCGGGCAAGGTCAACTTCGAGTTTGCGCCCAGCAAGTTCCCGCCGCGCCCAGGTGCTGCTGCAAAAGCAATAGCAGCAAAGGCAGGAAAGACAAGCGCTGCGGCCAAAAAAGCCGCCAAACCTGCCGCCGCCAAGAAAGCCCCGGCCACCAAGACCGCCGCTGCCAAGGCACCGCGCAAGGCCGCAGCCGGCAAGGCCCCCAGCGCCGCCCTGGCCGCCGTGATCGGCGCCGAGCCCGTGGCCCGGCCCGAGGCCGTCAAGAAGATGTGGGAATACATCAAGGCAAACAACCTGCAGGATCCCAAGGACAAGCGCACGATCGTCGCCGACGACAAGCTGCGCGCCGTGTTTGGCAAGGACAGCGCGGGCATGTTCGAGCTGGCGGGCATTCTGGGCAACCACCTGGGTGGCGAAGGATGAAGCCACGCGCAGCATCCGCAGCATCGCCTGTGTGGGGCTTCTGGCGCACCGCGCTGGTGGCTCTCGCGGTCGTTGGCGCGCTGGGCGGCTGCAGCAGCACGACAGGTTTTGCGCGCTCCAGCGACCCCGCGAGCCCGCAGCAACCGCGGGGCGCCAGCGGCGTCACCGTGTTTGGCGATATCGATGTGGGCGTGACGCGGGAGCGCACGCGCTGACGCGTGGTGTGCTGCCTTGCAGGCCGTCCCCGCTGAACCTGCCGAACCTGCGCGGAGCCAGCCTTTCCGCCCCCACGGTCGATGATGGAACCTGAACCGCAGGGGAAAGAATGATGGGCGAACCCGCGCTGTCCTTGCAGATCGCCACCACGGTGCACCACCGCATCCACACCGTCACCGTGCGCATGGATTCGGTGGGCTGGGTGGTGTCGGGCACCAAGCACCTGGTCACGCCCGGCGGCGGGCACCGCTACCCCAGCGGCCGGGTGTTTGTGCTGCCGCGCGGCGCGCAGTGGGAGGTGGTCAACGACCCGGCGCCCCAAGGCCGCTATGTGGCGCGGCTGCTGTGTTTCGCGCCCGAGCTGGTGGCGCAGTTCCACCGCCAGTTCGGCCAGTTCGCGGCCATTCCACCAGTGCAAGGCTGCGCGGGCCTCGCGGCCGACGCCGCCTTTGAAGACAGTTTCATGCGCGCCGTGGCCGCGCTGGAGAGCGAAGCCAGCTCGCAGGCGCTGCGCGAACACCGCGCGCTCGAAGTGCTGCTGATGCTGGCTGAGGCGGGCATCGTCTTCGCCCCGCCCGGCGAGCTGGGCTGGGCCGAACGCGTGCGCCGCCTGGTGGCCCCCAGCCCGCAGGCCGACTGGACGGTGGAGCGCATCGCCAGCGCCTTTGCCACCAGCGCCAGCACCCTGCAGCGCCGCCTGGCGCAAGAGGGCGAAACCGTGAGCCAGTGCCTGCGCGACGTGCGGCTAGAGACGGCGCTGGTGCTGCTGCAAAGCTCCGCGCTGCAGGTGTCCGAGATCGCAGCGCGTTGCGGCTACGAGTCGCACAGCCGCTTCAGCGCGGCCTTCCGCGAACGCTTTGGCTTTCCGCCCTCGCAGCTGCGGCCCTGATTCCTGCGGCTGACGCGCAGCGCACAGCCATTGACGCCACCGGGCCAATGCGAAGGCGCGGCGCGCAGCACCATCAAGCCCTTGTTTCACACCGCTACTGCAAGGAGCTTTTCAGATGACCCACCCACTTTCGCGCCCTCTTCGCGTTGGCACCGCCATCGCGGCACTCGCCACGATCGGCTTGGCCCCAGCCGCCCACGCCCAGGCATTCACCCTCAGCAGCCCCGACTTTGCGGCGGGCAGCACACTGCCCCAGCGGTTTGAGTTCAAGGGCTTTGGCTGCGCGGGCGACAACCAGTCGCCCGCCCTGCGCTGGAGCGGCGCGCCTGTGGGTACACAGAGCTTTGCCGTCACCGCCTACGACCCCGATGCCCCCACAGGCTCGGGCTGGTGGCACTGGTCGGTGGTCAACATCCCCGCCAGCACCACCGAGCTGCGGCCCGACGCGGGTGCTGCCGGTGGCGCCAAGCTGCCCGCAGGCGCCAGTCATGTGCGTATCGACTACGGCGTGGCGGCCTGGGGCGGCACCTGCCCGCCCGAGGGCGATGCGCCGCACCGCTACATCTTCACCGTGCACGCGCTCAAGGTGCCGCGCCTGGACTTGCCTGCCGACGCCACCGCCGCGCTGGCCGGCTACATGATCAACGCCAACAGCCTGGGCAAGGCCACGCTCACGGCGCGCTATGGGCGCCCTGCGGCCAAAGGCAAGCAGCCGTGATACCGCGTGGTCGGGTGGGCGTCGTGATGTTTTAAGCTTGGTGGTCACCCACCACACCACAGGCCCACCCCATGCGCAGCACCCGCGAACGCACCCTCTGGTCCATCCTGGCCGCACTGCTGCTGGCCGCCGCAGCCGCCGCATGGTGGACGGCCGACCAGTGGCTGCCCCACGCCGGGCCGTGGACCGAGCAGGCCTGGAAGAAGATCACCCGCCCCGGCCCCGACACCTTGCCGCCCGGCAAGCAGCAGCCTGCCGCGCAGGCCCGCTCTGCGAACAGTGGAGCGTCTGAGCCCGTGGCCCCGCAGCCGCGCAAGTGTGTGAAGGACGGCCGCACCACCTACACCGACCAGCCCTGCCCCAAGGGCACGCAGGAGCTGCCGGTGGATGGCGCTGTGACATCGCTGCCGCGCGCGCAGTAAGTTCATGAAGATGGCGTGCAGCGGCTCGTCCGCCGGTGCGAGGTATGTCGTTTTTTTCCTAGCCCGCCAGGGGGCCGCGCGGATTCAATCGGTGCATTGATTCACTACCCAGGGCCTCTCTCCTTTTCTTTGGGGGGCCGCATGCACCGATGCAAAAAAACACACACCTGCGCGCCTTTTTTCTTTTGTTGGCCCTCGTGGGCCTGGCCGTCCCCTGGTACTTCAATGGGGTGTACTTTCTGGCGGGCGGCAGCGTGATGCCCGATGTCTTCTGGCGGGATGCGTTTGCCAATGCACTCACCACCGGCATCACCCTCGACGTGTACCTGGCCGCCGTGGCGTTCTCGGCCTGGGTGGCGGCAGACCGCAGCCTGGGTGCGTGGCGCTGGGCTTACATCGCGGCCTGCTTTGGCATTGGCCTCGCGTTTGTGATGCCGCTCTACCTGGCTCAGCGCTTGCGCGTGGGCTCCAAGGGTGGGGCAGGCTGATTCGGCAGGGCCTGCGCGCCGATCTGCAAGGGCCAGTGCGCGGTGAGCGGGCTGCGCGTGCCTTGCACCAGGGCCTGCAGCGGGTGGCCCGCCAGCCTGCGCACATCGCGCCCCATGTGCGACTGGTCGTAGTACCCCTGGCCGGCGGCCAGGTCCACCACCGGGCCGCCGGGCGCGGCGAGGGCGTTGCCCAGCGTGCGGTTCAGCCGCGCAATCACCTGAAACTGCTTGGGCGCCATGCCCCAGTGCGCCGCAAAGCGCCGCTCAAACTGCCGCTGGCCCAGGCCCATGCGCTGGTGGCCTGATTCCGCGCCCGTGGCGTCGGCGCTGGCCGCCTGCAGCAAGGCCAGGGCTTGCCGCCGCCGTGCATCACAAGGCGACGGCGGTGCGGCCAGCTGCCGGACGAACTGGTGCAGCACCGTAAGCCGTGTGGCATCGTCTGCCGCCGCCAGCACGCCATGCTCTACCTCTGCCCATTGCGGGCCCACCAGTTCCGCCAGCGGCCGTAGCGTGTTCACCAGCCCGCGTGCACTGCCAAACAGCGCCGCGGCGGCCTCAGGCTGCAGCACCAGCCCCACGGCCCGCACCGGTCCGCCGTGTTCGTACACCGTGGCCGTGGTGCTGGCGCTGATCCAGGCCGACGGCGGCACCAGCGCGCCCCGGCACCGCACCTGCCCGGCCAGCCGCACCACCAGCATGCTCGACACCATCGCCGGGAAATGCGACTGCGCCAGTTCCGCAGGGGCATCGATCACCACCGCTGCCATCAACCAGGGCTGTAGATCGGAGGGGAGGGGCACAAGACGCTGCATGCCCGGATTCTGCACACCGGCGATGTGCTGGCAGGCACACCCGTCCAGCCACGCGCGCGACATGCGCCTGCCGCACCGCCCGGCTATCCTTTCCGCTTCACCAGCCCACCACCGCATCCCCCGCCACGCACCATGCAGTCAGCACCCACCCGCTCCCTTCCCCTGGCCGGGGCCACCAACTTCCGCGATCTGGGCGGCTACGCCGGCCATGGCGGGCGCACCGTCAAATGGCGGCGCATCTTCCGCTCGGACCACCTGGCGGGCCTCACCGCGCAGGACCGGGCCCTGCTGGCCGAGCTGGGCCTGGCCCGCGCGGTGGACTTTCGCGGCCAGGCCGAAAGCGCCGCGTATGCCTACGCGCTGCCGGGCATCAGCTACCACCCGCTGGCCATCGAGCCCACGGTGGTGCAGCGCGCGCTGGAACTGCAGCGCACCGGCCGCCAGCTCACCGCGCAAGACGCCGTGGCGCTGATGCAGGACACCTACCGGGGCTTTGTGCACGACAACGCGCATCGATTTGCCGAGCTGTTCCGCCTGCTGCTCGATGAAGGCAGCGCCACCCCGCTGGTGTTCCACTGCACCGCGGGCAAGGACCGCACAGGCTTTGCCGCCGCCCTCATCCTGCTGGCGCTGGGCGTGCCGCGCGAGGTGGTGATGCAGGACTACCTGCTCACCAACACCCTCTACCGCCGCCCCGAGGGGTTGGCCAGCCACGCGCCCGACGAAGTGCTGGCCGTGCTGTGGCGTGTGCAGGAGGAGTTTCTCAATGCAGCCCTGCACATGGTGGACACCGAGTTCCAGGGCGTCGATGCCTACCTGGGCGACGTGCTGGGCGTGAGCGCGGCGGCCCGGCAGGCGCTGGCCGTCCGCTACCTCGAACAGCCCTGACACCGCCTTTCAGGCGCCCGCCAGGGAATCGCCCCCTTACGCCAGGTGCGCCAGCAGATGGCGCCAGAAGTTCAGGCGCGCCTCCAGGGTCGAGACGAGGATGTGTTCCTGCAGCGTGTGGGCGCCGTCGCCGTCGGCACCCAGCCCGTCGAGTGTGGGCACCCCCAGGGCCGAGGTGAAGTTGGCGTCGCTGCCGCCGCCGGTCATGGGCGCATCTTCGAGCGCGAAGCCCGCATGCCGGGCCGACGCCTTGGCGCGGTCCAGCAGGGCCACCACGGCCTCGCTCTTGACCATGGGCGGGCGGTTCACCTCGACCTCGATGTCGAGTTCCATGTCCGCGCCCACCGGGCGCAGCGCCTGCATCTTGTGCACCAGCTCGTCGGCGGCCTGCAGGTCGGGGAGGCGAAAGTCCACCACGCAGCGGCACTGCGCCGGCACCGTGTTGGTGGCGGTGCCACCTTCGATGGTGCCCACGCTCACCGTCACGCCGCGCGCGTAGTCGGTCATGGCCTCCAGCGCCAGGATCTGGTGCGCCATTTCGCGGATCGCGCTGCGGCCTTTTTCATGCGCCACGCCCGCATGGGCTGCCTGGCCCTTCACGCCCAGGCGCAGCATGCCCGTGCCCTTGCGCGCGGTCACGCATCTGCCGCCATTGGCACGGGCAGGCTCGCAGACCAGGGCGTAGCGGGCATTGTGCGCAAAACGCTCGATGTGCACACGCGAAGCGTGGCTGCCGGTTTCTTCGTCGGGCACGACCACGAAGTCGATCGGCATCGCGCTGGCGCCGGCGGCCGCCAGGTCGCGCAGGGCCGTCATGGCCAGGTAGATGCCTGCCTTCATGTCGTAGCCGCCGGGGCCGTAGAAGCGGTCGCCCTCGATGCGGCAGGGGTTGTCGCTCAAGGTGCCCACCGGGTGCACGGTGTCCGAGTGGCCCAGGACCAGCAGCCCGGGGCGCGTGTCGCCGGCTGCGCGGTTGGTCACGTGCAGCAGCGGCCCCACGCGCTCGCCCAGTGGCGTCACGGTGGCCTGCAGTCCGCCTTCCAGGGCATAGCGGGCCATGTCGGCCACCATGGCCGCCACGCCCGCGGGCGAGCTGGTGGGTGACTCGCACTGCATCCAGGCGGTGATGCCGTCAATGAGCGTCTGTGTCGTGGCGGAGGTGGTCATGGCGGTGCAAGGTGGGACAGGGTGGGACAGGGTGGTTCGGGGGCTCCGCCTGCTTCCCGCAGGACGGAGGGCTGAGGCCGAGGAGGTGCAGGCGGCGGGCGTCAGGCTGTGTGCTCGCCGGCCAGCCGGGCCAGTTGCGCAGCGTCGGGGAGGTGGCCGTGGAACCAGAGGTGCGCGCAGACGGCCGACATGGCCTTGCCATCGTGGCCAATGCCCGCCACGGTGTGCAGCTGCCAAGCCAGCGGCAGGCCGCGGCGCGCGGCCTCGGCCCGGGCGGTGGCGTAGTAGTTCAACGCGCGGGCATAGCGGTGCGGGCCCTGGCGCAGTGCCGCCGGTTCGGACGGCAAGTGCACGTCGGCCGTGGCGATGTCCTGGTCGCCCGCCAGGATGGTCAACGGGTAGGCGAACAGGCGCGCCAGGCTGCCGGTGTCGGCGGGAGTGCCGGCCAGGCCTTCGGGGAACGGCAGCTCCAGCAGCGGCAGCGTGTACCAGCCGGGGTTGCCCGCGGCCACACCGGCAAAGGTGCCGGGCGTGAGCACGCTCATCAGCCGGTGCACGAACTGCCCGCCGGCGGAGTGGCCGAACAGGTACAGCGGCTGCGTGGTCAACACGCCCGATGCCTTGAGTTCATCGACCAGCCGCGTCACGACGGTGTACGACCAGTCCCCGGGTGGGTTCGCCGGAGCCGTGTCGGCGTGGGCTTCGCGGTCGGCGGTGGCCAGCAGGTTGCCGTTGTTGTAGCTCACCACGTCGGGCCACTGCGCGTTCGAGAACGTGGGCGCGATGATGACCAGGCCATGCTCGTCGGCGGCGGGCATCCAGAAGTCGCGGTAGTCGTCGCCGTTGCGCATCACGCCGTGCTGCACCAGCACGATGGGGCTGTGGTCCGTGGCATGTGCGGGCCGGTAGGTGTTCAGCGTGATGGAGCGGCCACCGGGCAGGGGGCTGTTGCTGTAGTCCACCGCGTGGCGGCCCACCCGCTGCACGGCGTCGCGCAGGGATTGCAGATGAAGTTCGTTGGGCATAGGCAAGAAATGGGGCAGGGCAGCAGGCGGGGCGGCATTGCCGTTGTCAGGCCGCTGCGGTGTTCAGGTGGCAGGCCGACCAATGGCCGGGGGCGATGGCTTCGAGCGCCGGTGCTTCCTCGCGGCAGCGGGCCATGGCGTGCGGGCAGCGCGGGTGGAAGGTGCAGCCCGGTGGCGGTTTCAGTGGCGAGGGAATCTCTCCCTGGATCGGCACGAACACGCGCTTGCGCCGCTCCAGGTTCGGCACCTCGGCCATCAGCGCCTGGGTGTATGGGTGGTTGGCGCGCGCAAAAATCTCGGCCGTGGTCGAGATCTCGACGATCTTGCCCAGGTACATGATGGCCACGCGGTCCGAGATGTGGCGCACCACACCGAGGTCATGGCTGATGAACAGGGAGGTCAGGCCGTGCTGGGCACGCAGGTCCATGAACAGGTTGATCACCTGCGCCTGGATCGACACGTCCAGCGCCGCGACCGGCTCATCGCAGACCAGGAAGCGGGGCGACACCATCAGCGCCCGGGCAATGCCCACGCGCTGGCGCTGCCCGCCCGAGAGCTGGTGCGGCAGGCGGGTGCGGTACTCGGCGGCCAGGCCCACTTCGGCCAGCGCCCTGTCGACGCGTGCCGGTATTTCGCCGGCGGGCGCGAGTTTGTGCACGTGCAGCGCCTCGCCCAGGATCTGGTGCAGCCGCTGGCGCGGATTGAGCGAGGCCTGGGGGTCCTGAAACACCATCTGCACGCCCAGTGTGTAGGCCAGTCTGGCGGCCCGGTCCAGGCCGTCCACGGCGGCGCCCTGGTACAGCAGTTCGCCTTCGGTCTGGCGGTGCAGGCCGGCGACGATGCGGCCAAGCGTGGACTTGCCGCAGCCGGACTCCCCCACGAGGCCCAGCACCTCGCCCTGCGCAATCGCCAGGCTCACGCCGTTGACGGCATGCACGGTGCGCGGCTCGGGCTTCTTGCCGGCCAGCTCGAACACGCGCCCGATCAGGTCCTGCCTTTTGACAAAGCGTTTGTACACATTGCGCAATTCGATGACGGGAGGTGGTGCGGTGTGGCTCATGCGGCAGGGTCCAGGGCAACGAGGGGGGCAAAGCAGCGGTAGGTACGCCCATTCACCGTGGTGTTCTCCGGTTCGCCCGTGGCGCATTGCGCCAGGGCGTGCGCGCAGCGCGGCGCAAAGGCGCAGCCGGCGGGGCGGTTGCCCAGCATCGGCGCCATGCCGCTGATCTGCCGCAGGCGTCCGCCGGGCAGGGCGGCGCCGGGCAGCGAATCGAGCAGGCCACGGGTGTACGGGTGCACCGGGGCATCCAGCACCTCATCCACCGGGCCGGACTCGACGATCTTGCCCGCGTACATCACCGCGACCTTGTCGGCCAGCTCGGCGATCACGCCAAGGTCGTGGGTGATCCAGATGAGCGCCGTGCCGTGCGTGCGGCAGATCTCCTGCATGCGGTACAGGATCTGGCCCTGAATCGTCACATCGAGCGCCGTGGTGGGCTCGTCGCAGATGATCAGCTCGGGCTTGTTGAGCATGGCGATGGCGATCGCCACGCGCTGGCGCATGCCGCCCGAGAACTCGTGCGGGTAGTTGCGCAGGCGCGAAGCCGGGGCGGGGATGCCCACCATCTCCAGCGCCTCCACGCAGCGCTGGAGCACCTGGGTGCGCGGCACGCTGGCATGGGTCTGGATGGCCTCGAGCATCTGCTCCTCGATGCGCAGCACCGGGTTCAACGTCATCAGAGGGTCCTGGAAGATCATCGCGATGCGGTCGCCGCGCAGCTGGCGCATCTGCTCCTCGCTCAGCTCGCGCAGGTTCCGGCCCTTGAACAGCACCTCGCCGGCGATCACCTCGCCGGGAGGGTCGATCAGGCCGAAGATGGAAAAGCCGGTGACCGACTTGCCCGAGCCGGATTCGCCGACCAGGCCCAGGATCTCGCCAGGCCCGATGGACAGGTCGATCCCGCTGACGGCGGGCCAGGCGCCTTCCTCGGTGTGAAAAACGGTGTGCAGGCCACGCACTGCAAGCAAAGGGGTTGTCATGGGCTTCTCGGGTCCAGCGCGGCGCGCAGGCGGTCGGCGATCACGTTGATCGCCAGGATGAGGGCCAGCAGGGCCAGGCCGGGGAACATGCTGATCCAGTAGTCGCCAGACAGCAGGTACTGGAAGCCGTTCGCGATGAGCAGGCCCAGCGATGGCTCGGTGATGGGCACGCCCACGCCCAGGAACGACAGCGTGGCTTCCAGCACGATGGCGTTGGCGATCTGGATGGTGGCAAACACCATCACCGGGCCCAGGCAGTTGGGCAGCAGGTGGCGCAGCATGATGCGCCAGGCTGGAAAGCCCAGGTTCTGTGCCGCCTCGATGTATTCCTTGCGGCGCTCCTGCAGCGCGCGGCTGCGCATGATGCGCGCGTAGTGCGCCCACTGCACCATCACGATGGCGATCACGACCTTGTCCACGCCGCGCCCCAGCATCGCCAGCAGCACCAGCGCCACCAGGATGGTCGGAAAGCCCAGGATGAAGTCCACGATGCGCATCAGCACGGTGTCGACCAGGCCGCCCACGTAGGCCGCGAGCAGGCCGATCAGGCTGCCGATCACGGTGGCCAGCGCCACCGCGGCCAGGCCCACGGTCAGGCTGATGCGCAGGCCATACAGGATGGCGCTGAGCATGTCTCGGCCCTGGCTGTCGGTGCCCAGCCAGTAGTGGAAGCCGTCCATGCTGGCCGAGCCCGGCGGCAGGCGCCCGTCCATCAGGTCCAGGGCGGCCAGGTCATAGGGGTTCTGCGGCGCCAGGAACGGCGCCAGCATCACCACCAGCAGCAGCACGACCAGCGAAATCGCCGAGCCCCTGAGGGACGGGCGGCTGCGCAATTGCTTGAGGATGGCCCGGCGGCGCGGCGTTTCCGTCAACGGGGCGTGGGGAGTGGGGGGGGATTCTGGAGTTTGCATAAATCGCTTGTGCCCGCTTTCCTATTCGGACTCTTGCAGCTGCACGCGCGGGTCCAGCGCCGCATACAGCATGTCCACCAGCATGTTGATCATCACGAAGATGAAGGTCACCAGCATCACGTACGCCACGACCACGGGGCGGTCGAGCTGGTAGATGCTGTCGATCAGCAGCTTGCCCATGCCGGGCCAGGCAAACACGGTCTCGGTGATGGTGGAGTAGGCGATCAGCGAGCCAAACTCCATGCCGATCACCGTGACCACCGGGATCAGGATGTTGCGCAGGATGTGGCGCGTGAGGATGCGGCGCGGCGTCAGGCCCTTGGCGCGGGCGAATTTCACGTACTCCTGTGTCTTGGCGTCCACCACGCCCGTCGCCGTCAGGCGCAACACCAGCGCGATATTGGCCAGCGCCAGGTTCACGGCCGGCAGCATCACATGCGACCAGCCATCCGCCGTCAGCAACGACAGCGGCACGCCGAACACCGCCACCGTGTCACCACGCCCCGCGGCGGGCAGCCACTGCAGCCACACGGCGAAACACAGGATCAGCACCATGCCCTGCCAGAAGTTGGGCAGCGAAAAACCCAGCACCGAGCCCGCCATCAGCCCCCGCCCCGTGGGCTTGTCATTCTTGAGGCCGGCGACCAGGCCCAGCGGAATGCCGACCACGATGGTCAGCGTGATCGCCACCAGCACCAGCTCCAGCGTGGCCGGAATGCGCTGCACGATCAGTTCGATGGCCGGAATCCCGTGCACGAACGAGGTGCCCAGGTCGCCCTTGAGCGCGCGAAACAGAAAGCTCGTGTACTGCTGCCAGATGGGCAGGTCGAGGCCCAGGCGCTTGATCATCGCCAGGCGGTCGGCCTCGCTGGCCTCGGCGTTGACCAGCAGTTCGATGGGGTCGCCCACGGCATACACCGCAAAGAACACCACCAGCGACACCGCCAGGAGGACAAGAAGGCTCTGCATGAACCTTCGCAGGATGAAGACGAGCACTCAGGCACCCCCTTGCGAAATGGATGGAAGCCGCGCCACGGTGGCGTTGCAAAGGCCAAGGCGTGGGGGCCTGGACATGGCGGGCCTGCGACAACGCGGCGTGGCAAATAAAAATACGGAGTGCGCAAGCGCACCCCGTATCCGTCCACTGGCCGGCAGTGGCTTACTTGGCCTTGACCGAGGTGGCCAGCGTGTACTGGTCGCGGCGGCCTTCGTAGCTCAGGCCCTTCTTGAAGGCCCAGATGCTGCTCTCGAAGTGCAGCGGGATCAGCGCCACGTTGTCCAGGGCGAACTTGGTGGCGGCTTCCAGGCCGGCCTTGCGCTTGGCGGGGTCCACCGTGTCGGCGGCCGGCAGGTACAGCTTGTCGAACTCGGGGTTGTAGTTGGCGCCGTAGTTGCTGGTGCCCTGGCCCTTGGGCGCATCCAGCGATGCCACCCACAGCTGGAACAGCGCCGACGCCTCGCCCGTTTCCGCGGGCCAGCCGCCCATGGGCAGGCTGAATTCGCGCTTGGCACGCTTGGGGAAGTAGATCGACGCGGTCATCGCATCCACGTTGGTCTTGATGCCGATGCGCGTGAAGTACTGCGCCACCGACTGGGCCACCTGGGCGTCGTTCACGTAGCGGTCGTTGGTGGATGACAGCGTCAGCTCGAAGCCGTTGGGGTAACCGGCTTCGGCCAGCAGCTTCTTGGCGCCTTCGGGATCGAACTTGATCTCGGGGGCCTGGGGCAGCGCGCCGAACATGCCGTCGGGCATGTACTGGTAGGCGGGCGTGGCCATGCCGTCCATGATGCGCTGCACGATGGCCTTGCGGTCGATGGCCATGTTCATGGCCCGGCGCACGCGCACATCCTGCAGCGGGTTCTTGCCGTCGGCGGCCTTCACCAGGGGGCTGGGGTTGCGGCCGATGTCGGGCTGCAGGAACACGAGGCGCGTCGATGGCGTGGCGACGAAGTCGAACTTGGCGTTGTCCTTCACACGCGTCAGGTCGCGCGCGGCGGGGTTCTCGATCACGTCGTAGTCACCCGACAGCAGGCCCGTCAGGCGCGGGCCGGCGCTGGGCACCGGCACCATCTTCACCGTCTTCCAGTGGGGCTTCTCGCCCCAGTAGGCTTCGTTGCGCTCCAGCTGGATGCCGGTGCCCTTGACGTAGGACTTCATCAGGAACGGGCCGGTGCCGATGGCGGTCTTGCCGGTATTGAAATCGGTCACGGTCGGCCAGGCGCCGGTCACGCCGCAGCCCGTCTTGGGTGCGAACGCGAGCTTGCCGCCCTGGGCAATACCGCTCCACAGAATCGGCAATGAACGCGCCATTTCGGCGGGCAGCAGCGGCAGCGGCGCCACGGTCTTGATGATCACGGTCAGGTCATCGGGCGTCTTCACGTCGGTGATGCGCTTGGTGGTGTCGGTGTACGACTCCGAGACGTTGGTCTCGTTGTTCAGCGTGCGGCAGATGGTGAACAGCACGTCCTTGGACGTGAACGGCTGGCCGTTCGAGAACTTGACGCCGGGGCGCAGCTTGAACTCCCAGGTCAGGTTGTCCAGGTTCTTCCACGACGTGGCCAGCGAAGGGATCAGCTCCATCTTGGCGTTGCGCGCCACCAGCGAGTCATAGACATGGGCCGAAAAAGCATCGTTGGCCGTCATCTTGTGATAGTGCGGATCGGCCGCGGTCGGCTCGGCCGCCAGCGCGATGGTGAGCGACTGCGCCTGCGCAACCCCTGCCCCACCTACCGACACCACCACGCCGCTCGCCACGGCCAGCACGGTCTTTCGAAAACCCATGTTCATTTCAGCTTCCTTGTTTCATCTACAACCGGGGGATACACGCAGCGAAGTCGAAAGGCAGCCGCCGCACGGCGCCGCTGCCGCAGCGCGCCGGGACTGCGGTTGACCGTGGCACGGCAGCGCAGCGGCTTCGCATTCGCTATGCATGCATATTATCTGGTCAAAGAACCGGAGCCACTAGGGTATTCCGCATGGACCGGATTCTCCGGGAGGCGGCCCCCACTGCCCTTCCTGCCGCGCTGTGGTGGCCACAGCGCCTTTCACACCACGACCGACGCCCCCGTCGCATAGAACTGCCCGCCCGCCACGTAGTGCAGCGTGCGCAGCTCCTGGGGTGCTGTGTCGAACTCCCAGTGCCCGTTGCGGAACACGCGCTCGTCCGCCCAGGCTGCCACCACTTCGCCGATGAAGAGGTCGTAGGCCTGCTGGTTGTGCGGCTCGGGGATGGCGCGGCACAGCAGCCAGGCCGCGCAGCCGTGCACCAGCGGGGTATTGGCGTGGCCGGGGGCGTGGAACAGCTCCACGCCGTGCTGCCGCAGTTTGTCGGGGTGGGTCTTGGCGCTGTCGGTGCCAATGGCCACGGTCATCGCCGCCATGGGCACGGTGGGCAGCTGCAGCGCGAAGGCGCCGCTGGCCTCCACCAGTTCGCGCGTGCGCGTGGCCTTGTCGAGCACCACCGTCACCTTGGGCGGGGAAAAGTCCAGCGCGCAGGCCCAGGCGGCCGCCATCACGTTGTGCTGGCCGGCGTGCGCGGCCGACACCAGCACGGTGGGGCCGTGGTTGAGCAGGCGGTAGGCCTTGTCGAGGGGGACGGGGGTGAAGTGGGCGGTGGGTGGCATGGCGGGAGGGTGAATGCTCTCTAATTGATAGCTGATGGCGGTGATTGAATGTGCGCTCCAGGGCATTTTGGCTTGAAAAATGCCAGGCTGCAGCGTGTTCGCCGGCAGTGGTGCCCCCGCGCGCCGTGCAGGCCACTCACTCCAAGCAGGCGCTGCCCGCGCCACGGTCTGCTGGGCGACAGCGCGCGGGTGCGCAGCCGGTAACATCCCTTCGCCCATCAACCGCCCCATCGGGGCCCAGCGGAGACAAAAAAGTATGTTCAGTCATGTGATGGTCGGTGTGAACGACCTGGAGGTATCCCGAAAGTTCTACGACGCGCTGCTCGGCACCATCGGTGTGCCCCCTGGCGTCGCCAACAAGAACCGCTACTTCTACCGGGGCCCCTCCGGCACCTTCTGCATCAGCACCCCCATCAATGGCGAGGCCGCCACCTTTGCCAACGGCGGCACCATCGGCTTTGCCATGCAGTCGCCCGAGCAGGCCGATGCGTTCCATGCGGCGGGTGTCGCCCACGGGGGCACCACCTGCGAAGACCCGCCCGGCTACCGCGAAGGCCCCGGCGGCAAGCTGTACCTGGCGTACCTGCGCGACCCGGACGGCAACAAGCTCTGCGCGCTGCACCGCCCCCCAAAGGCATAGTCAACGGACTGGGCGGCAGGCGCGGCGCTTGTGGCGCTGCAGCCAGCGTGTGGCCCCCCGCACGCCACGGCATGCGGCGGCGGCCATGGCGGCGCTGGCCGCCAGCATGGCCAGGGTGTGAACGCCCAGTGCGGCCAGCGCCAGCAGCAGGGGGGTGGATGCGGCACCGCCCCCTGCCGCGCCACCGCCCAGGCACAGCGGCGCCAGCGCGGGCACCAGCATCAGCCCCGCGCCGTGGGCGGTGGCCGTCCCAAAGGACCACAGGGCCAGGCCCGCGGGCCCGGCAGGCCCGCGGATGCCGGGCGGCGCAGTATGCCCACGCAGGTGGGCCAGCACCACCACCGCGCACAACCCGCCCGCCACCGCCAGCAGCACGGGCCGGGCCAGCGGCAGGCCCCACACCGCCGTGGCGGCCACCAGCGCCACCGAGGCCAGGTGCCCGGTGGCCAGGGGCAGCACGGTGCGCAGCGGGATGCCGTGGTCGTGCGTCCGCAGGCCCCAGGCCGCCGCCAGTCCCCATCCCGTGGCAGGGTTCATCCCATGCAGGGCGCCCAGCGCGGCGGTGGCGAGCCAGGGCCAGAGGGTGTCCATGGCCGTGGGGCGGTGTTCAGCCCCGTGCGGCGCAGCACGCGCCCGGTGCCGGGTGGGCCTGGCTTGCCTGCGCAGCCGGAGCGGCCGGGGTGCGGGCGGCGTCGGCGGGCGCGTAGCGGTCGTGGTGGCGCACCCAGTCCATGGGGTAGGCCGGGTTGGTTTCGTGGCGCCCCAGCGGCGTCAGGTCCAGCAGCTGGTAGGTGCCCATCATGGCCTCGACGCCGCGCCCGAAGGTCGAGTAGGTGTGGAACACCTCGCCCGCATCGTTGCGCAAAAACACGCTGATGCCCGGTGCCTCCTCGGCGGGGAACGGCCGCATGCCGTAGTTGTAGAAGACCTCGCCGTTTCCCCGTGCGCGCTGTTCGGGCGTGAAGCTCACGGCGAAGTCGTGGTTGAAGTCGCTGCCGTGCGACGACACCCAGCGGAACCGCCAGCCCATGCGCTCGCGAAAGCGCTCGATCTCGGCCAGCGGCGCGCGCGAGATGGCAAGCACCGACACGTCGCGGTGCTGCAGGTGCAGCTCCATGCCACCCAGGTGGTCGGCCATGAACGAGCAGCTGGGGCAGCCTTGCTCCCACCCCGGGCCGAACATGAAATGCTGCACCAGCAGCTGGCTGCGGCCGTCGAAAAGGTCGGCCAGGGCGCGCGGGCCCTGGGGCGTGTCGAAGGTGTAGCGCTTGTCCACGCGGGTCCAGGGCAGTGCGCGGCGCTCCTGGGCGATCTCGTCGCGCAGGCGGGTCAGCGCCTTCTCGCGGGCCAGCAGGGTGTGGCGCTGGGCCAGCCATTGGCGGGCGGAGACCACGGGATGTTGTTGTGTGGGGGCGTTCATGGAGGACTCCTCGATGGGGTGGTGGGTGGGGTAGAAGAAGGATGGGCTCGCGGGCGGGCCAGGCGCACCTGTCCCCGGCCTGCGGCCCGCGCGGAAAGCGCGGGGCCGGTGCAGGGCCCGTGGGGTGCACGGCGATGGGCGCGGCGCGCGGCCGCCCCGTTCAGGCGCGGGGCGCCCCGGGCCGGCGCACGGCGCGCACCTTGCCGCTGCTGCCGCCGCCGGCGTAGAACAGGCCGGCCCCGTCGGACTCGAGCCCGCTCACGCCCATGCCCTGCGGCAGGTCCAGCTGCTGCAGCACGGCACCGCTGGCGGGGTCGATGTGGCGCAGCGTGCTTTCGTCGCCCTCCCAGGTGCCGTGCCACAGCTCGCCGTCCACCCAGGTCACGCCGGTCACGAAGCGGTCGGACTCGATGGTGCGGCGGATGGCCCCCGTGGCGGGGTCGATCTGGTGGATCTTGCGGTCGCGGTACTGGCCCACCCACAGGCTGCCTTCGGCCCAGGTCAGGCCCGAGTCGTTGCCGCCGCCCGGCGCGGGGATGGTGGCCAGGACGCGGCCGGTGGAAGGGTCGATCTTGTCGATGCGCGCCTCGGCGATCTGGTAGAGGTGCGTGCCGTCGAAGGCCGTGCCCGCGTCGCACGCCACGTCGAGCGTGCGGGCGGTGGTGCCGCTGGCGGGGTCGAAAGCCACCAGGTGCTCGCCCGTGGCGGCCCACACGCGCTGGCCGTCGTGCGTCACGCCATGGACCGCCCCGGCATCGCCGAACGGTCCGTACTCGCGCACCACCTGGGCGGGCTGGCGCGAGGCGATGGGCATCTGCCGGTGCGGCGGCGGGGTGTCGCCCACCTGGCTGCTGCAGGCTGCGTCGCGGGGGGCTTGTGGGGTGCGGGTGATGGTGGTCATGGCTGGGCTCCTTCAACGGTTGGTGATGCCACTTTAGGGAATCGGCTGCGCCGTGGGGAGTAACAAGATCGTCGTGAATCCGACGAGCGGCGCCGCCAGCCAGCGGCGGGCGCGGGCCTGGCCGATGGCGCGCACCTGGCCGCCGGCCTCCAGCTCGGCCAGCGCGCGCTGCACGGTGCGCTGGCTGTCGCCCAGCGCGAGCGCCAGGGCCGATGTGGACCACGCGGCGCCGTCGGACAGCAGCGCCAGCAGCGCGCCCTGCGCGCCATCGACCGGCGGCGCGAGCACGGCCACCCCGCGGCCCCCCTGGGGGCGCAGCACGAAGCCGCGTGCGGTGGCCTCCACGCCCGCCAGCGGTGCCATCAGCGCGCGCAGGCGCCCCATTTCCACGCGGAGGCGGGCGCGGTGGGTCTCGTCGGGGTGGCGCGTGCGGAACACGTCGGCGATCAGCGTATCGCGGTCCGCGTCGCCCGGCCACGCCTGGGCCAGCGCGCGCACGAGTGCAAACAGCACCGGCCGGCGCGCCAGCGGGTGCCACGCGCCGCCCGCCTGCACGCCGTGGCGGCAGGCGTCCACCACCAGTGTGTCGCCCGCTGCGCGCAGCGCCGCCACGTCCCGCAGCTGCAGCAGGTGCTCTGTGCCCGGCCCCAGGCGGCGGGCCGCGGGCTGCTGGAGCAGCGTGCGGGCGTGGGCCACCTCGGCCACCAGGGCGGGCACCCCGGCGTGGCCGGCCGCCTCGGCGGCCCGCTGCAGCGCGGCGTCTGCGGCGTCGATGTGCAAGGTGCGCAGGGCCAGCTCTGCGGCCGTGAGCGCGGCCACGGCGGCCAGCGGCGCGGGCAGCTGGGCCGGCATGCCCGCCGCCTGGATGGCTGCGAGTGCGGCGGAGGCCTGCGCCAGCCGCCCCAGCAGAATCAGCCTGCGGGCCGCCACCAGCCGGGCCTGCAGGGCGTTGATCGCGTCGCCATGGGCCTGCAGCGTGTCGGCCGCCGCCAGCAGTGCCTGGCCCTGGCCGCCCAGGTCGCGCAGGGCCAGCGCCACCTCGGCCTCGGCCACCGCGCAGCGCGCGCGGGCCCGGGCCTCGTGGGCGCCAAACGCGCGGCCCGCCTGCCGCAGCAGGTCGCGCGCGCGGGCCAGCTCGCCCAGCTGGGCCATGGCGATGCCGCGCAGGGCCAGCGCGGGCGGGTCGTCGCGCAGCGCCACGCGCTTGAGCGCGCCCAGCGGGTCCCCGGCGGCCAGCGCGCGTGCGGCGGCGGTGATCAGCGAATCCATGGCGACAGCCTACACGCAGCCGTGCGCGGCCGGGTGGGGGATACTCGCCCGCTTCACACCCACCGCCTAGACACAAGGACCCCCATTGAAATCCGCCAGCGCCACCACCTTCGACGAGGCCTACTACCAGCGCTACTACTTCGACAAGAAGACCAGCGTGGTGGACCCGGACCATGTCGAGCGCCTGGGCACGTTCGTGTGCAGCTACCTCAAGTACCTGCGCGTGCCGGTGCAGCGCGTGCTGGACGTGGGCTGCGGCATCGGGCTGTGGAAGGACATCGTGGCGCGGCATTTCCCGCTGGCCACCTACCAGGGCGTGGAGTTCAGCGCCTACCTGTGCGAGCGCTTCGGATGGCAGCAGGGCTCGGTGGTGGACTACGCGGCCGGCGAGCCGTTCGACCTCGTCATCTGCCAGGGCGTGCTGCCCTACCTGAGCCCGCCGGACCTGAAGGCCGCGCTGCACAACCTGGGGCGCCTGAGCCGCGGCGCGCTGTACGTGGAGGCCGTCTCGCGCGAGGACTACGAGCGCGACATCATCGACGAGGACCTGACCGATCCGCGCCTGTTCCGCCACCGCGCCGAGCTGTACCGGCGCGGCCTGCAGGAGGGCGCGATCGAACTGGGCGGCGGCGTGTGGCTGAGCCGCCAGGCCCAGGTGCCGCTGTTTGCCCTGGAACAGGCGGGCGGGCAGTGACGCATTCCCCCGCGAACCCCGCCGCGCCGCACGCGGTGGCGCGCCTGCGCGCCGAGCGCCTGGCGCGCAGCGCCAAGCCCTTCCTGGCCCGGGGCGGCCCCAGGGGCGAGCGCTGCGCGGGCTGCCGCCTGGTGCCCAGCCACTGCATCTGCGCGCTGCGGCCCGTGCTGCCCACGCGCGCGGGCATGTGCCTGCTGATGGCCGACATCGAACCGCTCAAGCCCAGCAACACGGGCTGGCTGATCGCCGACGTGGTGCCCGACACGTTTGCCTTTGGCTGGGCCCGCACCGAGGTGCACCCCGGCCTGCTGGCGCTGCTGTCCGACCCGCAGTGGCAGCCGTATGTGGTGTTCCCCGGCGAGTTCGTGGCGCCCGGGCGCGTGGTCACGCAGGTGGCCATGCCAGAAGGCAAGCGCCCACTGTTCGTGCTGCTCGACGCCACCTGGCCCGAGGCCCGCAAGATGTTCCGCAAGAGCCCGTACCTCGACCTCCTGCCCGTGCTCAGCCTGCAGCCCGAGCAGCTCTCGCGCTACCACCTGCGCCGGTCCACGCGCAGGGACCATTTCTGCACGTCCGAGGTCGGCGCCCTGTGCCTGGAGCTGGCGGGCGAGGCGCATGCCGCGCAGGCGCTGGAGGCGTACCTGGACGTGTTCACCACCCACTACCTCGAGGCCAAGCACCAGCGGCCCGTGGATGCGGGCGACGCGGTGCACCAGCGGCTGGCCGCGCTTCGCGCCCGGGACGCGGGGGCGCTGTAGCCGCGCATCGCGTACCACGGGCCTAGCGTGCGGCCGCGTCCGCCGCCATGCGGCCTTGCACGGCCCGCGCGACACCCTCCGGCTCCAGGTACGGGCTGCACGACTGGTACAGCGCAAACTTCTTCTCCGCGGGCGCCCCCACCAGCTCGGCGGACACCTCGGGCGCGGATTGCCTGAGCGCTTCCAGGTGGAAGCCGCCCTCTCCGGGGTGCAGCTCCACGGCGGCCGCGATCATCGCCGCCGCTGCTGCGCGCATGCCTTCCTGCCGGGGTTTCGCCACGCCGAGCGACAGCCCGTTGAACACATGGCCGCAGCGGATGAGGTCCAGGGCCACCGCCTTGCGGGCGCCTGCCTGCGCGGGCGTGCCTTCGCTGCCGTGCATGCCGTCCAGGTAGGCCTCCACGTCCAGGGGCGGGTGGCCGGGCGCGCACGCCCCCTGGTACCTGCCGGCAAAGGCCTTCTTCGTCATCATCATCGGCGGGCCCGCGGAAGCCGCCATGCTGCTGTCGATGACGAGCTGGTCGCCGTCGGCGTGCACCGTGAACCGGTAGCGGTGCGGGGCGCTGGCGCCCAGGGCCGGGCCCGTGCAGCTGGCCGCCCAGGTTTCGTGGCCGGGCATCGGCCGGGCGGACTCGCTGAGCGTGCAGTCCACGCCGCGCTGCTGCAGGGCGAGTTTCCAGGCGGCGGCCGTGAGGCGGGCCATGTGCTCCGAGGTCACGCACACCACCGCCGGGCCGCCGAGCGCATCGGCGTACGCGCCCGGGCGGAACCCGGCCGCCGCCGCCGGCTGCGCGGCCCCGGCGCACCCACAGGCCAGCAGGCACCCGAGCAAGACGGCGCGCAGGGCAGGGGCTGGGGGCGCAATGGCGAAGGGCATGGGGAAGGTCTCCGGGGAGCTGGGCGCGGCGGGGAAGGGATGGCGTGCCCACGGGGGCGGGCAGCCGCCGGATTGTCGTTCAGCACGTGGCGTCCGCCGCGCCCGCCCCCACCCGCCAAGGCCGTGCACCGGCCATGCGGCGACAATGGTCCGCTTCCCCTCTAGCGCACAGGCCCGATGAAAGCACCCCCCAGACTCCAGTCCCTCATCGAGGAAGGCCTGATCGACTCCGTGGTCCGGCAGCTCATGAGCGGCAAGGAGGCCATGGTCTACGTGGTGCGTTGCGGGGACGACACCCGCTGCGCCAAGATCTACAAAGAGGCCAACAACCGCAGCTTCCGCCAGGCGGTGGACTACACCGAGAACCGCAAGGTCAAGAACTCGCGCTCGGCCCGCGCCATGGCCAAGGGCAGCAAGTTCGGCCGGCAGGAGCAGGAGGCCGCCTGGCAAAGCGCCGAGGTCGATGCGCTGTACCGCCTGGCCGCCGCGGGCGTGCGCGTGCCGCAGCCCTACAACTTTCACGACGGCGTGTTGCTGATGGAGCTGGTGACCGACGCCCACGGCGACGCCGCGCCGCGCCTGAACGACGTGAGCTTCACGCCCGAGGACGCGCGCACCCACCACGCCACGCTGGTGGCCGAGGTGGTGCGCATGCTGTGCGCGGGTGTGGTGCATGGGGACCTGTCGGAGTTCAACATCCTGCTGGCGCACCTGCCCGGCGCTGATGGCGAAGGGGGCCACGATGGCCCCGTCATCATCGACCTGCCCCAGGCGGTGGACGCCGCCGGCAACAACCATGCCCAGCGCATGCTGCTGCGCGACGTGGCCAACCTGCGCGACTTCTTCGGCCAGTTCGCGCCCGAGCTGCGCAGCACCCAGTACGGCCCCGAGATCTGGAGCCTGTTCCAGAGCGGCCTGCTCGACAACGCCACGCCGCTCACGGGCCGCTACGCGCCGGACCATGCCGACGTGGACATGCAGGCGGTGCTGCGCGAGATCGACGATGCGCGGGCCGAGGACGCGGCGCGCAGGCTGCGCATGGCCGCGGGCTGAGGCGTCCTTTCAGCGGCGGCCGGGCCCGCCAGCGCCCGCCGGAGCGGCAAACGCGCGGCTCAGGTAGCGCGACCCGCGAAGCCCGAAGCGCCACGGCACATCGACCGCCTTGGAAATGCCGATGCGCGGGCCGGCCACCACGCCGACGGGGGGGCAGCCGGGGGCGCCGGCCGCATCGGGCTCCAGCAGCGCGAATGGCGGCAGGTGCAGCGGCCGTCCGTTGAAGCTGGCATCGATGCCCAGCGCCTGGGCCAGGCGCCCGGGGCCCGCGCACAGCAGATGCGCGTCCTCCAGCCCGCGCCGCGCCTGCATGGTGCCGATGCCGTGGGTGGGCTCCAGCGCGCGCAGCAGCACGCCGGCGCCGTGCCCGGCCTCGCGGCACACGGTGTTGATGCACCAGTGCAGGCCGTACGAGCGGTACACGTACGCGCAGCCCGGTGGCCCGAACATGGCGGCGTTGCGCGCGGTGGGCCCGCCAAAGGTGTGCGATGCCGGGTCCGACTGGTCGTAGGCCTCGGTCTCCACGATGCGGCCGCCCACGCCGTCCACGAGCAGCGTCACGCCGATCAGGCGCCGCGCCACCTCGTGCGCGGGGGCCGCGAAATCGATGGCGGCCCGCACGAGCGGCGGGCCGGGCGGGGGTGTTGCGGGCAGGTGCAGGGCGGGCGAAGGGGCGCGGGGCATGCGGGCAATGCTATCGGGGCGCCGGGGAGGGCGTCGCGGCGGGTGATCCCGGGCTTCCGTGCGCCACGGCCTACGTCCCCGCAGCCCGAGGCAGCGCCGGTGCGTCCCGTCGGGCCGCAGCGCCCCCGGCGTGCGGCACAATCGCGCGCTTTTCCTGCCTCTGCCCCCCGTCCGCCTTCACGCCCATGCCCCTGCCCGAGATCCTCATCCGCGACTTTCGCCCCGGCGATGAAGCCCTGCTGCACGCCGTCTTCCACGCGTCGGTGCACGGCCTGGCCGCGAGGCACTACACCCCCGGGCAGCTCGCGGCCTGGGCACCTCCGCAGCACGACGCCGCGCAGTGGGCCGCCCGCATGCGGGCCAACCAGCCCTTCGTCGCCCAGGCCGCGGACGGCAACGCCATCGCGGGGTTTGCCGACCTGCAGCCCACGGGGTACATCGACCAGTTCTTCGTCGCGCCCGACTGGGCCGGCCAGGGCGTGGCCCGCGCGCTCATGGCGCACATCCACGCGCAGGCGGCGCGGCGCGGCATCGCGCGGCTGCATGCCGATGTAAGCCTGGCCGCCGAGTCCTTCTTCGCCGCCAGCGGCTTCGAGGTCCTGGCACGCCAGCACGCCGAGCGGCAGGGCGTGGTGCTGCGCAATGCGCGCATGGCCAAGCTGCTGGGGCCGCATTAAGCTCTTGTTTTGATAGCTTGCTGTGCCGGTCCATCCAGCGCCGGCGCGCTGCCGGGCCTGTGGCGGGGAGTGGTTCGGGCGCCGTGTTTCGCCCGGGCGTGCGCGGGTGGCTTACAGTAGCCGCCCCGCAGCATGCAATCCCACCCCGACACCACGGCCCCCAAGGCTGCCCCCCATGACCAAAGACCTGGCGCGACAGAACGAACTCAAACCCATGGCGCTGTGCGAGCCCTGCCAGGGCATCCAGCGCAACTGGCGCAAGGCGCCGGGCCATGCCGAACTGGTGCAGCGGGGCAATCGCAAGGAAGACCGCGACCACGGCTCCGTCACCATCACCCGCTACGTGTGCGACCGCTGCGGAACCGCGTGGGAGTACGAGAACGACAAGACCAACCAGCAGGCCGGCTGGTCGGTGGTGGGGCGCTAGGCGCGCAGGGTGGCCCGTTCCCCGCGCGCCGTCGCCCGCTCCGGGGCGCCCCTGGCCGCCAGCACCATGGCCAGCAGCACGCAGGCCAGGCCCGCCCATTGCCAAGGGCGCACGGACTCGCCGAGCAGCAGCACCGACAGCACCAGGGCCGACACGGGTAGCCACACCGTGGCCAGCGAGGCGCGCACGCCGCTGGTGCGCGCGCTGCCGGCGTACCACAGCAGAAAGCCGCCCACCGTGGGCACCCACGCGTAGTACAGCACGCCCGCCAGCGCGGGCGCGCCGAAGGCCAGGGGGGTGGCGGCGCGCCACGCCAGCCACGCGGCGGGCAGGGCCGACAGCAGCAGGCCGCCCGCCGACATGAGGGTGGACAGCGCCAGCGCGGGCACCGGCCGCGCCAGGCGTTTGTGGGCCAGGATGAAGACCGCCTCGCAGGCCACGGCGGCCAGCACCAGCGCGATGCCCGCCAGCCGCGCGGGGCTGGCCCCGCCGCCGCCGGGCGAGAAAGCCACGGCCATCACGCCCAGCGTGGCCAGCCCGATGGCCAGCACCAGGCGCAGCGCGGGCCGCTCACCCAGCACCACGGCCGAGAGCAGCGCGGCCGCGGCAGGCAGCGTGCCCGCCACGATGCCCGCGTCCGATGCGCTCGACAGCGTGACGCCCAGGATGAGCAGCACCGAGTACCCCACGCTCCCTGCGGCCGCCTGCACCGTGAGCAGCACCGCGTCGCGCCGGCCCACGCGCGGCAGCCGCTGGCCGCGCCAGCGCATCAGCGCAAAGAACACGGGCAGCGCCAGCGCGTGCCGCAGCACGGTGGCGAGAAAAGGTTCGATGTCCTGGCCGATGACCTTGCTGGCCACCACCGTGCTGCCCACGAGCACCATCGCCAGGCTGCACAGCAGCTGGCCCTTGAATGAATCTGACATGACCGGAAACCCTGCCGAAGTGGTGAATCAGCGGCCAGTCTGCGGCGTCTGGCGCGGCGCGTCTTGAACGTTATTGCGCCGCCGGGCCGCGCCGGGCCTTCTGCCACGCGCCCGGCGTGAAGCCGAACTGCCGCGTGAACATGCGCGTCATGTGGCTCTGGTCGGCGAAGCCGCTGGCCGCCGCCGCATCGGCCAGGCCCACGCCCTGGCCGATCAGGTGGCGGCTGCGCTCGGCGCGCTGCTGCAGCAGCCAGGCGTGCGGCGGCAGCCCGTAGGTGCCGGCGAAACGCCGCAGCAGCTGGTAGCGGCTGAGCCCGGCGAAGGCGGCCATCTGCGCGAGCGTGGGGGGCGCCAGGGGCGCGTCGGCCAGCCAGTCGCGCACCTGCCCGAGCGCGGGCGCGGCGTGGGCGGTGCGCGGGGCAGTTGCCGGGGGCGTGCTGGCGTGGCGCTGCAGCAGCAGGGCGCAGGTCTGGGCCAGCGACTCCTCGCAGGCCAGGCGGTCCACGGCGCCGGCCATCGCTGCGGTGGGCGGCGCCGGCGGCTGCACCACATTCCACAGGGCGATGCGCGCGACCAGGGTGTGGAGCGCGCGGGCCAGGGCGGCGTCCTGGATCACGGGGCGCGTGAGCGCGATGCCGGCCTGCCCCGCCACGGCGCCCTCGTCGTCGGCCAGGGCCTGCAGCACCGCCGGTTCGATGTACACCATGCGCCAGCGGCGCGATGCGCTGCCCAGCGGCTGCTCGTCGTGCACCTCGCCCGGGTTGGTGGTGATGAGGTCGCCCGCATAGGCATCCACCGGCCCGCGCCCGCTGGCCGAGCTTTGCGCGCCGTCGTCCAGCAGGCCCAGCCCGTAGACTGCGTGCCAGTGCTTGCCGTAGCGGCGGGAACTTTCGGCGCGTGTGCAGTACACACCTTGCCAGGGCGAGGCAAAAACCTGGCAATGGTGCACGGGCGGGGGCGTCATGGCGCTGATTATTGCGGGCCCGCGCCGCCCGGGGCCGATCCCACCACCACCACCATCACCGCAGCAAAGGAGCGCACGCATGGTGCACCGCAGAAGATTCCTGGGCACCGCGCTGCGGGGCCTGGCCGGGGGGGCCTCCGCCCTGGCCGGGCTGCGCGCCGCCCGGGCCCAGCCCAGCTACACCGTGCCGCTCGGGCAGCTGCAGGAGGCCGTGGCGCAGAAGTTTCCGCGCAGCGTGCCGGTGCAGGGGCTGGTGGACCTGGCCGTGCAGGCGCCGCGCCTGCGCCTGCTGCCCGAGGCCAACCGGCTGGGAGCCACCATGGCCGTGGAGGTCGCGGGCCCGGCGCTGCGCCGCAGCCATGCGGGCACGTTCGATGTGGAATTCGCGTTGCGCTACGAGGCCGGCGACCGCACGGTGCGTGCCCACCAGATCCGGCTGGGGCGCCTGGATTTCCCGAGCCTCAAGCCGGCCGTGAACGAGATGCTCAACGCCTACGGCCCGGTGCTCGCCGAGCAGTCGCTGCGCGAGGTGGTGCTGCACCAGTTGCGCCCGCAGGACACGGCCGTGTTCGACGGCCTGGGCCTGCAGCCGGGGCCCATCACCGTGACGGCCCGGGGACTGGTGGTGGCCTTCGTGAACAAGCCGCAGCCTTGAGCGCCGTCGTCCGCATTTGTCTACATTTGCTATTAAAAATATAGCTATCAGCGCTTAATGGAAAAGCGCTGAAGGCCTTTTTGCCTGAAATTCCCTGGGCGGCTTTCGCGGATCAGCGCGGCGCGCCCTGCGCGCGCTGCTGGGCCGCCGCGAACGCCTGCGTGCGGATCCACTGCAGCGCATGGCCGCGCCGGTGGCTGTCCGGCGACACCGCGGAGGTGGTGGCCACCACCAGGTCCAGGGGTGGGTACACCCAGATGAACTGGCCGCCGTAGCCGCTGGCCAGGAAGGTCGGGCGCGGCGCTGGCGACGGCACCACCCACCACAGGTAGCCGTACGACAGGCCCACCGGCGGGCCGCCCGCGTTCTGCGCCTTCACCGACGCATCGGCGAATGCCTCGGGCACCAGCGGCTGGCCGTTCCACCGCCCATGCCGCAGGTAGAGCTGGCCCAGCTTGGCCATGTCGAGCGTGCGCAGGTGCAGGCCCTGCCGGTACGACGGCTCGGCGAAGCCCAGGGGGCCCACCAGCTGCTGGCGCGCGTAGTCGGCCAGGGGCATGCCCGTGGCTTTCTCCAGCACGGCGACGAGCAGCGGCACGACCGAGTTGTCGTAGGCGAAGGCCTGGCCCGGGTCGCTGGCCAGCGGGCGTGCCCAGGCATCGCGCGGGCGCAGCGGCGCGGCGGTGCCGATGGCGTCGCGGACCGCGAAGCCCGCCGTCAGCGTGAGCAGGTGCCGCAGCGTGATGGCGGCCGCGCGCGGGTCGCTGTGGGCCCCGGCCCACTCGGGCACCAGGTCCACCACGCGCTGGTCCACGCTGGCGATGCGGCCCTGCGCGAGGGCCGTGCCCAGCAGCACCGACAGCGCGCTTTTGGACGCGGACTGCGTGTCGCGCAGCTTCTCGGCGTCGCCGTCGCGGTAGAACGAGTACACCACGCGCCCGTCCAGCACCACCACGGCGCTCTGCACGTCGGTGAACTCGCGGGCCAGCGCGGCATCGGGCCCCTGGAAGGCGGCGGCATCCAGTGCCTGCTCGCCGGGGGCCGGGGCTTCGCGCCAGGCGCCGGCGGGTGCCGGCTGGGCCAGCGCGGCGCCAGCGGCCAGGCAGGCGGGCAGGGCCAGGGCGATGCAGGTCGAACGGCGGGTCCAGCGGGGGCGCATGCGGGCTCCTTCGGGCGAAGAACGGACGGTGCGCGCAGTGTAGGCGCCGCAACCTTTGCGCCGGCCAAAGAACAAAGGCGGCGCGGCGGGGCGCAGTGCCGCGCGCCTGCGCTCAGGCCCTGCCGCCGCTGCCCACGGCCCTGCGCAGCGCCGCGCGCGCGAGCAGCCGCGTGGAGTCGAGCGTGGGCAGCGCGGAATTCGCGTCGCTGATGATGAGCGGAATCTCGGTGCAGCCCAGCACCACGGCATCGCAGCCCTCTTCGCGCTGCATGCGCGCGATCACGCGCTGGAACGTGGCCACCGCCTCGGGCCGCACCACGCCGGGCACCAGCTCGTCCATGATGATGCGGCCGATCTCGGTGCGCTCGGCCTCGGTGGGGCGCACGCAGGCCAGGCCCTGGGCGGCCAGCTTGTCGGGGTAGACGCTGCTGTCCACCAGCCAGCGCGTGCCCGTCAGCGCCAGCCGCCGGTGGCCCCGCGCCGCCGCCTCGGCGGCCACCACCTCGGCGATGTGCAGCCAGGGCAGCGGCGAGTGGGGGGCCACGCGGTCGAAGGCCTGGTGGATGGTGTTGTCCGGGCAGACCAGGAAGTCCGCGCCCGCGCGTGCCAGCGTGCGGGCCGATGCCAGCATGAGGTCGGCCACGCCCTGCAGGTCGCCCCGCTCCAGGCAGTCGACATAGGCGGCCAGCGAGGGGGTATGCATCGACACCTCGGGGTGCGCATGGGCCTGGCCCAGGATCGCGGCACCTTCGGTGCAGATGGTGCGGTAGCACAGCGCCGCGCCCTCGGCGGAGCAGCCCACGATGCCGATGTGCAGCGGCGCGGCCCCGGAAGGCATGGAAGGGGCGGGGGTGATGGAAGCGGTCATGCGGTTGGGCGGGTGGCCGGAGGGCGCCGTGTCGGCGGACAGGCGCCATGATGCCAGCAGCGCTTCCCACGCGGCCATGCCCGGTGGGCCACGGCCGCCTGCGCGCGGGCGCTGCGGGTCAGTCGCCGCGCACCCGCTGCGCGAAGCCGCGCTGCGCGAACTGCTCCACCACGAAATCCACGAACACCCGGGTGCGCGCGGGCAGCAGCTTCTTGCTGGGGTAGTAGAGCGAGGTGGGGCCTGCGTCTGCCCACCAGCCGGGCAGCACGCGCACCAGGCCGCCGTTGGCCAGCCAGGGCTGCGCGAACGGCATGGGCAGCACGGCCAGGCCCAGGCCCATCAGCGCGGCCTGGCACATGGCTTCGGGGTCGTCGAACACGGCACGCGGGCGGAACTCGGCCGCGGCGGCCTCGCCCGCCCTGTTGCGCAGCGTGATGACCGGGATGCGCCCCGTGCGGATGGCGCGGCGCGCGATGCCGTCCCACCGCGCCAGGTCCGCCGGGTGGCGCGGTGCCTTGCAGCCCTTGAGCAGCGCGGGCGAGCCCACCACCACCAGGTGGATCGGGCCCAGCGTGCGCGCCACCATGTCGGGGTTCAGGTTCAGGCCGCCGCCGATGCCTGCGTCAAAGCCCTCGCCGATCAGGTCGACCTGGCGGTTCTCGAAGCGCCAGTCGGGCTGGATGGCGGGGTAGCGCTGCAAGAACTCGGTGAGCAGCGGCACCAGGTAGGCCCGGCCAAAGGCCTGGCCCATGCTCACCTTGAGCGTGCCCGCGGGCTGCTGCTCGGCCTCGGCCGCGTGTTCCACCGCATCGGCCAGCGCCGTCAGCGGCGGGCCGATCTGCGCAAGCAGGCGCTGCCCGCCCTCGGTGAGCGTGAGGCGCCGCGTGCTGCGCTGGAACAGCCGCACGCCCAGGCTGGCCTCCAGGCGCGCCACGTTCTTGCTCACGGCGGCCGGCGTGAGGCCCATCTGCCGCGCGGCGGCCGAGAAGCTGCCGCACTCGGCGGACTGGACGAAGGACTCGAGATGGCTCAGGGGCTGCATGGCCTACATTTTCAACTGCTGGTTGAAATAGATCCAGCCCATTCATGGCTACCGCCCGTGCAATGGTTTTCCGACACTGCAGGTGTTCCCGGTTCTGCCACGAACCGCTTCCTCTTCACCATCACTTTTTCTGGAGAAACACCATGTCTTCCGTGCCCCACACCACACTCCCCGCCCCCGGGCCCGCCGCTGCTTCACGCGTGCTGGCCGGCAAGGCCGCCTTCGTCACCGGCGGCGCGCGCGGCATTGGCGCGGCCATCGTGCGGCGCCTGGCACGCGATGGCGCGGCCGTGGCCTTCACGTACAGCAGCTCCGAAGCCCCCGCCCAGGCGCTGGTGGCCGCCATCGAGGCGGACGGCGGCAAGGCCCTGGCGTTGCGGGCCGACAGCGCGGATGCGCAGGCGCTCGCGCAGGCCATCGACGGCGCGGCGCGCACGCTGGGCCGCCTGGACATCCTCGTCAACAACGCCGGCGTGGCGGTGGCGGGCGAGCTGGACAGCTTCGCGCTGGCGGACTTCGACCACACCCTCGACGTGAACGTGCGCGCCGTGTTCGTGGCCACGCAGGCCGCCGCGCGCCACATGGGCCAGGGCGGCGCCTACGGCCGCGTCATCACCATCGGCAGCACCAATTCCGACCGCGTGCCATGGGCCGGGTTCAGCGTCTATGCGATGAGCAAGGCCGCCATCGTGGGCCTCACGAAAGGGCTGGCGCGCGACCTGGGGCCGCGCGGCATCACCGTGAACAACGTGCAGCCCGGTCCCGTCAACACCGACATGAACCCCGCCGACGGCCCTATGGCCGGCAGCATGCACGGCCTGATGGCGCTCGGCCGCCACGCGCACCCCGACGAGATCGCGGGCATGGTGGCCTACCTGGCCGGGCCCGAGTCGGGCATGGTGACCGGGGCCAGCCTGCTCATCGACGGCGGCTTCGCGGCCTGAGCCGCCGCGCGGGCGAGCCCGGGGCGGTTTCTCTTTCTCAGCCCTTGGCCCTGCGCGGCCGGGCCTTGCGGCCGGGGGATGCCGCCAGCTCCTGCGGCGTCAGCGCATGGGCGGGGTTGTTCGCCACCATCTCCACCGCCAGGTCGATGAAGGCGCGCGCGCGGGCGGGCAGCGCGGTGCGGCTGCCGTAGTACACGTACAGGCCCAGGTGCTCGGCCACGTGCTCCGTGAGCAGGGGCACCAGCTGCCCGCTGCGCACCAGCGGCGCGGCCGTGGGGCCCACCAGCTGGCCGATGGCGTGCCCGCCCAGCACGGCGCGGGTTTCCACCTCGATGTCGTTGGTGCAGAACGCGGCGGGGATGGCGTGCGAGACGATGTCGTCCCCCACCTGGAATTCCCACGGCATCGGCTTGCCCGTGGACGGGTGCCGAAAGCCGCTGCAGGTGTGGGTTGCCAGCGCGTCGATGCTGGCGGGCGCGCCGTGTCGTGCGATGTAGGACGGCGCGGCGCACACGATGAGCTGCAGCGCCAGCAGCCGCCGCGCCACCACGCCGCCCTCGGGCGGATAGCCCGAGCGAAAGCCCACGTCCACGCGGTCTTCCACCCAGTTGCCGATGCGGTCGTCGAGCTGCACGTCCGGCTCCACCCGGGGGTGGCGGCGGCAGAACGCGTCGAGCACCGGCCAGATCACCTCCAGCAGGATGGAGCGCGGCGCCACGATGCGCAGCGGCCCCGCCATCTCTTCCCGGCCGCGCCGTGCGCCCTGCACGGCGTGTTGCAGCGTGGCCAGGCCGGGCTGCGCCGACGCGAGGAACTGGCGCCCCTCTTCGGTGAGGCTCAGGCTGCGGGTGGTGCGGTGAAACAGCCGCACGCCCAGGTGCGCCTCGAGCTGCACCAGCAGCTGGCTGGAGGCCTGGGGCGTGATGCCCTGCGTGGCGGCGGCCTGGCGCAGGCTGCCCAGTTCGGCCGCCTTCACGAAGTTGGCGATGGCGCGCAGTTCGTTGATGGCCATGGTGGGGTTGGGGAGTGGATTGGCAAGTGCTGCTTGTGAATGTATCCATAAATTATGGGCTAGTCCGATGTCAATGGGCTCCCTACAGTTCACCCCCGTGGGCCCGCCAAGGCGCCCACCCAGCCCATCCACCACCCCTGAACCCCCGAAGGATTCGCCATGGCTTTTGCCGACACGACCACCACCACCACCGTTTCACCCTCCCGCGTCTGGATGATCACCGGCGCCTCGCGCGGCCTGGGCGCGCGCATCGCCGAAGCGGCCCTCGCCCAGGGCGATGCCGTGGTCGCCACCGCGCGCGATGCCGCCGCCGTCGGCCAGCGCCTGGGCGGCGGGGGCGCGCTGCTGCCCCTGGCGCTGGACGTGACCGACGAGGCCCAGGCGCAGCACGCCGTCCAGGCCGCGCTCGCGCGTTTCGGCCGCATCGACGTGCTGGTCAACAACGCGGGCTACGGCCTGATGGGGGCGGTGGAGGAGGCCACCGCCGACGAGGTGCGCCGCCTGTACGACACCAACGTGTTCGGCCTGCTGAACGTCACGCGCGCGGTGCTGCCGGCCATGCGGGCGCGCCGCGCGGGGCACGTGATCAACATTTCCTCCCTGGGGGGCGTGCGCTCGAGTGCCGGCTTTGGCCTGTACTGCTCCACCAAGTTCGCGGTGGAGGGCATCACCGAGGCGCTGCACGCCGAGCTCGCGCCGCTGGGCATCCATGCCACGGCGGTGCAGCCGGGGTACTTCCGCACCGAGTTCCTGGATGGCGCGTCGCTGGAGGTCTCGCCCCGCGTGCTGGACGACTATGCGGCCAGCGCGGGCGTGGTGCGCCAGGCGGTGCCCGGCATCAACCTGCAGCAGCCCGGCGACCCGGCGCGGCTGGCCCGCGCCCTGCTGCAGCTGGTGGCCAGCCCCATGCCGCCGGTGCGCCTGCCCCTGGGCTCCGACACGCTGCGCACCATCGCCGAGCAGCATGCGCGGGTGGCCGCCGAGACCGCGCAGTGGAGCGCCGTGGCCGCGTCGACGGACTTTCCCCAGGCTGCCGGGACGGCCGTGACGTGAAGGGGCGGCCACTGGCTGCGTTTGCTATTGAATGAATAGCATTGGGGCATTGCGAAGACAGCGCTGGATGCCATGGGGGCTCGGATCCGCCGGCCCGCCCGCCGCGGCGGGTGCTGTCCTGTCCGCAAGGCTCTCTGGCAGCCGTCCTACAGCGCCGGACCGGCGGACGATCTACAACAGGCACAGGCTTGCCGCATTGCCGCCAGCCCGTGGGCCAGCCATTCCCCAGTCCTCCAGCAAGCGCTTTTCTTCTGCCATGGTGTCTTCCTCCCCCACTTCCCCCACTTACCCCGCCGCGCTCCCGGGCGCTCCTTCGGCCGCGCCGGCCGATCCCGTTTCCCCGGCCGATGCCGCCACCGTGCCGCTGCCGCCGCCCCCGGCGCAGGTGGTGGTCATCACCGGCGCGTCCAGCGGCATCGGCCACGCCACCGCCCTCGCGTTCGCGCGGCGGGGCGCGTGCCTGGTGCTCGCCGCGCGCAACCCCGACACGCTGGCCCCGGTGGCCATGGCCTGCCGCAACGCGGGCGCGGCGGCGGCGCTGGGCGTGCCCACCGATGTGACCGACGCCGATGCCGTGGCCCGGCTGGCCGATACGGCGCTGCGCCACCATGGCCACATCGACGTCTGGGTCAACGGCGTGGGCGTGGGCGCGGTGGGGCGGTTCGACCAGACGCCCCTGGCCGCGCACCGCCGCGTGCTGGAGGCCAACCTGCTCGGGCACCTGCATGGCGCGCATGCGGCGCTGCGGCACTTTCGCGAACGCGGGCAGGGCACGCTCATCAACATGATCTCGGTGGGCGGCTGGCTGCCGTCGCCATATGCGGCCGCGTACACGGCCAGCAAGTTCGGGCTGCGAGGGCTCTCCGAGGCGCTGCGCGCCGAGGTGTCGGACCTGCCGGGGGTCCATGTGTGCGACGTGGCGCCCACCTTCGTCGATTCGCCGGGCCTCTCGCACGGCGCCAACTACACGGGCCGCAGCATCCAGCCCCGCATTCCGCTGCTGGATCCGCGCCGGGTCGCCCAGGCGGTGGCCGCGCTGGCCGACCGGCCCAGGGCCGTGACCTGGCTGGGCGCCGGTGCGGCGCCGGGCCGCGTGGTCCATGCCCTGGCGCCGCAGCGCCTGGGCGCCGCGATGCGCTGGGTGACCGAGCGTGCGCTGCGCGGCGCCCGGCCCGCGCCCCGCAGCGACGGCAACCTGTTCGCACCGTCGCGCGGCACCGCCATCGATGGCGGCCAGCGCGATGCGCGGCGCCACGGCATGGGCCTGGTGGCCGTGCTGGGCGTGGTCGGCCTGGGCCTTGGCGTGTGGGCCGCCCGCCGCCGTTCATCGTGAGGAGCCCGGCATGCCTGTTTCCACCAACACCACCGCCGCCTCGCCCTCCCCGGCGCCCGCGGGCGCGCGCTTCGTGCTGTATGCGCTGCAGGGCCGCGTGTACGCCAGCAACGTCAGGCACAAGCTCGTGGACCTGGGGCGCCTGTCGCAGGAGGGAGACGGCGGCACCTACGCCTACCTGCTCGACGGCGACCAGGCCACGGGCAGCGGGTTCGCCGGTGCGCGGGAGGCGCTGGCGCACATCGCGCGCACGACGAGCTTCCTCTTCCTGGACGGCCAGTTCACCGCGCTGGAAGACCTGGGCGGCACGGGCCGGCCCGATCTGGCGGATGCCCCGCGGCTGGCGGTGGCGCTCGATCCGCTGGGGCGGGGCGCGCCGGTGATCCACGCGCCGGCGTAGGTGCCGGGGCCCGCGCGGAGCGCGCCGTCACACCATGCCGCCGTTGGCGCGCAGGGTCTGCCCGTTGATCCACCCGCCGTCCGGCCCGGCCAGGAAGGCCACGGCGCTGGCGATGTCCTCGGGCGTGCCCAGGCGCTCCATGGGGTTGGCCTGGGCCAGGCGCCCGATCAGCTCGGGCGTCTTGCCGTCCAGGAACAGCGCGGTGGCCGTGGGGCCGGGCGCGATGGCGTTCACCGTGATGTTCCGGCCGCGCAGTTCCTTGGCGAGCACGCTGGTCAGGGTCTCCACCGCGCTCTTGGTGGCGGCGTACACGGCATAGCCCGGCAGGGCCGTGCCGACCAGGCTGGTCGAGAAGTTGACGATGCGCCCCCCGGGCTGCAGCCGGTGCGTGGCCTCGCGCAGGGTGTTGAACGTGCCCTTGAGGTTGATGGCAACCAGGCGGTCGAAGGTGGCGTCGTCCGTCTGCGCCAGGTGCGGCAGGGTGGATGGCATCACGCCCGCGTTGTTGACCAGCACGTCCACGCGGCCGAAGGCCTGCTCGGCGGCGTCGAACAGCTGGCGCGCGGCGCTGCTGTCGGCCACGTCGGCCTGCACCGCCACGGCCGCTCCGCCCGCTGCGGTGATCGCCTGCACCACGGCCTGGGCGTCTTCGGTGCGGCCGGCGTAGTTGACCACCACGCGGAAACCGTCGCGCGCGAGCCGGTGGGCAATGGCGGCTCCGATGCCGCGCGATGCGCCCGTGACGATCGCGGTGCGCGGGCCCGTGGGGGCGGACTCCCGGGAAGAGGAGTAGGAGGAAGGGGTGGTGGACAGCGGCTGCATGGCAAGGTTCCTGGTGCGGTGGGGAAGGGACGCCACCCGGTGGCGGCGTGTGGCAGCGGTATTGTTCTGTTGTTGCGAAAATTGATAAATACCTAGAATTGACTTCACTGTTCAATACAGAACAACAATCAAGACCCACCGGGAGCCCGTCGCGATGGACCGCTTTCAATCCATGCAGCTTTTCACGCGCATCGTCGAGCTGGGCAGCTTCACCCGCGCGGCCGAAGACCGGCAGCTGCCGCGCGCGAGCGTGACCCTGGCGGTGCAGGCGCTGGAAAAGCGCCTGGGCACGCGGCTCCTGCAGCGCACCACGCGCCACGTGAGCACCACGCCCGACGGGCAGGCGTACTACGAGCGCTGCCAGCGTCTGCTGGCCGACCTGGAGGAAACAGAGGCGGCATTCGGCCACGCCGCGAGCGCGCCGCGTGGCAAGCTGCGCGTGGACCTGCAGGGCACGCTGGCCCGGCATTTCGTGCTGCCGCGCATCGGCGAGTTCTGCACGCGCTACCCCGAGGTGGAACTGGAGATCGGCATGGGCGACCGGCTGGTGGACCTGGTGCGCGAGGGCGTGGACTGCGTGCTGCGCGGCGGCGAGCTGCGCGACTCCACCATGGTGGCGCGGCGCGTGGCACTGCTGCAGCAGGTGACCTGCGCGAGCCGCGGGTACCTGGCGCGCCACGGCACGCCCGCCACCGTGGAGGCGCTGCGCGGGCACCGGGCCGTCAACTTCCTCTCGCAGCGCACGGGCAAGCCCCTGCCTTTTGACTTCATCGTGGACGGCGTGGCCACAAGCGTGCAGCTCAAGGGCCCCGTGGCCGTGAGCGATGCCGATGCGTACCACGCCTGCTGCGCCGCGGGCCTGGGGCTGATCCAGGTGCCGCGCTACCACATCGCGCCCCGGCTGGCCGATGGCAGCCTGTGCGAGGTGCTGGCGCCGTTTCGCCCCGCGCCCATGCCGGTGTCGGTGCTGTACCCGCACAGCCGCCAGCTGTCGCCGCGCGTGCGGGTCTTCGTGGACTGGCTGGCCGGGGTGATGTCGGCCGCGCGCTGAGAACGGCCGGAGCGCGCCTACACCGGGCGCGTGAACTCCATCACCCAGTTCACCTCCCAGGTGGCGCCGCCGTCCTCGGAAAACGCCTGCTGCCAGCGTGGCGCGCCGGTGTGCATCCGTGACCACTCGAAGCGCACCCGCACCGGGCGGCCCTCGAACAGCTCCTGGCCGTCAAAGATGCCGACACCGTCCTGGAAGCCGCCGACCACCGGGGGCTGCAGCATTCCCGTGGCCGGGTCCAGGCCGCCGGTGGCGTTGTCGAGCCAGTAGATGCTCCAGCGCTGCGTGGCGGGGCTGAACACGCGCAGGGTCATGCCCACGAAGCCCGGCTTCCAGGCCAGGGGCGTGAAGTCGTCGCAGTTGCCGATGCCGGCGGGCAGGGGGCGGGCGGTGCCGGTGGCGTCGAACACCTCCCAGTCGGTGCAGCCGGCCAGGCGCCGCACCAGGCGCGTGTTGCGGATGCGCCAGGGGCCCATGAGGAAGTCGAAGTCGCGCACGGCGCTGGGCGCCACGGCGGGCGAGGGGATGGTGATGAGGTTCGGGGTGGCCATGGTGGGGTCTTTCATCGGTGAAGCGGGGGGCGTCAGGCGTGCAGCGCGGAGCGGGCGGTGGGCTGCAGGCGCAGGGTCTCGGGTTCGCGGGCCAGCCAGGGGGCAAGGCCCGGCGCCACACCCCGCGCCCAGGGGGTGCTGCCGGTGAACGCCTCCAGCGCGGCCTCGCGGCCGAACAGCGCCAGCCCCAGCAGCACATGTTCGCCCTCGCGCACGGGCAGGCGGGGAAAGGTGTTGGGGCTGGTCTCGGTGCAGTACCAGGCCACCTGGCGCGCGCCCCCGCGTTGCAGCGTGGGCGCCATGCGGTGGCGGCAGAAGTCCAGCAGCGCGGGCGTGGCGGCCTCGCGCAGGTGAAACACCGTGGCCGCCACCACGCCGGGGGCCGCGCCGCTGGCGCCCGGCGCCGCGCGCGCGTGCTGGGGCAGCGCGGCGGCCGCGCCGGGCCAGGCGGGGCGCAGCAGCAGCACGTTGTCGGAGTCGATCATGGTGGCGTTGGCGGCGTCGCGGTGCGCGGCCCAGGTGGGCCCGCTGTAGAAGGCTTCGAGCGCCTGGCGGCGCGCCTGCATGCTGCCGAAGCCGCGCAGCCACACGAACAGGTCGGGCCGGTCCAGGTCGCGGAACTGGCCCAGCACGCGCAGGCCCTGCGCCTCCTGGGTCTCCACGAACTCGCGGTCGAACAGCTCGATCAGCACGTCGCGCTGCCCCGGGTGCAGCGTGTACTGGCGCAGCTCGACGATGGCGCATTCGTCGGCGGCGGGTGGGGCGCAGGGGTGGCGCGTGGCCATGGCGGTGTCGTGCATGCGGGCTCCTGCAGGGTGGGGGTCGATGAAAGTCATGCCCGCAGTCTGCGCCCCCATACATGACACCGCATGGCAGGTATTTCAGGTATCTTCGCCGCAGCTGCCTTCTTTTTTTCTGGCCAGGGGCCCCGGGCCCGCGCCGCACCCTACCGGACCACTTCCTTCCCGCCATGCGCGCCAGCCGCCTGCTCTCGCTCCAGATGCTGCTCGAAACCCAGGGCCGCATGAGCGCGCCGGCGCTGGCCGGGGCGCTGGAGGTGTCGGTGCGCACGCTGTACCGCGACGTGGACCAGCTCAGCGCCGCGGGCGTGCCCATCTATGCCGAGCGCGGGCGCCATGGCGGGTTTGCGCTGCTGCCGGGCTGGAAGACCACGCTCACGGGCCTCACGCCGTCGGAGGCGCAGGCCGTGTTCCTCAGCGGCCTGCCCGGCCCCGCGCAGGACCTGGGCCTGGGCAGCGACGTGCAGGGCGCACGCCTGAAGCTGCTGGCCGCCCTGCCCGCCGCATGGCGCGAGGACGCGCAGCGCGTGAGCGCCCGCCTGCACCTGGACCCGGTGGACTGGTACCGCGAGAGCGACCCCACGCCGCACCTGTCCACGGTGGCCGCCGCCGTGTGGAGCGGGCACCAGATCGCGATGCGCTATGAAAGCTGGTCCGACACCGTGGAGCGCACCGTGAGCCCGCTGGGCCTGGTGCTCAAGGCGGGTGCCTGGTACCTGGTGGCGCTGCCGGCGGACAAGGCCACGGGCAAGGGCGGCGGTGATGGTGGCGATGGTGGCGACAGCGGGCCACGCACCTACCGCGTCTCGAACATCCTGGCGGCGCAGGCGCTCGCCACGCCGGTGCGCCGCCCCGCGCGGTTCGACCTGCCGGGCTACTGGGCGCGCTCGATCCGGCGCTTTGAATCCGGGCTCTACACCGGCGAGGCGGCGCTGCTGGCCACGCCCGCCGGGCTCAAGGGGCTGCGCGCGCTCAGCAGCGCGGTGGCCCGGGCCGTGGCGGCCGCGCCCACGGCCACCCCCCCGCGCCGGGCGGACGGGCGCGTGGCGGTGACCATTCCCATCGAGTCGGTGGAGCACGCCTGCGGCCAGCTCCTGCGCCTGTCCCCGCAGGTGGAGGTGCTGCGGCCCGCCGCCCTGCGCCGTGCGCTGGTGGCCCGGGTGCGGGCCACGGCGCGGATGTACGGGCTGGACGGTGGCTGAGCAGCAGAATGTGAATTTGCTATCAAATATGTAGCTTAAAGCGCTTGTCCTTCAAGCGCCAGCGCGTGGAATGGCTTCGGACATGCGGCGCTGCGCGCGCCGGAAACGGGCGCCTAGAGGCCGCGCCGCACCATGTCCAGCAGGCGCAGGCCCAGCAGGTCCAGCATCTGCTGCGGCGTGCCGCGCAGCGGCCCGTCGATGGAGAGCAGCGCCATGCCGTGCACGGTGGACCAGGCCAGGTATTCGGCGCCCGGGCGGCGCTCGGGCGGCAGGGCGCCTGCCGTCACCAGGTCATCGAGTGCCGCGCTCAGGTGCTGGAACGGGTTGAGCCCCGTGGCGCCGCCCATGGCCGGGTCGGGGTCGTGCTGCACGGTGAAGCGCCCGCCGAAGGCGGTGCGGAACAGGCCTGTCTCGGCATGCGCGAAGCGCAGGTAGCCCGCGCCCACGGCGCGCACCTTGGCGTGGGCCTGCTCGGTGGCCGTGCCCGTGGCGGGCACCTGGGCCAGTTCGGCCTCCATGGCCTGGGCCACGGCCGCCACGGCGGCGGCACGCACCGCGTCCAGCAGGTCGTCGCGGTTGGCGAAATGGCGGTAGGCCGCATTGGGCGCGACCCCCGCGCGGCGCGTGGCCTCGCGCAGCACCACGGCGTCGGGGCCGCCCTGGCGCGCCAGCTCGATGCCCGCGTCCAGCAGGGCGCGGCGCAGGTCGCCATGGCGGTAGGTGCTGCGTGCGGCGGGGGTGTTGCGAGTGGTTACGGTCATGGGCGGTGAGATGTGGACACTGTCCATTATCTTTGGTATTGTTTGTGGACGGTGTTCACAATTGTGCGCCGAAATCCATGTTCCGAGACCTTCCCAAGGAGACCCCCATGAAAGTCGAGCCGTATCTGATGTTTGAAGGCCGCTGCGAAGAGGCCCTGGATTTCTACCGCCGCGCCCTGGGCGCGCAGGTCACCATGCTCATGCGCTACAAGGACAACCCCGAGCCCGCCGCCGGCCAGGGCTGCGCCGAGGGCGCCGGCCCCGGCCCCACGCCCGAGATGGTCATGCACGCCGCCTTCAACGTGGGCGAGACCCAGCTCATGGCGTCGGACGGCATGGGTTCGGGCCAGCTGAACTTCCAGGGCATCTCGCTGGCGCTGAGCCCCGCGAACGAGGCGGAGGCCAAGCGCTACTTCGACGCGCTGGCCGAGGGCGGGCAGGTGCAGATGCCGCTGGCCAAGACCTTCTTCTCGAAAGCCTTCGGCATGGTGGCCGACCGCTTTGGCGTGTCGTGGATGGTGGTGGCGCCGGAATGAGCGCGGCGGCCATGAAGTACCAGGGAAGCTGCCACTGCGGCAAGGTCGCCTTTGAAGTGGAAGGCACCGTCGACAGCGGCCTGGCCTGCAATTGCAGCATGTGCCACCGGCGCGGATCGCTGCTGTGGTTCGTGCCGCGCGGCGCGCTGCGGCTGACCACGCCCGAGGCCGACGCGGCCACCTACACCTTCCACAGGCACGTGATCCGGCACCGTTTCTGCCCGGCCTGCGGCATCCATCCTTTTGGCGAAGGCGTGGACCCCAAGGGCCAGCCCGTGGCGGCGGTCAATCTGCGCTGCGTGGAGGGCCTCGACCTGGGCAGCGTGCCCGTCCACCACTACGACGGCCGGGCGGCTTGACCCCCCAACCCTCACACCCCCTCACATTCCCCTGCAAGGAGACTTCCATGATGAATCCCGAACCCCATGCCATGCACCGCTGGCTGCAGCAATTGCTGGGCCACTGGACCAGCACCTCCGACTGCGACCCGCCGCCGGGCGAACCGGCGCAGCAGTCCGTGGGCGCCGAACATGGCCGCGCCCTGGGCGACCTGTGGGTGATCCTCGAAGGCACCGGCACCATGCCCGGTGGCGGCGAGGCGCGCATGCAGATGACGCTGGGCTACGACCCCGAGAAGAACGTGTTCCTGGGCACCTGGGTGGGCTCGATGATGACCCACATGTGGGTCTATCGCGGCACGCTCGATGCCGACCGGAAGGTGCTCACGCTGGAGACCGAAGGCCCCAGCTTCAAGGGCGACGGCAAGACCGCCTGCTACCGTGACGTGATCACGCTGGTGAGCGCCACCGAGCGCACGCTGACGTCGTTCAGCCAGCAGCCGGACGGCAGCTGGAACCAGATCATGCAAGCAAAATACACGAGAACCCCCTGAGCCGCCGCGGTGCGCCCCCCCTGGAGGGGCGCGCGCCGCGCTGCGAATCCTTTTTTTCACTCCCGCCGCTCCATGACCCTCCGCATCGAAGGCCGCGCACGCTGGCCCGCCCTCATCCTGCTGTGCCTGGGCGAGCTCATGATCGTGCTCGACACCACCATCGTGAACGTCGCGCTGCCCAGCATCAAGGCCGACCTGGGCTTCACCGAAACGTCCCTGGTGTGGGTGGTCAACGCCTACATGCTCACCTTTGGCGGCTGCCTGCTGCTGGGCGGGCGGCTCGGGGACTTGTATGGCCACCGGCGGCTGTTCCTGGCGGGCATCACGCTGTTCACCCTCGCGTCGCTGGCCTGCGGGCTGGCCCATACGCAGGGGCTGCTGGTGGCGGCGCGCGCGGTGCAGGGCGTGGGCGGGGCCGTGGTGTCGGCCGTGGCGCTGTCGCTCATCATGAACCTGTTCACCGAGCCCGGCGAGCGCGCGCGGGCCATGGGGGTCTATGGTTTTGTCTGCGCGGGAGGCGGCAGCATTGGCGTGCTGCTGGGCGGCGTGCTCACCAGTGCGTTGAGCTGGCACTGGATCTTTCTGGTCAACATCCCCGTGGGCGCGGCCATCTACGCGGCCTGCCTGGTGCTGCTGCCGGGCGGCAAGGGGCATGCCCACGGCCAGCGGCTGGACGTGGCGGGCGCCGTCACCATCACCGCGTCGCTGATGCTGGCGGTGTATGCCATCGTCAACGGCAACGAGGCGGGTTGGGCCTCGCTGCAGTCGGTGGGGCTGCTGGGCGCCTCGGCCGCGCTGCTGGCGTTGTTCCTGTACATCGAATCGCACGTGGCCGCGCCCCTGGTGCCGCTGCCCTTGCTGCGCCAGCGCAACCTGGCCATCTCCAACGTGGTGGGCGTGCTGTGGGCCGCCGGGATGTTCGCGTGGTTCTTCTTGTCGGCGCTGTACATGCAGCTGGTGCTGGGCTACGACGCCATGCAGGTGGGCCTGGCCTTCCTGCCGTCCAATCTCATCATGGCGGGCTGTTCGCTGGGGCTGTCGGCCTGGGTGGTGATGCGCTACGGCATCCGCGGCACGCTGGGCTGGGGCCTGCTGCTGGCCGCCGTGGGCCTGGTGCTGTTCGCGCTGGCGCCCGTGGACGGCCGCTTCGTGCCGCATGTGCTGCCCGGCATGCTGCTGCTGGGCGTGGGGGCGGGCATCGCGCTCAATCCGCTGCTGCTGGCCGCCATGGGCGACGTGAAGCCCGAGGATTCGGGCCTGGCCTCGGGTGTGGTCAACACCGCGTTCATGATGGGCGGCGCGCTGGGCCTGGCGGTGCTGGCCAGCCTGGCCGATGCGCGCACCGGCGCGCTGCGCGAAGCGGGGGCATTGGCCCCGATGGCCCTGAACGGCGGCTACCAGCTGGCGTTCTGGGTGGCGGCCGCGGGCTCGCTGGCGGCGGCGCTGCTGGGTGGCCTGGTGCTGCGGCCCGCGCGGCCCCCGGCCGTGGGCGCGCAGGTGGCGGCTCACTAGGGGATAAAAAACGAACTGCTATTGCTATTGAATAGATAGCTGTTGGCGCAATATCCATAAGCGCTAGCGCCCCATTTCTTTCAAATTGCGAGCAAGGTGGGCCCGCCGGGATGGCCCCCACTGTCCTGCCTGGCGCACCGCACTGTTCCACCGGGCGCACTTCTGCTCAGGCACCATTGGCGCCATATTCCACTGGCATGCCGCCCGATCGTGGTGGTGCACAACACGAGGAGCCTTCGTATGTCGTCGTCCACACCTGCTGCAACCACCGCCCTGGTGCCCATCGTGCGCGCCCAGTTGCTGGGACCGCAGTGGCCCACGCTCGACCCGTTTCTTTTCTGCGCCCACCACGACGATGCCTATCCCGCGGGCAACGCCGCGTTTGGCCCGGCCGTGCCCATCGAAGACCGCCAGATCGGCAGCGACTTCAGCCGCAAGGACGGCTGGAGCATGTACCACGGCGACACCGTGCCCGGCTTTCCGGGCCACCCGCACCGGGGCTTCGAGACCGTGACGCTGGTGCGCAAGGGCCTGATCGACCATTCCGATTCGCTGGGCGCGGCCGCGCGGTTTGGCGGCGGCGACGTGCAGTGGGTCACGGCCGGCAAGGGCATCGTGCATTCCGAGATGTTCCCGCTGCTCAACGCCACCGAGCCCAACCCGCTGGAGCTGTTCCAGATCTGGCTGAACCTGCCCGCGCGCAACAAGATGGTGGAGCCGCACTTCACCATGCTGTGGAACGAGCGCATCCCGCGCCTGGTGCACCACGACGCCGCCGGCCGCGCCACCACGGTGACGGTGGTGGCGGGTGCCCTGCCCGGCGCGCCCGCGCCCCTGCCGCCCCCCCCGGAATCCTGGGCCTCGCAGCCCGAGGGCGACGTGGCCATCTGGACGCTGCGCCTGGAGCCGGGGGCCGAGTGGACCCTGCCTGCCGCCCAGGGCGAAGGCACGCAGCGCATGCTGTACTTCTTCGTGGGCGACAGCCTGCGCGTGGGCCCGCAGGACGTGGACCGCCACGCCGCGCTGCAGGTGCGCCCGCAAGAGGACTGGCTGCTGGCCAACACCGGCGCCACCACCGTGGAATGCCTGGTGCTGCAGGGCCGGCCGATTGGCGAACCCGTGGCGCAGTACGGCCCCTTCGTGATGAACACGCAGGCCGAGATCATGCAGGCCATGAACGACTACCGCCGCACCCAGTTCGGCGGCTGGCCCTGGGCCGAGCAGGACCCGGTGCACGGCACCGAGGCGCGGCGGTTTGCGCGCTACCCCGGCCAGGCCGAGGAAGAGCGCCCCGGCGAGGACGCCGCGGCGGCGCAGGCCTGAACACCTTCGCCCGGTGGGGTCGCGGGCGCGGCCGGGCGGGGTGCCGGGCCGCTCGTGGACAATTCAGGTTTTCGATGCGCGCAGCGCGGCCCGGGCGCCTGCCGGCGGGCAAGGCGCCGCGCCGCACCCCCTGACCCAAAGATGAAAGCGCAAGCCCAGCCATGAGCACCCCCATCACCAAAGACTCCGCCGTCACCCTCACCTACAAGGTCACCACGCCCCAGGGCAAGCCGCTGGATGCCGGCAACCTGTCGTACCTGCACGGCGGCTACGAAAACATCTTCCCCAAGGTCGAGTCCGCCCTCGAAGGCCAGTCCGTGGGCTTTGCCACCACGCTGGACCTCGCCGTGGAAGACGCCTTCGGCGCGCGCGACGAAAACCTGGTGCGCACCATCCCCAAGACCGAGTTTCCGCCCGGCGTGAAGGTCGGCGGCCAGCTGCAGGGCGTGGGCAGCGACGGCCAGCCCGCCGTGTTCAACGTGGTCAAGATCAAGGGCCCCGAAGTGCACCTGGACGGCAACCACCCGCTGGCGGGCCAGGCCCTGAAGTTCAGCTGCAAGGTGACCGATGTGCGCGCCGCCAGCGCCGAAGAAATTGCGCACCGCCATGTGCATGGCGCGCACGGGCACCAGCACTGACATGGAGGGTGGCGGCCGCCCACGCTGGCTGCGGCCTCGTGGGCCGGCCCCCGGGCAGGCCGAGGCCCGGCGTGGAGAGGGCTACAGCGCCTCCAGCACCGTCGCAATCCCCTGTCCGCCGCCAATGCACTGCGTGGCCAGTGCGTAGCGGCCCTTCTGGCGCTGCAGCAGCGCGGCCGCCTTGCCGGTGATGCGCGCGCCCGTGGCGCCCAGCGGGTGGCCGATGGCCAGGCCGCCGCCGTCGAGGTTGATCGTGTCCTCGCGCAGCCCGAGTTCGCGGATGCAGGCCAGCGCCTGCGAGCCGAAGGCTTCGTTGATCTCCACCACATCCATGTCGCTGGCCGAGAGCCCCGCGCGCGCCAGCGCCTTGCGCGTGGCGGGCACGGGGCCCATGCCCATGTAGGCCGGGTCCACGCCCGCCGTGGCCAGGGCGCGGATGCGCGCCAGGGGTGACAGTCCGTGCCGGGCGGCGTAGGCCTCGGTGGCCACGAGCACGGCCACGGCGCCGTCGGTCAGCGGCGACGAGGTGCCCGCCGTCACCACGCCGTCCTCGCGGAACGCGGGGCGCAGCGCGGCCAGCGCCCCGGGCGTGGTGCCGGGGCGGATGCAGCCGTCCTGCGCCACCACCTCGCCCGCGTCCAGCGCGATGGGCACGATCTCCGCCTGCAGCCGGCCGGCCTCGCGCGCGGCGGCGGCCTTGCGGTGCGATGACACGGCCATCGCCTCCTGGTCGGCGCGGGACACCGCGTACCGGCGTGCCACGTTCTCGGCCGTCTCGCCCATGCTGATGTAGGCGTCGCTGTGCTCATACAGCGCGGGGTGGGCCGAGAAGTTGAAGCCACCCTGCGGCACCATGCTCATCGACTCCACGCCGATGCACAGGTACGCCTCGCCCAGGCCCGCCTCGATCTGCGCGGCGGCGATGTGGATGGCCGACATGGACGAGCCGCAGAAGCGGTTCACCGTCATGCCGCCCAGCGCGTGCGGCAGCCCCGCCAGCAGCGACACGATGCGCGCGATGTTGTTGCCCTGCGCGGCCTCGGGGTAGGCGCAGCCGGCGATCACATCCTCGAGCGTGGCCGGGTCTATGCCGGTGCGCTGCAGCAGGCCCGTGACGACCTGCGCGGCCAGGGTGTCGGGCCGCACCCCCGCCAGCGCGCCCTTGCGCGCGAAGTGAAAGGGGGAGCGGGCATAGGCGGAAATCAGTGCTTGCATGGCGGAGCCTTCCCTATTCCTGCGGATGGCGTGGCTGTGGGCGGAATCAGGCCGTGGCGGCGGCGGCGTGGCGCCGTGCCCGGCAAGGGGCGCGGGGAAGGGGCCGTGGGGGTGGTCATGGGGGCTCCTGGAAGCGTGTTTTAGATGACGATCATCACGTTTAAATTATATGACGACCATCATTTAAAATGTCAAGCTGGCGTTTTCGGGGCATCCGGCACAAAGGGGATCGGCGATGAAGGTGAGCAAGGAACAAATGGCGGAAAACCGCGAGCGCATCCTCGACGCGGCGGCGCGGTTGTTCCGCGAACGCGGGTTTGACGGCATCGGCGTGGCGGACCTCATGAAGAGCGCGGGGCTCACGCACGGCGGCTTCTACGGGCACTTCGCGTCCAAGGACGAGCTGATGGCGCAGGCCACGGCACGCGCGCTGGACGGGCTGCAGTCGGCATGGGCCGCGCTCGCGCGCGGCGCCGCGGCGCAGGGGCGGGATCCGCTCGCCGCGATCGAGTCGGCCTACCTGTCGCCGGGCCACCGCGATGCGCCGGGCCAGGGCTGCCTGCTCGCCGCGCTGGGCGGCGATGCGTCGCGCCAGGGGCCGGCCGTGCGCCGGGCCGTGACCGAAGGCATGCAGGCCCAGGTGGCGGGCCTGGCCACGCTGGTGCCCGGGCGCAGCAAGGCCGCCAGGCGCCAGCGCGCGCTGGCCGACTACGCCAGCCTCGTGGGCGCCCTGGTGCTGGCGCGGGCTGCGGACGACCCGCAGTTCTCCGACGAGATCCTGCAGGCCACGGCGGCGGCGCTGCGGCTGCCGGGGCATGCTGCGGACTGAGGGGTCGGATTGCTATTTATTTAATAGCTATTTGCGCCGGATGGACGGGCGTTGGCGGCCAAAATCATCGAGATCGCCATGGCGGCCCGTCACCCCCGCCCGCCGCTGCGCCGCGCCAGGCCCCGCCCCTGCAGCACCGGCTCGGCCGCGAGCCGCCCGCGCGCGAATTCGACGAAGGCCCGCACCTTGGCGGGCGCGCGCCGTCCCGCGGGGTAGACGATGTGCACGGGCACCGGGTCGGGCTCGTGCTCGGCCAGCACCACGCGCAGGCGCCCGGCGCGCAGGCTGGCGGCGGCCTGGTAGGCCAGGCACCGGGTGAGCCCGAGGCCTGCCTCGGCGGCGGCGATGTCCACCTCGTTGCTGTTGCTGATCCAGGCCTGCTGCGGCATGCCCGTGGCGCCGCCCCGGAACTTCCAGGGCGCGGGCGCGCGCGCATCGAACGAAAAGGCAATCGCCCGGTGCTGCCCCAGTTCCTGCGGGTGGCGCGGCTCCCCATGCCGCGCGAGGTAGCCGGGCGACGCCACCACCATGCGCCGCAGCGCACCCACCCGCAGCGCGGTCAGGCCCGAGTCCGGCAGGTGGGCGATGCGCACGGCCACGTCCATGTCCTCCTCCAGCAGGTGCACCAGCCGGTTCACGAACAGCGTGCGCGCCTGCACGCGGGGCTGGGCCTGCAGGAAGTCCAGCACGATGGGCGCCACGTGCTGGATGCCGAACATCTGCGGCGCGGTGATGGACAGCAGGCCCTGCGCCTCGGCCTGCGCGCCGCTGGCGGCCTGCTCGGCCTCCTGCAGGTCGTTCAGGATCGGGCGGCAGTCGGCCAGGAAGCGCTCGCCCGCCTCGGTCAGGCGCACGGTGCGCGTGCTGCGCTGGAACAGCAGCACCGACAGGCGTGCCTCCAGCGCCGCGATGGCGCGGGTCACGGCCGTGGCCGAGCAGCCCAGGCGCCGCGCCGCCACGGCGAAGCCGCCCGCATCGGCCACGGCCACGAAGCAGCGCAGGGTGTCGAGATGGTCCATTGTTGCGGAAAATGCAATTTTGAAAGGCGAACTATGGCTATTCACGGCAGGATACGCAATAGCTAACGTGGAGGCTTCTTTGTTGACCCTCTCCAGGACCCACCGCCATGGCACCCACCTCCCCTTTGACGCTGTACCGCATGTCCATCTCGGGCCACTGCCACCGTGCCGAGCTGATGCTCTCGATGCTGGGCCTGCCCCACGCGCTGATCGACGTGAACCTGCTCGCCGGCGAACACCGGCAGGCCGCCCACCTGGCGCGCAACCCGCTGGGCCAGGTGCCCGTGCTGGTGGATGGCGACGTGGTGCTGTCCGACAGCAACGCCATCCTCGTGTACCTGGTGCAGCGTTACGCGCCCGGCAGCCAATGGCTGCCGCAGGACCCGGTGGGCCAGGCCGGCCTGCAGCGCTGGTTCAGCCTGGCGGCCGGCATGCTGGCCCCCGGGGCATCGAGCGCACGTTTTGCCGCCCTCACGGGCCGCGAGCCCAGCGAGGCGGCGCTCGCCATCGGCCGCAGGCTCTTCGACTTCATGGAGCCCGCGCTTGACGGCCGCGACTGGCTGCTGGGCGGTGCCGCCCCCACGCTGGCCGACATCGCCATGGTGAGCTACACCTCGCAGGCGCCGATCGGCGGTTTGTCGCTCGCCACCTATCCGCGCATCGCGGCCTGGGTGGCGCGCATGGAAGCCCTGCCGGGCTATGTGCCGCTGGCGGACCGCCTGCCCGCCCCTGGCGCCATGGTGCCGGCATGAACGCCACGCCCGCCGCCGCCTTCCACGCGGGCGAGCAGGCCCTGCAGGAGCGCGTGGGCGTGCGCGAGCGCATGGCCGCCGTGGGGCCCCTGGTGCTGCGCGACCACATGCCCGACCAGCACCGCGAGCTGTTCGAGAAGCTGCCCACCTTGCTGCTGGGTGCGCTCGACGACCAGGGCCAGCCCTGGGCCACCATGGTGGCCGGACCGCCGGGCTTCGTGCACACGCCCGATGCCCGTGCCATGCACATGGCGGTGGTGCCCGATGCGGCCGACCCGGTGCTGGCCCAGTTGGTGCCCGCTGCGCCGGTGGGCGTGCTGGGCCTGGAGCCGCACACGCGCCGGCGCAACCGCATGAACGGGCGGGTGGCGTCGTTCGGCGCCCGCGGGCTGGAGGTGGACGTGGTGCAGAGCTTCGGCAACTGCCCCAAGTACATCCAGGCGCGTGCGCCCGGCCTGCGCGCGGAGGTGACGCCGCCGGCACCGGCCCAGGTGCTGGGTGCGGGGCTCGACGCCGCCGCGCGGGGCCTGATCGCGCGCAGCGACACGATGTTCATCGCGAGTGCCTCGGCGGCGCACCCGGGCGCAGGGCGCGATGAAGGCGTGGACGTGTCGCACCGTGGCGGCGAGCCGGGCTTCGTGCATGCCGAGCAAACGGCCGAGGGCCTGGTGCTCAGCCTTCCCGACTACCCTGGCAACCTGTTCTTCAACACCCTGGGCAATCTCGCGCTGCACCCGCAGGCCGGGCTGCTGTGGGTGGACTATGACGGCGGCGGCCTGCTGCACGTGGCCGCCCGCGCCGAGCTGCTCTGGGACGAGGCCCCGCGTGCGCGCTGGCCCGGCGCGCAGCGCGTGCTGCGGCTGCAGGTGCTGGGCGGCGTGTGGCGCGCACATGCGCTGCCCTGGCGCTGGACGGCCGCCGAGCCCGCGCCGCAGTTCAGCGCGATGCGTGCGCGTGCGACGGAATGAGCGGCGCGATGGCCTTGCGCGGCGTGGTGGCCTCGGCCTGCACCATGCGCGCGCTGCGTTCGTGGGCGCCGCGCGCCAGCTCGGTGATCAGGGAGGCCTCGGGCAGGTTGTGCCAGTAGCGCTGCGGCATCTCCTTGCGCATCATGTCGGTCTTCAGGCGCGCGGGGTTGAAGATGTGGCGGTAGTAGGTGAGCCACAGCGCCTCGCCGGCGTCGGGCGGCGGCGCATCGCTGCGCTGGCCGCCCGGGCCGGTGTGCAGCGCCGTGCCATCCCAGCGCACGCTGGCATCGGGCGTGAGGATGGCCCAGCGCATCTGCGTGAAGCGCCGCACGAAGAAGCCTGCATTGGCCTCGGTGATGAAGTGGTCGGGCTCGAACCAGGCCACCTGCACGGTATGGCCTTCGGTGTCGGTCACGGGGCGAAAGCGCACGAAGGCGTGCATCTTGTGCATGTCGCGCGCCACGGCACGCACCATGTGGTGGGCCTGCAGGCGGTCGGCATCCAAGGGGTCGTGGCGCAGCCCGCGCTCGCGCACCAGGCGCCACAGCAGGCGGTACATGAGCGCGAAGCGCACCGGGTTGCGGTGCAGCACCAGGCGCTCGCACAGGCGCAGGAAATCCTCGGGCACCCGGGGCGCTGCGCCGCCCGCCGGGGACGGCAGCGGATCCACGGAGGAGCCCGGTGGCGCGGGGCTGGCGAACAGGTCCTGCGCGGCCCCTTGCGCCGTGAACCACTGCACCTCCTGCGGCGGCACGCCGGCCTGCACCAGCGCGCGCGCGGCCCGGCGAAAGCCCGGCCAGTCGGTGGCATGTGCGAGGGTGATGGTGTGCAGGGCCATGGTGGCTTGCCTCAATCGAAAAGCTTGCGCTGCGCTGGCGGCGGGGCCATGCGCGCGGCCAGGTCGGTCGCATCCAGCGTGCGGCCGGGCCGGTAGTCGGCGGCTTCCACGAAAGGCAGCACCTTCTGGAGCGGCACGTGCAGCCGCGCCAGGTCGGCGTGGCGCAGGCGGCGCAGGCGGCGCGCGGCCAGCAGGCGGTCCACCGTCAACACGCCGAAGCCGGGCACGCGCAGCAGCAGCTCGCGTGGGGCGGTGTTCAGGTTCACGGGAAAACGCTCGCGGTGCGCGATGGCCCAGGCGAGCTTGGGGTCCATGTCCAGCGCCAGCATGCCGCCCTGGCCGGCGGGCACGATCTCGCCGTGCGCGAAGCCATAAAAGCGCATCAGCCAGTCGGCCTGGTACAGGCGGTGCTCGCGCACGGTGGGTGGCGCGACGAGCGGCAGCGCGCGCGCCGCGTCGGGGATGGGGCTGAAGGCCGAGTAGTACACGCGCCGCAGCCGGTGCACGCCGTACAGCCCGGCGCTGGTGGCCAGGATGGTGCGGTCGTCGGTGGCGTCGGCGCCGACGATCATCTGCGTGCTCTGGCCGCCGGGCGCGAAGTGTGGTGCCGCCGCGCGCCGCGTGAGCGTGCGCCGGGTGGCGGGCATCGACACCACCTGGGCGGCGGCCTGCTGTTCCTTGCGCGCCTGCCGCGCGTCCTCGATGTGCACCGCCATGCGCGCCATGGAGCGCGCGATGGCCGCGCCGTCCTTCTGCGGCGCCAGGGCCGTGAGCCCTTCGGGCGTGGGCAGCTCCACGTTGATGCTCAGCCGGTCGGCATGGCGGCCCGCGCGCTCCATCAGCTCGGGCGAGGCATCGGGGATGGTCTTGAGGTGGATGTAGCCGCGAAAGTCGTGCTCCTCGCGCAGCACGCGCGCCACCTCCACCACCTGCTCCATGGTGTAGTCGGGGCTCTGGATGATGCCGCTGGAGAGGAACAGCCCCTCGATGCAGTTGCGCCGGTAGAAGTCCAGCGTGAGGTCCACCACCTCCTGCACCGTGAAGCGGGCGCGCGGCACGTTGCTGCTGACCCGGTTCACGCAGTACAGGCAGTCGTACTGGCAGAAGTTGGTGAGCAGGATCTTGAGCAGCGAGATGCAGCGGCCGTCCGGCGCGTAGCTGTGGCAGATGCCCATGCCCTCGGTGGAGCCCATGCCGCGCCCGCCCACCGAATCGCGCGGCGCCGCGCCGCTGGATGCGCACGAGGCGTCGTACTTGGCGGCGTCGGCCAGGATGGCGAGTTTGGACTGTAAATTCACTGTATGAATTTACAGTATTTTCCGATGCCCGACCAGCCTCCAGGGTGTCTTTGCTATTAAAAAAGTAGCTGTTCGTGCAGATGGATCAAGCGCTGGGCGCCAAAAAGGCTTGAAGCCTGTGGCTGCGCGGCCTCCCGTGCCAGCACCGCCGGGGTTCGCGGGCCGCGCGGGGTCCGTGAACCCCGGCGACCTGGGGAGCCGCTGGGCGGTGTAAGGTGGCCCACCGGCGCACTTCGGCCCCGGCAGGAGGAACCCATGCCATCGCTCATCGCCTCAAGCCGGGCCATCCCCGGCCCCGGCTTGCCGGGGCTGCCCGCCGCCGCCTGTGCGATGTGGGGGTTCGAGGAATACCTGCCGCACACGGTGCGCCGCCTGGAGGTCGCGCACGCGGGCATCAAGCTGATCATCGGCTGGCACGCGGCTTACGGCGTCGGGCAGCCCGGCGGCGCCATGCAGCGGTACCAATCCCTGGTGGCGGGGCTCGGTGGTGGGCCGATGGTGACCGAGCACCTGGGAGCGCAGTCCTGCGTGGAAGTGACGCTGGCACCCTGGCTGGGCTTTCAGCTGTTCCATGGCAGTCCGGATGTGCTCTCGTGCCCGGTGGCCGCGCTGGCCGATGTGTGGGGCGGCACGGCCACGCGGCTGTCCGAGCAGTTGCACCACGCGCCGGATTGGCCCGCGCGGTTTGCCCTGGTGCAGCGGTGCCTGCAGGGGGTGCTGGGCCGGTCGCGCCACACGGCGCAGGCCCCGGTGCGGCAGGCCTGGGCATTGCTCAGCGCGCAGCGCGGCAACCTGTCCATGTCTGCCCTGTGCCGCGCCGTGGGCTGGAGCGAGCGGCATCTGGCGCTGCAGTCCCGCAACCAGCTGGGGGATACACCCAAGCGCCTGGCGCGGCGGCTGCGCTTTGGCGCGGCCCAGCAGGCCCTGGGAGAGGTCACCGGGCCTGCGGGGATGGCGGACCTGGCGGATCTGGCCGCCCGCTGCGGATATGCCGACCAGAGCCACCTGAGCCGGGAGTTCCGGCACTTTGCCGGTTGCTCGCCAGCGGCCTATCAGCGCGCAGGCTGGGCCGATGTCCCGGGCAAGCCTGCCAGCCTGGTGGAGACGGCGTAGCCGGGGGGAGAGGACGGGGCCGCGGTCCGAGGCACCGGAACCCCCCAGGTCATTTTTCTTCAAGACGGACAGGCGCAAGCAGCCCAGACTGGCGAACCTGACTTGTTTTTTTCAGATGGAGCTTCCGATGCACGCCAACGTCTCATTCCTTGAAATTGGAGCCGAAAACGCCCTGGTTTCGCAGCAGTTTTTCAGCCACCTCTTTCAATGGGCCTTCGAGCCCACGGAGAAGGAGGGCGAGGGCTGGTTTCGCAATGGGAACATGAACGTCGGCCTGCATGGCGCAGACCCTGCGCGGGCCATCACCCCCTTCTTTGAAGTGGCCGATGCGACGCAGGCGGCCCAGCGTGTGCTGGCGCTGGGAGGGACCGTGCAGCCTCCGGGGCCGCAGGAGCCCGGCTTTGGCGTGTTTCTCATGTGCACGGACCCCGGCGGGGTCCGCTTTGGCCTGCACCAGCCGGCAGGGCGTTGAAGGCGGCGGCCAGCGTTCCTTGGAACCTGTTCGAGGTCTTGGTGGCGCAGCGCGCCTTCCTTGCCTGGATGGGATGCCAGTCGCGGTGGCCGGCCGTTAACCCGCGCATCCAGAACCCCTGGGCAGGTTCTGGGCGCCTGGGCTGCCGTCCACGGTGCTACGCCGCCTCCAGCGCCATGACAGCGGTGGCGGTGTTCGAGATCGGGATGTGGTAGTTGCTGTGCACGCGGCGCACGCCCGGCGCGGCGGCGCTGAGCGCGCCGCGCATCGCCAGCCACATCAGCAGCTCCACGCCCTGGGTGCCCGTCTTCTCCACCAGCTCGTGCACGCTGAACTGCGTGGCCCATTCAGGGTTGGTGGTCAGGCTCTCGATGAACTGCAGGTCGAACGCCTTGTTGATGAAGCCCGCGCGCTCGCCGTCGAGCTGGTGGCTCAGGCCGCCGGAGGCCATCACCGCCACCTTCTTGTCGCTGTCCCAGCTCTGGATGGCCTGGCCCACGGCCTTGCCCAGCGCATAGCAGCGCTTGGCCGACGGCAGCGGGAACTGCACGGTGTTGATGCACACCGGCACCACCGTCACGGGGCAGTCGCCCTCGGGCCAGAAGAGCTTGAGCGGCAGCGTGCAGGCGTGGTCCACCAGCATCTCCTGGCAGGTGGTCACGTCGAACTCCTGGTCGATCAGCGTGTTGATGAGATGCCACGACAGGTCCACCTCGCCCGCGAATGGCGGCAGCGTGGGAATGCCCCAGCCCTCGTCGGCGTTGTGGTATTCGGCGGCGGCGCCCACGGCGAAGGTGGGCATCTTGTCCAGGAAGAAGTTCAGGCCGTGGTCGTTGTAGAACATCACGACCACATCGGGCTTGCGGGCCTGCAGCCACTGGCGGATGGGCGGAAAGCCGTCGAAGAAGGGTTTCCAGTAGGGCTCGTTCTGCAGGCCCTTGTGGATGGCGCCGCCAATGGCGGGGATGTGCGAGGTGCCGAGGCCACCGATGAGTTGTGCCATGTGATGTCTCCTTATTGGCCGGCGGCCACGAGCATGGCCTTGAATTCGTCCTTGGTCATGCCCGTCTGCTGCGCGCCGATGTCCTGCATGTCGAGCTTGAAGATGCCCGCGAACTTGGCCAGGTAGTAGGCGTTGCCGCCCGCCGCGATGAGCTGCAGCACGTTCCTGGCGCGGATGGCGGCGGCCTGCTGCGCGTTCAGGCCGTACTGCTTCATGTAGGCCTCCTCGTCCTCGGCGAAGGCCTTGCGGTTGGCCTCGTCGTTGAACGAGAAGCACATCTTGTTGAGCGCATAGCCCTTGCGGGCCTGGGCGCCGTCGAACGGCGTGGTGCCCGGGATGGGGCGCGGCGGGGTGGGTTTCGTGGTCACGATGTCTCCGTGGCTTGATGTAGGTCAGGCCGCAGTGTCGGGCGTGCATTGCGAAAGATGAAGGGGGCAAAGATCATCGAACGCATGAGCAGAATCGATGATTGGTCCGGCCTGGATGCCCACCTGCTGCAACTGCTGGTGGCGGTGCTGGAAACCGGCAGCATCACCGCCGCCGCCGCCCGCCTGGGCGTCACGCAGTCGGCGGTGAGCCACCTGCTGGGCAAGCTGCGCGCCATCACGGGCGACCCGCTGTTCGTCAAGCGGGGGCGGGGTATCGTGCCCACCGCGCGGGCCGAAAGCCTGGCGGCGCCGGCGCGCGAGCTGCTGCGCCAGATGCAGCAGTTCGCGCAGGGCTGCGCGTTCGACCCTGCCCGCTGGCGGGCCGACCTGACCCTGGCCGCCAACGATTTCCAGCGCGACCTGCTGCTGCCGCCCCTGGCCGCCCGCCTGCGCGAGGCCGCGCCCGATGTCACGCTGCGCATCGTGCCCAGCGGCGCGCCCGGCGCGGACCTGCTGCGCTCGGATGCATGCCAGCTGGCCATCACCCCGCGCCCGCCGGACGGCACCGACATCCTGCAAAAGCGCCTGTTCGAGGACCAGTACCGGGTGTTTTACGACCCTGCCGTGCGCGAGGCGCCGCGCGACGCGCAGGACTATCTCGCGGCGGCGCATGTGACGGTGGCCTATGAGGCGCACCGCGGCCTGGCGCTGGACCGCCAGCTGGCGGCCCGCGGCCTGCACCGCCGCTTCGCGGTGCGCGTGCCGGGCTTCGGGGCGCTGCCCGCCTTCGTGCGCGGCACGCCGCTGCTCACCACCGCCCCCTCGCTGCTGGGCCGCACGGCGCTCTCGGCGCTGGCCAGCGCGCCCGTGCCGGTGCCTTGCCCGCGCCTGCCGATGTACCTGGTCTGGCACGCGCGCTACCAGCAGGATGCGGCGCACCGCTGGCTGCGGGCGCAGATGGAGGATGTGGTGGGGACGGCCCTGGCCGGCGGCCTGGGCGCCGAGGTCAAGGCCGGGCAAGCCGTGCGGGCGCAGCCCGCCTGAGGCGCCGCGCCCGGGCGCGGCGTGCGCTCACTCCCGGGTCCTGTGCAGCGCCTGCCGCAGCATCCGTGTCGCCCGGTCGCGGATGCGCAGGGGGCCGCGGTGCGGCGGGGGGTTGGCCTTGGCCAGCGCACAGGCGGACAGGAAGTCGTCGAGGATGGCGGTGTCGTCCAAGGTGTCCGCGCCCACCTTGTGAAATTCCGGATGCCACTGCGTGGCGGCGATGTAGCCGCGCCCTGGCGCGGGCTTCAGGCGGATCGCTTCGGGCACGCCGTCGGGTTCGCTCAGGGCCTCGACGACAAAATCCGGCGCCACCCGCTTGATGCCCTGGTGGTGGATGCTGTTGACGCGGGCGCGGGGCGTGTCGGGATACAGCTTGGCCAGGTGCGAGTCCGGCACGATATGGATGTCGTGGAAATGCTGGTCGTACGTGGTCGCGTTGCGGTGCTCCAGCGCCCCGGGGTGCTGGGTCTGCAGGTCCTGGTAGAGCGCACCGCCAAACGCCACGTTGATCAGCTGCAGGCCCCGGCAGACGCCGAAGATGGGCTTGCGCACCTCGGCGAACGCTTTCACCACGGCCAGGTCGTACAGGTCGCGCACCCGGTCGCCCAGCCACTCCTCGCGCAGCGGTTCCTCGCCGTAGTTGCCCGGCCAGACGTCGGCGCCGCCGTGCATGACCACGCCGTCGAGCCAGTCGGCGTAGTGCGCGAGCGTCACGTCGCCGCGCGCCGTCTCGCCCGTGGGACAGGGCACCATCACGACCATCGCGCCGGCGGACATGAGCCAGTGCGCGATGGACTGCTCGACATACTGCAGCGTCTTGCCGGTGAAAAGCGGGCGGGTGGGGTCGGCATGCTGGAAACAGGCGGACAGACCAATCTTGAGGCGGCGGGAAGCGGGCATGGTGGAGGGCTCCGGGCAGTACGCAAATGGTGTGCACCCGGTGCGATGCAAGGGGTATGCCAATTTGTAGCACCGACCCCGCACGGCGTCTGTAGGAAGGGGCCGTGCGGGGTGGTGCGCGATCCCCGGGCCCTGACTTGATGCTGCGAAATGTGGCTTTCTTCATGAAAATGCAAGCGCATGCAGCGTGAAGGCGGGGGGCTGCGGGGCCGGGGCTCGTGATAATTTCTGCACGCCGGGCGCCAGGGAGGTTGCGCCCGGCGGGTGCCATTCCAGCCTTCCCCGAAAGTCCACGACATGCCCCACAAGAAGAATTGCCTGCCCGCCCTCACGGCGCTGGCCGCGTTGACCGCCCTGGCCTGGCCGCTCTCCGGCCACGCGGCCGTGCCCGCGGGCGCGGCCGCGGAGATCATCAGCCTGCAGGGTACGGGCGACCAGCGCGCCGCGGCCGCCGCCGACTGGCAGCCCGCCCGCCCCGCCCAGGCCCTGGCCACGGGCGACTTCGTGCGCACGCGCCAGGCCGCCAAGATGGCCCTGCTGTTCGCCGACGACACGCAGCTGCGCCTGCACCAGAACACCGTGCTGCAGGTCAAGGGCGTGGCCACGCCGGCCCAGCCCGTGACCACCCTGCTGCTCAACGCCGGGCGCGCGTGGACGCAGACGCGCCGGGCCGATGGCAGCCGGCTGAACCTGGAGACGCCGGCCGCCACCGCCGCGATCCGCGGCACGGACTGGGACCTCGCCGTGGAGGACGATGGCCGCACGCTGCTCACGGTGCTGTCGGGCACGGTGGAGTTCTCCAATGCGCAGGGCCAGGTCTCGGTGGGCGCCAACGAGGCCGCCATCGCCGAGGTGGGCAAGGCCCCGGTCAAGCTCGTGCTGAGCCAGCCGCGCGACCGCATCCAGTGGGTGAACGCCCTGCGCGCCGACCCCGTGCCGCACCTCGCCGCCGAGCCCGTGCCGCCGCCGCTCGCGCCGGTGCGCGCCGCGCTGGCCGCCCGCGATCTGGCCACCGCCCGCGCCGCGCTGGCGCAGGCGCGGGGCCAGGCGCCCGCACCGTGGGCGGCGGTGATGGACGCCGCCATCGCGCTGCAGTCCGGCGAGGTGCTGGCCGCCCGCGAACTGCTGGCGCGCCAGCTCGCCGCCGCCGCGCCGGCCGCCGCCCCGCTGCCCGCGTGGCTGATGCAGTCGGACCTGCAGCTCATGGACGGCGATGGTGCCGCCGCCGCGCAGACCCTGCGCACGGCGTTGCAGCACTGGCCCGCGCACCCCGCGCTGGTGGCCCAGCTGGCCCGGGTGCAGATGCTGAGCGACCGCGTGGAGGACGCCACGGCCACGCTGGCCCCGGCGCAGGGCACCGCGCACGCGGAGATCGCCCTGGTGCGCGCCGAGCTGGCCCGCCGCCGGGGCGATGCGCCCGCCACGCTGGCGGCCTACACCGAGGCCACGCGGCTGGCCGGGGGCGACGCGCGCGGCTGGCAGGGCCTGGGCAGCGCGCACACGGAGCGCGAGGACTCCGGCCCGGCCCGCGCCAGCCTGAAGCAGGCCCTGGCGCTCGCGCCGCAGAGCCCGGGCGCCTGGGGCGAACTGGGCACGCTGGAGATCTTCGCCAACCAGTTCACGGAGGCGGGCCAGGCATTCAACACGGCGCTCGGCGAGAACCCGGCGGACTATGTGGCGCTCACGGGGCAGGGGCTGCTGCACCTCAAGCAGGGCCAGCCGCAGGCCGCGCTCGACGTGTTCCTGCGCGCCGGGGTGATGGAGCCCCGCTACGCGCGCGCCAAGACCTGGACGGCCGTGGCGTACTACCAGCTCGGCCGCCACCAGGATGCCCTGGCCACGCTGCACCAGGCCAGCGCCCTGGACGACAAGGACCCCGTCCCGTACATGCTGCTCGCGCAGATCCACACCGACCTGTTCCAGCCTGGCGAGGCCGTGGAGGCGGCCCGCGCCGCCGTCGAACGCATGCCCTATCTCAAGTCCCTCAACCAGGTGGCCAATGACCAGAAGGGCAGCGCCAACCTGGGCGCCTCGCTCGCGTTCTTCGGCATGGAGGACTGGGCGCTGGAGCTGGCGCAGCAGAGCTTCTACCCGTACTGGGGCGGCAGCCACCTGTTCCTGGCGGACCGCTACCCGGGCGAGTTCAACAAGAACTCGGCGCTGTTCCAGGGCTTCCTCACGGACCCGATGGCGTTTGGCGCGAGCCAGCGGTATTCGTCGCTGCTGCAGCAGCCGGGCGCGCACGGGGCCGTGGGGGTGACGCTGGACAAGGACCTGTACCGCATGCGGGCGCCCGCGGTCACCCTCAACGGCATGGACAATACCCACGTGCCCGTGTCGTGGTTCTTCAAGGCGCAGTCGGCCAATGCCAGCGAGTTTCCGTTCGATCTGCAGGTCAACGATGCCCCGGCCGTGCGGGGCGGCTATGGCGACGTGCGCGCACGCGCGGTCACGGTGGGCGCAGGCATGCAGCCCACCGAGCGCATCAACCTGTTTGCCTATGTGAACCAGTTCGACATGCGCCTGCGCAGCCAGAACCTGTTCGAGACCTCCATGGACAACAAGAGCACCCAGGGCGCCCTGGGCATGTCCTACCGCTGGGGGCCGACCGAGCAGACCTGGATCAAGCTGGGGCGCAGCGTGGAGGACATCCTGCTGCTGCGCTACCCCACGCTGTATCTGCAGCCGCCCTTCGTGAGCCTGATGGGCGTGAGCAGCGAACCCAAGAAACAGTTCACCGACCTGCAACTGCGCCATACGGTGGACACCGCGCCCGGCAGCCGCTGGAGCGTGGCGCTGGAGCACGTGCGCGAACGCCAGAACAACCTGATCGGGGGCGAGGCGGCCGTGGGCGCCAACATCCCGGGCGTAGGCGAGTACCGCGACTACCTGCTGGTGGGCGGGTACAACCGCGTGGACCGGCGCTACACCGCCCTGACCCTGGCCACGACCCAGCGCCTGGACCCCGCGCTGAACCTGGATGCGGCGCTGGGCCTGCAGCAGATACGCCACCGCGTCGATGGCCTGACGCAGAGCTACCTGGTGAATCTGGACCACTTCAGCGAGGAGGAGGCGCGCCGCGCCGAGATGGAACGCGTGGTCACGCCGCGCGTCGGCCTCGTCTGGCAGCCAGCGCAGGGCACCACGGTGCGCATGGCCTACCAGGATTGGCTGCGCCCGCTCAGCGTATCGACGCTCACCAGCGTGGAAACGGCGGGGATTCCCGTCGAGGACCGTCTGGTCGAGGCCGGCGGCCGCCACAAGCGCACCGTGGCGCAGGTGGGCCTGGAGCTGGGTGCCAGCACCTTCCTGAGCCTGCGCGCGGACCACCTGCGCGTGCGCAACCCCGGCACCGTGGGCGTGGACCTGCGCACGCCCAGCCTGCCGTTCCTCGAAGAAATGCGCAACGCGCAGCTCGTCAACCTCTCGACCACCGACCTGCTGGAAGACACGCCCAGCTTCGACTCCGGCACGCTCAAGACCCTGGGCGCGGGCCTCAACCACATGTTCAGCCGGCGCTGGTCGGGCTATGCCAAGTACCTCTACCAGGGCAGCGAAAGCCGCAGCCACGACGCGGACGTGCCCGTAGGCCGCATCCCCTACATCCCGCGCCACACGCTGGCGGTGGGCGCCACCTGGGCCAGCCCGCAGCGGCTGTACCTGAGCGGCCGCGCGGTGTACCGGTCGGAGCGCTTCGAGGACAAGGAGAACCTCACGCGCATCGCGCCGGGCTGGGGCGTGGACCTCATGGGATTCTGGGAATCGCAGGACAAGCACTGGGTCGTGGGTGTGGCCGCCATGAACCTGTGGGCGCCGAAGTCGGACCGCAGGAAGACCCGCTATGTCCTGGACGCGCGCTACCGCTTCTGAGCCTGCCGCGCCCACCGCGCGGCGCCGGCAGCGGCTGCTGTCGCTGGGGGCCTGCGCGCTGGCGCTGCTGCTGGTGGGCGCCGCCACGCTCAGCCGCCCGTGGCACGCGCTGGAGTTCAAGACCTTCGACGTGCTCACGGCCCTGGCCGCGCCGCAGCGCCCGGGCCTGCCCGTGGTGATCCTGGCGATCGACGAACCCACCTTCCAGGAACTGCAGCAGACCTGGCCGTTCCCGCGCGGCATGCATGCGGCCCTGCTGCGGCGCCTGCACGCGGAGGGCGCCGCCGCCGTGGGCCTGGACATCGTGTTCGCCGACCCGTCCACCGAGGCGCAAGACGCCGCCCTGGCGCGCAGCATCGCCGAGACAGGCCCCGTGGTCCTGGCCGCCACCCGCGAGAAGATCGACAGCGCCAACGCCGCGCTGTGGATGGACGTTCTCCCGCTGCAGCGTTTTCTGGACGCCGGTGCCGATGCGGGCGATGCCGGCGTGGAGCCGGACGACGACTTCGTGGTGCGCCGCGCCCCGGTGGCGCGCGAGAGTTTTGCGCTGCGCCTGGCGCAGCGCGCGGCCGAGGCGCGCGGCCAGATGCCGGTGCTGCGCCACTTCGACTGGATTGGCTACCGGGGCCCGCGTGGCACCTTTGACACGCGCTCGTACTACCAGGCGCTGGAGCCGGGCCTGCTGCCCGCGGGCTTCTTCAAAGGCAAGATCGTGCTGGTGGGGCGCTCGGCGCGCACGGCCACCGAGCTCACGCGCTCGCAGGCCGATCTCTTCAATTCGCCGTTTGGCACGGCGGGGGGCGAGCGGCTGTTCCCGGGGGTGGAGCTGCAGGCCACGCTGGTGGACAACTTCCTGTCCGGCGGCGGGCTGCGCAGCGTTTCGGAGGGCTGGACGCTCGCGCTCACCGCCTTGCTGGTACCCGTGCTGCTGTGGGGCAGCCGCCGCCTGCACCCTGCGGGCGCGGCGGCGCTCACGGGGGCGCTGGTGGTGGCGATGGGGGCCGTGTCGTGGTGGCTGTTCGCCGGTTTTCGCCTCTGGTGGCCGCCGCTGCTGCCCGCCGCGGCCGCGGTGGCCGTCTATGGCGCGGCCGCGCTCGTGGGCTTTGCCATCGTGCGCCAGCGGGCCCGCCAGACGCGGGCGATGTTCGCGCAGTACGTGCCCCCCGCCGTGGTCTCGCGCCTCATCGCGCAGCCCGGGCTGATGCGCCTGGGCGGCGAGGCGCGCGAGGTGACGCTGATGTTCACCGACCTGGCCAACTTCACCACCTTGTCCGAGCAGCTGAGCGCGGAGCAGACCGTGGAGGTCCTCACCGGCTATTTCAACGCGATGACGCCCATCGTGCATGCCAGCGGCGGCACGGTGGACAAGTTCATCGGCGATGCCGTGATGGCGTTCTGGGGCGCGCCGCTGGACGACCCGCAGCATGCCGCGCATGCGGTGCAGGCGGCCATCGCCATGCAGCAGGCGATGCAGGCGCTGGTGGCCGACCTCGTGGCGCGGGGGCTGCCGCCCATCCACATGCGCATCGGCCTGCACACGGGGCGGGTGGTCGTGGGCAACGTCGGGTCGGAACAGCGCTTTTCGTACACCGCGATCGGCGACGCGGTGAACCTCGCGGCCCGGCTGGAGGGCGCCAACAAGGCGTTTGGCACGGGCATCCTGCTGTCGGCCGCCACGGCCGCGCAGTTGCCCGCCTCGGTGGCGCTGCGCGCGCTGGACGATGTGATCGTCAAGGGCAAGACCGAGTCGGTGCGCGTGTTCACGCCCTGCGACGATGCCGTGGTGCGCGATGCCAGCCTGGCGGCGCTGGGCGCCTTCCATGCGCGCGACTGGGAGCGCGCCAATGGCCATCTGGCGCAGGTGCTGGCGCGCGTGCCCGGCGATGCGGCGGCGCTGCGCCTGCAGGAGCGCGTGGCCGTGGCGCGCGCCTTGCCCGCTGGCGGCGACTGGTCGCCCGCCGTGGCGCTGGACAAGTTGTGAGGATGTTTTGACATGTATTCACCGGGGACATGGCCCGCGGTGCCATCATGGGGTCGGGAGCCTGTCTGACCTGGAGCGTCGAAGCGAAGATTGGCCCCGGCGAGGATGGTTTTTGCTGGATTTGCAGCCCCATGGCCGAGCCATGGGGCCAAAGACGGTAAAAAAATGGACCGCTGTGGCCAATCCGCAGCCGACGACTCCCAGTCAGACAGGTTTCTCAAGCAACGTCATCTGAAAGGAACCCCGATGCAAGTACACGTCAACACAGACGACCACATCCACGGCGGCGAGTCGCTCGCGCAGTGGATCACGGATGAATCCAGAAGCCGCCTGTCGCGCTTTCAGGATCACGTCACGCGGCTGGAGGTGTTTCTGTCGGACCTGGATGCGGGCAAGTCCGGCGCCAACGACAAGCGCTGCCGCATCGAAGCGCGCGTGACGGGTCGCCAGCCCATCACCGTGACCGACGAAGCCGACAAGATGGCCAACGCCTTCATCGGTGCCGCCGACAAGCTGGGCCGCGCCCTCGATACCGACCTGGGCCGGGCCAAGGACCGCCACGGCCGCGACACCATCCGGACGGCGGTGGAAGAGTAGTTTTGAATGAAATTGGCCGCCAGCGCTTGATGGATAAGCGCTGGCAGCTATAAATTCAGGAGCTTTTCCAGGAGCCTGGTGTTTGTCCTGGAGCGGGTGCATGAGCTGGGCGTGCCCCCCGCGAGGCCCGCCAAGCAACAACCGCCCCGCTTCGGGGGCTCCGTCCCCCTTCAGGAGGACGGCGCCACGGGCGACTCAGGGGGCGGTCAACTTCACAGATCCAGCACCAGCAGCTTGCTGCGCGCGCGCGAGCAACAGGGCATGAACTGCTCGTTGCCCGCTTTTTCTTCGTCGGTGAGGTACATGTCCCGGTGGTCCACCTCGCCCTCCAGCACGCGCGTGAGGCAGGTGCCGCACACGCCCTGCTCGCACGAGGTCAGGATGTCGATGCCTTCGCTGCGCAGGGCCTCCACCACCGACACATCGCAGGCAATGCGGTAGACCTTGCCGGTGCTGGCAATGCGCACGTCGAAGTCCTGATCGCCCGAGGTGTCCTGCGCGGGGGCGCCAAAGTATTCGAGGTGGATATGGTCCTGCGGCCAGCCCAGGGCCTTGGCGGTGCTCACCACGTGGTCGATGAAGCCCGGGGGGCCGCACACATACAGGCGCTTGTCGGGCCCGGGTCCGGCCAGCGCCGCGGGCAGGTCGAGCTTCTGGCCGGGAGCGCCCGCATCGAAGTGGAACTGCGTGTGCGGCGCCATGGCCGAGGCGGCGATCTCGCCGGCGAACGCCGTGCGTTCGGCCGAGCGGGTGCAGTAGTGCAGCGTGAAGTCGGCGCCCGTGTGCGCCAGCCGGTCGGCCATGCACAGCAGCGGCGTCACGCCGATGCCGCCCGCCAGGAGCAGCGTGCGCTGCGCCGGGTGCAGCGCGAAGTGGTTGCGTGGCGTGCTGATGGTGATCACGTCGCCCTCGTGCACGCTGTCGTGCATGGCAACCGAGCCGCCGCGCGAAGCGGGGTCGCGCAGCACCGCGATGCGGTAGCGGTGCGATTCGTGCGAGGCGTTGCACAGCGAGTACTGCCGGGTCAGCCCCCCGGGCAGGTGCACGTCGATGTGCGAGCCCGCGCTGAAAGGGGGCAGCGCCGCGCCGTCCACGCGCGCCAGCTCGAAGCTGGCGATGCCTTCGGCCTCGGCCCGCTTGCTGGCCACGCGGACCTGCAGGGTCTCCTGGGCGGTCATGCCGGCTGCTCCGCGGGCGCGCGTTCGGCCGCCAGGGCGCGGTCCAGCACCTTGCGCGATTGCACGCCGCCCGCGTCGATGTTGAGCATGAGCAGCTTGCGCTCGGGGTAGCGCAGCAGGTTCTGTTGCTGCAGCTCCAGCATTTCCTGGTCTTCGGCAAAGATCTTGCCCTGGCCCTCGCGGATCTGCGTGGTGAGCGACGGGTCCTGCGGCTTGAAGTTGCGCGCCATGCCCCAGAAGTAGTGGATGGAGGTCTCGGTCTCGGGCGTGATGAAGTCCACCACGATGCTCGACGCCTTCTTGTCGGCCGGCGCGTCGTAGCCACCGTGGCCGGCCAGCGCCACGCCCACTTCGATCAGCACGTGGCTCGGTGGCGTGAAGTGGCAGATCTGCCAGCGGTCCACGGGCTGGTCGTCGGGCAGGCCGTTCATGCGCAGCGCCATCTTCCAGAACGGCGGGGCTTCGATGCCTTCCATGAAGCGGCTGGTGATGACCTCGTCGCCCTCCACGCGGGTCTTGCAGGGCACCTCGTCGATTTCCTTTTGCCCGATGCTGGTGGCATGCACGTAGGTCTCGTGCGTGAGGTCCATCAGGTTGTCGATCATCAGGCGGTAGTCGCAGGCGATGTGGTACAGCCCGCCGCCATAGGCCCATTCGGGGTTGTCGGCCCAGGGCAGGTGGTGGATGGTGGCCGGGTCCGCCTGGGCCGCGTCGCCGGGCCACACCCAGATGAAGCCGTAGCGCTCCACCACCGGAAAGCTGCGCGCCTTGGGAAACCCCTGCACGCGCTGGCCGGGCATGGACACCGACTTGCCCGTGCATTCCACCCGCAGGCCGTGGTAGCCGCATTGCAGGTGGCCGTCGCACACGGTGCCCAGCGACAGCGGCGCGCCCCGGTGGGGGCAGAAGTCGTCGAGCGCGGCGACCTGGTCGGGCGCGGGGCGGTAGAACACGATCTTCTCGCCGCAGATGGTGCGGCCCAGGGGCTTGTCCGCGATTTCGTCGGGTGTGCAGGCGACGTACCAGGCGTTCTTGGGATACATGGCGGTTTGTCTCTTTCTGTGGGGGTCGTGGGGCCCGGGGCGGCACGGCCGCAAAGCCTGGGCGCTGGTCCGAATTGTGCGAAATGCCGGCGGCGCTGTATACATAAAAATCAACGAAATCAGCTATCGCACATTGGCATGGCCTATAAGCTGTTGTTTTGATTGATTTTGCTGGGCGTGTTGTGAATCCAGGGGGGAATTTTTGTATACATTGAGGGGCGCCACATGGCGCCTCTGTCTGTGTATTTCTTCGCCGGCCTGCGCAAGGCCGGGCGTGGAGTTCCCCCCATGAATCTGAACGACGACCCCTTGACCGCTTCCGGTCCTTCCCCCGTGGCTGACGCGGGCGCCTCCCAGGCCGTGAAGGCGCAGTTGCGGCTGCGCGAGATGATCCTGGCGGGCGAGCTGCCGGGCGGTGCGCGCATCGCCGAACTGACGCTCGTGGAAAAACTGGGGGTGTCGCGCACGCCCATCCGCGCGGCGCTGATGCGGCTGGAGCAGGAAGGGCTTTTGCACCGGCTGCCCGGGGGCGGGTATGCGGTGCGCACCTTCTCCGAGACGGATGTCGCCGATGCCATCGAATTGCGCGGCACCATGGAAGGGCTGGCCGCGCGCCTGGCCGCCGAGCGCGGCGTGGAGGCCACCGTGCTGGCCCAGGCCCACGCCTGCCTGGACGACATCGATGCCGCCCTGGTCCCGCGCACGCTGGACGACGAGGGCTTCGCGCGCTACGTGGAGCTCAACGCGCGTTTTCACCTGCTGCTCAGCCGCATGGTGGGCAGCGATGTCATTGCGCGCGAGCTGGACCGCGTCAAGGGCCTGCCCTTCGCGTCGCCCTCGGCCTTCGTGGTGGTCCAGACGCATTCGCACGCGGCGCGCGACATGCTGGTGGTGGCGCAGGACCAGCACCGCCAGGCCCTGGATGCCATCGAACGCCGCGAGGGCGCGCGGGCGGAGGCCATCATGCGCGAACACTCGCGCGTCACCCGGCGCAACCTGCTGGCGGCCGTGCAGGCGGCGCAGGTGCAGGGGCTGCCGGGGGTGGGGCTCATCCGCGAGCGCGGGTGATTCTTGGGCGGAAAAATGGGGTTCGGGGCATATGTGGAAAGCGCCAGCAGCTATCTTTTTGATACTGCGGCGATGTGGACTTTTGCCGGCCCTCCAGGGTGCCGCGCATGAAGCAGGCGGGCGCGGCCCCGGCGAGTCCGGGTTGGCCCCAGCCCGTGGCTGCCCTCTGCGCCCGAAGGACAGGGTGCCGCCCCAGGGCACCCAGCGGAAGGCTTAGTTATCCCATTTGGCGATATCTAAAAGTCGGAAATCCCACTTGTGAAATGACGCCCCACGCTCCAAACTCCGGCCAGCAGTTGCTGTATACAACGACATTCCACAGGAGACAACGATGCAAAAACGCCACCTTCTTCGCGCCTCGGCCGCTGCCGCCCTGGCTTTGTCCGCAGGCCTCCTGGCCGCCGTGCCCGCGTCGGCGCAGGACAACGTCTTCAAGATCGGCCTCATCCTGCCCATGACAGGCCAGCAGGCCACCACGGGGCGCCAGATCGAGGCCGCCGCCAAGCTCTACATGGCGCAGAACGGCGACACCGTGGCCGGCAAGAAGGTGCAGCTCATCATCAAGGACGACACCAGCCTGCCCGACGTGACGCGCCGCCTGGCCCAGGAACTGGTGGTGAACGAGAAGGTGAACGTGCTCGCCGGCATGGGCATCACGCCGTCGGCCATGGCCACGGCGCCGCTGGCCACGCAGTCCAAGACCCCGCTGGTGGTGATGGCGGCCGCCACGTCGAGCATCACCGAGGCATCGCCCTACGTGGTGCGCAGCAGCTTCACGCTGCCCCAGGTGTCGGTCGCCCTGGCCGACTGGGCGCCCAAGAACGGCATCAAGAAGGTGGTGACGCTGGTGAGCGACTATGGCCCCGGCATCGACGCCGAGAAGTACTTCAACCAGCGCCTCACGTTCAACGGCGGCCAGGTGACCGAGGCCCTGCGCGTGCCGCTGCGCAACCCCGACTTCGCGCCCTTCCTGCAGAAGGTGCGCGACGCCAAGCCCGACGCGCTGTTCGTGTTCGTGCCCTCGGGCGCGGGCGCCGCGGTGATGAAGCAGTTCCTGGAACGCGGCATGGACAAGGCCGGCATCAAGCTCATCGCCACTGGCGACGTGACCGATGACGACCAGCTCAACGACATGGGCGACGGCGCCCTGGGCGTGGTCACCTCGCACCACTACTCGGCCGCGCACCCCTCGCCGCTGAACAAGAAGTTCGTGGATGCCTTCGAGAAGGCCAACAAGGGCCTGCGCCCCAACTTCATGGCCGTGGGCGGCTACGACGGCATGCGCGTGATCTACGAAGCGCTGCGCACCACCAAGGGCGCGGGTGGTGGCGACGCGCTGCTGGCCGCCATGAAGGGCCAGGTTTTTGAAAGCCCGCGCGGCCCGGTGTTCATCGACGCGCAGACCCGCGACATCGTGCAGAACGTGTACCTGCGCAAGGTGGAGCGCGTGAATGGGCAGCTGTACAACGTGGAGTTCGATGTGATCAAGGATGTGAAGGACCCCGGAAAAACCAAGTAACCCCGGGATAGGAAGCCCCCCTGAGTCGCTTCGCGCCTTCCCCCGGAGGGGGACGCCACCCGTGGCCTGGCGAAGCCAGTTCCACGGTGGCACTGGCCTGGGGCGCGCCGGTTGTTGCGGGCGGGGGCGGTTTTCCATCCGGTGTGGGGCGTGCCAGTTTTTGGGGTCGGTGGCCCTCTTTCCTCCACCCGTTCGGGCTGAGCATGTCGAAGCCAGGGCGCCGTGCACGAGCCCATGACTCTTGTTCGTCTTCATTGAAGTGATTTCATGCTGACCATTCTTTTCGACGGCGTGGCCTACGGGATGCTGCTGTTCATCCTGGCGGTGGGTCTGGCCGTGACCATGGGGTTGATGAACTTCATCAACCTGGCGCACGGGGCCTTTGCCATGGCGGGCGGGTACATCACGGTGCTGCTGATGCAGCGGCTGGGCGTGCCGTTTCTGGTGTGCCTGCCTCTGGCCTTTGTCGGCACGGCGTTGCTGGGGGCGGTGCTGGAGCGCACGCTGTACCGGCCGCTCTACAACAAGGCGCACCTGGACCAGGTGCTGTTCTCCATCGGGCTGGTCTTCATGGCCGTGGCCAGCGTGGACTACTTTGTGGGCTCCACCCAGCAGATCATGCAGCTGCCCGAATGGCTCAAGGGCCGCACCGAGATCGGCAGCGGCGCCTTCATGCTGGGCATGGGGCACTACCGGCTGTTCATCATCGCGGTGTGCGCGGCGCTCACGGTAGGGCTGCAGTACGTGCTGACCAAGACACGCTTCGGCAGCCGCCTGCGCGCCAGCGTGGACGACCAGCGCGTGGCCGCCGGCATGGGCATCAACGTGAACATCGTGTTTTTGTCCACCTTCGCGTTTGGCTCGGGCCTGGCGGGGCTGGGCGGTGCGCTGGGCGCCGAGGTGCTGGGGCTCGATCCGAGCTTCCCGCTCAAGTTCATGATCTACTTTTTGATCGTGGTGGCGGTGGGCGGCACCTCGTCCATCACCGGCCCGCTGCTGGCCGCGCTGCTGCTGGGCATCGCCGACGTGGCGGGCAAGTACTACATCCCCAAGCTGGGTGCCTTCATCGTGTACAGCCTCATGATCGTGATTTTGATCTGGCGGCCCCAGGGCCTGTTTGTCCGCAAGGGAGGGAAATGAGATGAACGCTCAGACCTCCATCCTCTTGAAGGCCCGGCGCTTTCGCTGGTGGGAACCCATCTTCTGGATCCTGGCCTTCGTGGCGCCGCTGGCGCTGCCCAGCCATGCGCTCATCATCAACGAGATCGCCATCGTGGCGCTGTTCGCCCTGTCGCTGGACCTGATCCTGGGCTACACCGGCATCGTGTCGTTGGGCCATGCGGCCTTCTTCGGCCTGGGCGGCTATGCGGCGGCGCTGTTCGCCAAGCACGTGATGCCCGACCCGCTGGTGGGCTTGGCGGTGGGCATCGCGGCGGCCACGGTGCTGGGGGCGGTGGCCTCGCTCACCATCATGCGCGGCACCGACCTCACGCGGCTCATGGTCACGCTGGGCGTGGGCCTCATCATGCTGGAGCTGGCCAACAAGCTCGACTGGCTGACCGGCGGCGCCGACGGCCTGCAGGGCGTGGTGATGGGCCCGGTGCTCGGCCAGTTCGAGTTCGACCTGTACGGGCGCACGGCGGCGTGGTATTCGCTCACCGTGCTGCTGGTGTTCTTCCTCATCGCGCGGCGCATCGTGCAGTCGCCGTTCGGCGCCACGCTCAAGGCCATCCGCGACAACCGGCTGCGCGCCATGGCCATCGGCATCCCCGTCACGGCCAAGCTGGCGCAGGTGTACACGCTGGCCGCCGCACTGGCGGGCGCCGCGGGCGCGCTGCTCACGCAGACCACGGGCTTTGCGTCGCTGGACCTGTTCGAGTTCCACCGCTCGGCCGACGTGATGCTGATCCTCGTGATCGGCGGCGTGGGCTGGCTCTACGGCGGCATCCTGGGCGCCGTGGGCTTCAAGCTGCTGCAGGACGTGATCTCCTCCGTCACACCGCAGTACTGGACGTTCTGGATCGGCCTGTTCCTCGTGGTGCTGGTGCTGGTCGGGCGCGACCGCCTGTTCCGCCCCTGGACCTGGTTCCGCGCCGGGCGCAAGCCCGGCGCCAGCTCCAGCGCGGGAGGCCATTGATATGAACACGACAACCTCCACCACCGTGCTGTCGGCGCAGGGACTGGTCAAGCGCTTCGGCGGCATCACGGCCACGAACAACGTCACGCTCGATCTGAAAAAGGGTGCACGCCATGCGCTCATCGGCCCCAACGGCGCGGGCAAGACCACGCTGATCAACCTGCTGACCGGCGTGCTGGAGCCCACCGAAGGCTCCATCGTGCTCGAAGGGCAGGACATCACGCGCCTGGCGCCGCACCAGCGCGTGGCGCGCGGCATGGTGCGCACCTTCCAGATCAACCAGCTGTTCGACAGCCTCACGCCGCTGGAAACCCTGGCGCTCACCGTGTCGCAGCACCAGGGCCTGGGCGGCAAATGGTGGCAGCCGCTGGGCGCGCGCCGTGCGGTTACCGAGCGCTGCGAGCAACTGCTCGAGCAGTTCCACCTGACCTCCGTGATGGCCGAGGAAACGCGCGTGCTGGCCTACGGCAAGCGCCGCCTGCTGGAGATCGCGATCGCCCTGGCCTGCGAGCCGCGCGTGCTGCTGCTGGATGAACCCGTGGCCGGCGTGCCTGCGGGCGAACGCGAAGAACTGCTGCAGACCGTGGCGGCACTGCCCGCCGATGTCTCGGTGCTGTTGATCGAACACGATATGGACCTGGTTTTCAGCTTTGCCAACCGCATGACGGTGCTGGTCAACGGCACGGTGCTCACCGAGGGCGACCCGGACACGATTGCCAACGACCCGCAGGTGAAGGCCGTGTACCTGGGGCATGGGGAGGATGCGCATGCCTGAGCTGTTGAAGATCGAAGGCCTCAGCGCGGGCTACGGCGAGGCCGTGGTGCTGCAAGGCATCTCCCTCTCGCTGGCCGAGGGCGACACCCTGGCGCTGCTGGGCCGCAACGGCACCGGCAAGACCACGCTCATCAACACCCTGGCGGGGGCCACGCGCCAGCATGGCGGCAGCGTGTCGCTGGGCGGTGCCGTGCTGCACAGGCTGCCCTCGCACGAGCGCGCGGCGGCCGGCATCGGCTGGGTGCCGCAAGAGCGCAACATCTTCAAGTCGCTCACGGTGCACGAGAACCTCACGGCCGTGGCGCGCCCCGGCCGCAAGGGTTCCAGTGCCCGGCCCTGGACCCCAGAGCGCGTGTACGAAATGTTTCCGCGCCTGGCCGAACGCAAGACCAACCTGGGCACGCAACTGTCGGGCGGCGAGCAGCAGATGCTGGCCGTGGGCCGCGCGCTGGTGCTCAACCCGCGCCTGCTGCTGCTCGACGAGCCGCTCGAAGGCCTGGCGCCCATCATCGTGGAAGAGCTGCTGCGCGCCATCCGCCGCATCACGCGCGAAGAAGGCCTGTCGGCCATCATCGTGGAGCAACACCCGCAGGCCATCCTGGCGATCTCCGACCAGGCCGCCGTGCTGGACCGGGGGACCGTGGTGCACACCGGCACGGCCGCGGAGCTGCAGGCGCAGCCCGAGCTGCTCGGCCGCCTGCTGGGCGTGGCGCGGTAGATCCGCCATGGCCTTCCTGCACCGCAGAACCCTGCTGGCGTTGTGCGCCGTGCCTTTCGCGGCCGGGAGCCAGGCGCAGCAGCCGGCGTTCCCCTCGCGCCCCCTCCGCATCGTGGTGCCCAACGCCGCGGGCGGCGCGGCCGACATCACGGCGCGCACGGTGGGCCAGAAAATCGCGGGCCCCCTGGGGCAGAGCGTGGTGATCGAGAACAAGCCCAGCGCCGGCGGCGTGGTGGCGGGCGAACTGGTGGCGCGTGCCGAGCCCGACGGCCACACGCTGCTGCTCATCAGCAGCGGCACGGCGGTGAGCGCCGCGCTGTTCCATTCGCTGCCTTTCGACACCCTCAAGGACTTCGCGCCGGTGTCCCTGCTGGCCACCTTCGACCTCGCGATCGTCGTGCGCGAAGGCGGGCGCTTTTCCACCCTGGCGGACCTGCTGGCCTACGGCCGCGCCCACCCGGGCAAGCTCAACATCGGCACGCCGCAGATCGGCACCACGCAGAACCTGGCGGCCGAACTCTTCAAGGTGACCGCCGGCATCGACGCCCAGGTGGTGCCCTTCAACGGCACGCCGCCGGTCATCACGGCCGTGCGCGGCGGCGAGGTGGACGCCATGGTGGACATCCTCGGCGCTCTGATGCCGCAGGTCGCCGCCAAGGCCCTGCGCCCGCTGGCCGTGCTGGGCGCCCGGCGCGCGCCGCAGCTGCCCGGTGTGCCCACGGTGCGCGAAAGCGGCGGCCCGCTGGAGGACTTCAACGTCACGTCCTGGAACGGCCTGGCCGTGCCCGCGCGCACACCGCCCGCCGTGGTGGAGCGGCTCTCGCGCGAAGTGCAGGCGGCCCTGGCCCAGCCCGACGTGAAAAAACGCCTGCTGGAGCTGAACCTGCAGGCCCAGGGCAGCACGCCCGCGCAGGCCAGCGAACACCTGGCGGCCGACGCGCGGCGCTGGGCCGATGTGATCGCCCGGGCCAAGATCGCGCGGCAGTAGGGCGCTCCGCAAGGCGCATGGTGCGCCCGGGGGCTGCGTCGACACGGAGGCAAAAGATGAACCTGCAGATTGAACACATCGGCCTCATTGGCTACGGCGAGGTGGGCAAGATTTTCGGCACGGGCCTCAAGGGCCAGCCGGGCGTGGCGAGCATCGCTGCCTGGGACCTGAAGTTCGGGGACGATCGCACCGCGTCCGCAGAGCGCGCGCACGCAGACCGGGCGGGCGTCGTGGCCACGGCCTCGGTGCGCGAGCTGTGCGGGCGCTCGGACCTTGTCATCTCGGCCGTCACTGCCTCCAGCACGCTGGCCGTGGCCGCAGCGGCCGCACCGCACCTGCGCGCGGGCACGGTGTTCCTCGACCTGAATTCCGCATCGCCCGGCACCAAGCAGCAGGCGGCCGCGCTGGTGGATGCGCGCGGCGCGCACTACGTGGAGGCGGGCGTGATGACCTCGGTGCCGCCCCATGGCATCCGCGTTCCCATGCTGCTGGGCGGCGCACAGGCCGCCGCGCTGGCGGAGGTGCTGGGCCGCTGGGGCATGGATGCCAAGCCGGTGAGCGCGCAACTGGGCATCGCCAGCGCCATCAAGATGTGCCGCAGCATCATGATCAAGGGCCTGGAGGCGCTGGTGGCCGAGAGCTACGCCACGGCCCGCCACTACGGTGTGGAAGACCAGGTGCTGCCCACGCTGCAGGAGACCTTTCCCGGCATCGACTGGAGCGCGCAGGGCGCGTACTTCCTGAGCCGCGTGGCGCAGCACGGCCAACGCCGCGCGGAGGAAATGCGCGAGTCCGCCCACACCGTGCGCGAAGCGGGCATGGAGCCCGTGATGGCATCGGCCATTGCCGCCAAGCAGCAGTGGGTGGCCGACCTGGCCGCCACGGGCGCGTTTGCGGACGTGGCCCAAGGCGCGCGCTGGCAGGACTACGCGGATGCCTTGCTTGCGGCCCGCACTCCCTCGGGGGACCGTTCTAGGTAGGCTCGAAAACCAGCGGCACGGTGCGCTGGATCAGGTCCAGCGCCGCCTTTTGCACCTGCGTGGCCGGCCGCTGCAGGCTGGTGGCCAGCGACAGCGCGATGCGCAGCGGTGGCTTGCCAGGCGTGCCGATGACCTGGGCGGTATAGGCCGAAGGCCGGGGCGAGTTGAGCAGCGCATTGCGCGACAGCACCGCGCAGCCCGCGCCGTCGGCCACCAGGTCCAGGATGGCGGAGACGCCGTCGATCTCCAGCGCCACCTCGGGGCGGCAGCCGATGCTGGCCATTTCCGATTCCACATGCATGCGGATGGCGTTCGGGCGCGACGGGATGATCAGCGGCAGCCGCGCCACCTCGGCCAGCGGGATGGGGCCGGGCGGCGGGTCTTCGGCCAGGCCGGGCGGGCGCACGCGCACCAGCACCAGGTCTTCGTCGATGAGGTGCGACACATCGATGTCGCGCGAGGGCTGGGCGTTGTAGAGCACCACGATGTCCAGGCGCCCGCTGACCAGCCCCTCCAGGATGGCGCCCGAGAGCCCCTCGCTGATGGACAGGCGCGCCTCGGGCAGCTCCTGGCGGAACGCGCGGGTCAGCGGCACCGTCATCACCCGCGCCACGCTGTTGGGCAGGCCGATGGCCACGCGGCCCGACAGCCCGCCGCGCATGCGGTCCATGTCTTCGCGCGCCCGCGCCATCTGGTGCAGGATGCCGCGCCCGTGCTCCACCAGCAGCTTGCCCGCCTCGGTGGGCGTGGCGCCCCGGCCGTTGCGCACCAGCAGGTTCTGGCGCAGCTCCACCTCCAGCAGGCGGATCTGGCGGCTCAGCGCCGACTGCGCCACGTCCAGCGCGGCGGCCGCGCGGGTGAAGCTGCCCAGCTCGGCCACGCGCACAAAGTATTCCAGCTGCTTGAGGTCCATGGGGGTCGACAGAGGGGAGTGTTTCCTATCGGTAAATGATATACCTGATAGATGGTGTGCCTACTTTTTGTATAACTTGCCTTCACCCAGAATCGGCCTACACAGCGGCACCGCCGCCTGTGCCGCAGCCTTGTTGTCCCCTTTCCAATCGACGCCCGTCATGCCCCAACACCTTCGCGGAATCTCGTCCATGGCCACCCGCCAGGTGCTGGCCGAGCTGACCTCCGGCTATGAGGAGGCGACCGGTCACCGCGCCAGCATCGAGGCGGTGGGCGGTGTGGACGCCGCCCAGCGCGTGTTGGCCGGCGAGGCCTTCGATGTGGTGGTGCTCGCCTCCGACGCCATCGCCAGGCTGCTGGCCGCGGGCTGCATCGTGCCCGGCAGCGTGGTGGACCTGGTGCATTCGGGCGTGGCGGTGGCCGTGCCCGCCGGTGCGCCGCTGCCGGACATCGGCTCCGAAGACGCCGTGCGCCAGGCCGTGCTGGCGGCGCGCAGCATCAGCTATTCCACCGGCCCGAGCGGCGTGGCGCTGGCAAAACTGTTCGAGCGCTGGGGCATCGCTGATGAGATCGCCGGCCGCATGGTGCAGGCCCCGCCCGGCGTGCCCGTGGGCTCGCTGGTGGCCAAGGGCGAGGTGGAACTCGGTTTTCAGCAATTGAGCGAGCTGCTGCACGTGCAGGGCATCACCATCGTCGGGCCGCTGCCGCCCGCCATCCAGATCACGACCACGTTTTCCGCTGGGATCGGCGCGTTGTCGCAGCAGGCCGATGCCGCGCGCGAACTGCTGGTCTACATGGCGTCGCCACAGGCTGCAGATGCCAAGCGCAAGCAGGGCATGGAGCCTGTATGAGGAACAACCCCCCGAGGCGCTTCGCGCCTTCCCCCTTCTCTCGCACCGCTGCGCGCTGCGGGAAGGGGGACGACGCCCTCGCTGCGGGGCGGCCCTTGCTTGGCGTCCCTCGCGATGACGTCGTGCCAGCGGCAAGGCTTGCGGGCTTTGCGGGCCGGTGCGAAGAACTGACATAGACATAAGGAGAACCGAGACATGAGCCTCATCATCGACTGCCACGGCCACTACACCACGGCCCCCAAGGCGCTGGAGAACTGGCGCAATGCGCAGATCGCCGGCATCAAAGACCCAGCCGCCATGCCCAAAGTGGCAGACCTGCACATCAGCGACGACGAGCTGCGCGAATCCATAGAGACCAACCAGCTCAAGCTGATGAAGGAGCGCGGCAGCGACATCACGCTGTTCAGCCCGCGCGCCAGCTTCATGGCCCACCACATCGGCGACTTCAACGTGTCGAGCACCTGGGCCGCCATCTGCAACGAGCTGTGCTACCGCGTCTCCACGCTGTTCCCCGACCATTTCGTGCCCGTGGCCATGCTGCCGCAAAGCCCCGGTGTCGATCCCGCCACCTGCATCCCCGAGCTGGAGAAGTGCGTGCACGAATACGGCGCCGTCGGCATCAACCTGAACCCCGACCCCTCGGGCGGCCACTGGACCAGCCCGCCGCTGACCGACAAGCACTGGTACCCCATCTACGAAAAGATGGTGGAGTACGACCTGCCCGCCATGATCCACGTGAGCACCAGCTGCAACGCGTGCTTCCACACCACGGGCGCGCACTACCTGAACGCCGACACCACGGCCTTCATGCAGCTGATCCAGGGCGATTTGTTCAAGGACTTCCCCACGCTCAAGTTCCTGATCCCGCACGGCGGCGGCGCGGTGCCCTACCACTGGGGCCGTTTCCGGGGGCTGGCGCAAGAGATGAAGAAGCCGCTGCTCGACGAGCACCTGATGAACAACGTGTTCTTCGACACCTGCGTGTACCACCAGCCCGGCATCGACCTGCTGAACACGGTGATCCCGGTGAAGAACGTGCTGTTCGCCAGCGAAATGATCGGCGCGGTGCGCGGCATCGACCCGACCACCGGCAACTACTACGACGACACCAAGCGCTACATCGAGGCGTCCACGATCCTCAGTGCCGAAGACAAGCACCAGATCTACGAAGCCAACACGCGCCGCGTGTTCTCCCGACTCGATGCACGCCTGAAGGCAAAGGGGCTCTGACATGTACGAACTAGGCGTTGTCTACCGCAACATCACCCGCGCCGACCGCGCGGCCGCCGACGGCCTGGCCGCTTTGGGCTCGGCCACCGTGCACGAGGCCATGGGCCGCGTGGGCCTGCTCAAGCCGTACATGCGGCCCATCTACGGCGGCCAGCAGGTCAGCGGCACGGCCGTGACCGTGCTGCTGCAGCCCGGCGACAACTGGATGATGCATGTGGCGGCCGAGCAGATCCAGCCCGGCGACATCGTGGTGGCGGCCGTCACCTCCGAATGCACCGATGGCTACTTCGGCGACCTGCTGGCCACGTCCTTCCAGGCCCGTGGCGCCCGCGCGCTCATCATCGACGCCGGCGTGCGCGACGTGAAGACGCTGCAGGAGATGAACTTCCCCGTGTGGAGCCGCGCCATCAGCAGCAAGGGCACGATCAAGGCCACGCTGGGCTCGGTGAACATCCCCGTGGTGTGCGCCGGTGCGCTCGTCACGCCGGGCGACGTGATCGTGGCCGATGACGACGGCGTGGTCTGCGTGCCCGCCGCACGTGCCGCCGCCACGCTGGAAGCCGCGCAAAAGCGCGAGAGCTTCGAAGGCGAAAAGCGCGCCAAGCTCGCTTCGGGCGTGCTGGGCCTGGATATGTACAACATGCGCCCCGGCCTGGAGAAGGCGGGCCTCAGGTACATCGACTGACACGCCAGTTTTGAATCTTTCAGGCCTCTAACGCTTTACTGGAAAGCGCTGGAAGCTATTGAATTTATAGCATTCTTTTTTTCTGCATCCCATGACCTTTCGCACCTTGTCCCCCCTGCGTCGCAGTCTTGCCTTGGCCCTGGGCCTGGCCGCCACCCTGGGCCTCGCGTCCCACGGCGCACACGCCCAGGCCTTCCCTACCAAGCCCGTGCGCATCATCACGCCCTTCCCCGTGGGCGGTGGTCCCGACGGCGTGGCGCGCATCGTGGCCGAGAAGCTGGGCCGCATCTGGAACCAGCCCGTGGTGGTCGAGAACCGCCCCGGCGGCAACGGCTTCATCGCCATCGATGCCTTCAAGCGCGGTGCCAAGGACGGCCACGACCTGATCGTGCTGGACAACGTGCACCTGGCCGCCTACCCCAGCCTGTTCAAGAAGCTGCCCTACGACGTGGCCAAGGACTTCGACACGCTGCTGCCGCTGTTCAAGACCCACTTCTTCTTCACCGTGGGCACGGGCAGCAAGTACAAGACCGTGGGCGACATCGTGGCCGACGCCAAGGCCCGCCCGGGCAAGCTCAACTACGGCTCCTGGTCGGTGGGCAACCCCGTGCACCTGGGCTCCGAGCTGTTCGAGAGCGCCACCGGCACGCAGATGGAGCACGTGATCTTCAAGGAGACCACGCAGCTGTACACCTCGGTCGCCACCGGCGACATCGACTTCGCCTTGGGCAGCGCCGCCACCGCCGGGCCGCTGTACCGCGCGGGCAAGCTGCGCCTGCTGGCGTTCGCCGGCCCCCAGCGGTCGGCCGAGTTCCCCGACGTGCCCACCGTGGCCGAAGCCGGTGGCCCCAAGGACTTCGCCGTGACCGGCTGGAACGCCATCGCCGTGCCGCCCGGCCTGCCCGCGGCCGTCACCGACAAGATCAAGCGCGACATCGAGCAGGCCCTGACGGGTGCCGATGTGGCCGAGAAGTTCAAGACCTTCGGCTACGAGCAGTTCCCCACCACGCGTGCGCAGTTCGCCCAGTTCGTGAAGGACGAGAGCCAGCGCTTTGGCGACGTGATCAGGAAGGCCAATGTGTCGCTGGATTGATCGGAGCGAAACGCAAGGAGCACGCACATGAGTGAATTCACCAAGACCCCTGGCTGGCTCGACTGGTACGCCGGCCCGAGCAAGCCGCGCTTCCAGGTGCCCGCGGGCGCCGTGGACGCGCACTGCCACGTGTTCGGCCCCGGCGCCGAATTTCCCTACGCGCCCGAGCGCAAGTACACGCCCTGCGACGCCAGCAAGCAGCAGCTCTATGCGCTGCGCGACCACCTGGGCTTCGCGCGCAACGTGGTGGTGCAGGCCACCTGCCATGGCGCGGACAACCGCGCCATGGTCGATGCGCTCGTGCACTCGGGCGGCAAGGCGCGCGGCGTGGCCACGGTGCGCCGCTCGGTGAGCGACGAGGAGCTGCAGGCCATGCACGACGCCGGCGTGCGCGGCGTGCGCTTCAATTTCGTCAAGCGCCTGGTGGACTTCACGCCCAAGGACGAGCTCATGGAGATCGCGGCGCGCATCGCCAAGCTCGGCTGGCACGTGGTGATCTACTTCGAGGCGGTGGACCTGCCCGAGCTGTGGGATTTCTTCACCGCACTGCCCACCACGGTGGTGGTGGACCACATGGGCCGCCCTGACGTGACCAAGCCCGTGGACGGGCCCGAGTTCGAGCTGTTCCTGAAATTCATGCGCCAGCACCCCAATGTGTGGAGCAAGGTCAGCTGCCCCGAGCGCCTGAGCGTGGCCGGGCCCAAGGCGCTCGATGGCGAGCAGGCCGCCTACCGCGACGTGGTGCCATTCGCGCGCCGCGTGGTCGAGGAGTTCCCGGACCGCGTGCTCTGGGGCACCGACTGGCCACACCCCAACCTCAAGGACCACATGCCCGACGACGGCCTGCTGGTGGACTTCATCCCGCACATCGCCACCACGGCCGGGCTGCAGCAAAAACTGCTGGTGGACAATCCCATGCGGCTGTACTGGCCGGAAGAAGAAAAGGGCTGACGCCATGTCCCTCGACAAACCCTACCTGGACGTGCCCGGCACGACCATCTTCGATGCAGAGCAAAGCCGCAAGGGCTACTGGCTCAACCAGTTCTGCATGAGCCTCATGAAGGCCGACAACCGCGCCCGCTTCAAGGCCGACGAGCGCGCCTACCTCGACGAGTGGGCGATGACCGAGGAACAGAAGCAGGCCGTGCTCGCGCGCGACCTCAACTGGTGCATCCGCCTGGGCGGCAACATCTACTTCCTGGCCAAGATCGGTGCCACCGATGGCAAGAGCTTCCAGCAGATGGCCGGCTCCATGACCGGAATGACCGAGGACGAGTACCGCGCCATGATGGTCAGCGGCGGCCGGTCGGCGCAGGGCAACCGCGTCATCGGCGAAGACGGCGATGCCCAGGCGCACCGCCAGCCGCAGGGTGCTGCGGGAAAGAAAGGAAACTGAACATGGCGCGTATCACCGCCTCCGTCTTCACCTCGCACGTGCCCGCCATCGGTGCCGCGCTCGATCTGGGCAAGACGCAAGAGGACTACTGGAAGCCGCTGTTCGCGGGCTATGACTTCTCCAAGCAGTGGATGAAGGACAACAAGCCCGACGTCATCTTCCTCGTCTACAACGACCATGCCACGGCCTTCAGCCTGGAGATGATCCCCACCTTCGCCATCGGCACCGCCGCCGAGTACCAGCCCGCCGACGAGGGCTGGGGCCCGCGCCCCGTGCCCAAGGTCATCGGCCACCCGGACCTGGCCTCGCACATCGCGCAGTCGGTCATCCAGCAGGATTTCGACCTCACCATCGTCAACCGCATGGACGTGGACCACGGCCTCACGGTGCCGCTGTCGCTCATGTGCGGCCCGCAGGATCCGGTGGACGGAGCCTGGCCCTGCCCGGTGATCCCGTTCGCGGTCAACGTGGTGCAGTACCCCGTGCCCAGCGGCCGCCGTTGCTACAACCTGGGCCAGGCGATCCGCAAGGCCGTGGAGAGCTACGACGAAGACGTCAACGTGCACATCTGGGGCACGGGCGGCATGAGCCACCAGCTGCAGGGCCCGCGCGCGGGCCTGATCAACAAGGACTTCGACAACGCCTTCCTCGACAAGCTCATCAGCGACCCCGAGGCCGCCGCCAGCATCCCGCACATCGACTACGTGCGCGAGGCGGGCAGCGAGGGCATCGAACTCGTGATGTGGCTCATCGCGCGCGGCGCCATGGCCGACGTGGCCGGCGGCAAGCCCCCGAAGCTGGTGCACCGCTTCTACCATGTGCCCGCATCCAACACGGCCGTGGGCCACCTGATCCTGGAGAACACCTGACATGACCAAGACCATCAAAGTAGCGCTTGCGGGCGCGGGTGCCTTCGGCATCAAGCACCTGGACGGCATCCAGAACATCGACGGCGTGGAAGTCGTTTCGTTGATCAGCCGCGACCTCGACAAAACGAAGGAAGTCGCCGCCAAGTACGGCATCGGCCATGTCACCACCGACCTGGCCGACAGCCTGGCCCTGCCCGAGGTGGACGCGGTGATCCTGTGCACGCCCACGCAGATGCACGCCGAGCAGAGCATCGCATGCCTGAAGGCCGGCAAGCACGTGCAGGTGGAGATCCCGCTGGCCGACAGCCTGAAGGGCGCGCAGCAGGTCGTCGCCGCGCAAAAGGAAAAAGGCCTGGTGGCCATGTGCGGCCACACGCGCCGCTTCAACCCCAGCCACCAGTACGTGCACCGGAAGATCCAGGCCGGCGAGTTCAACATCCAGCAGATGGATGTGCAGACCTACTTCTTTCGCCGCACCAACACCAACGCGCTGGGCCAGGCGCGCAGCTGGACGGACCACCTGCTGTGGCACCACGCCGCCCACACCGTGGACCTGTTCGCGTACCAGGCGGGCAGCCCCATCGTGAAGGCCAACGCCATCCAGGGCCCGATCCACCCGGTGCTGGGCATTGCGATGGACATGAGCATCCAGCTCAAGGCCGAGAACGGCGCCATCTGCACGCTGTCGCTCTCGTTCAACAACGACGGCCCGCTGGGCACGTACTTCCGCTACATCGGCGACACGGCAACGTACCTGGCGCGCTACGACGACCTGTACAACGGCAAGGACGAGAAGATCGACGTGAGCCATGTCGACGTGTCGATGAACGGCATCGAGCTGCAGGACCGCGAGTTCTTCGCCGCCATCCGCGAAGGCCGCGAGCCCAACTCCAGCGTGAGCCGCGTGCTCGCCTGCTACGAGGTGCTGCACGACCTGGAGCAGCAGCTCAACGCGGGCTGAAGTTGGGTTTATGGGGCTGGATAGGCCCCCTGCGCTCATTAGGAGCGCGCGGGCAGCTATCGAATCGATAGCTGCTTTTTTCTTGCCCGGGCGTCCTGCACACGCAGTGCCCCTGGCTGAAGCCGGCGGTCAGATCGGTGCGTAGCTGCCCGTGCCGCCCGGCCAGGCCGTGAGCACTTCGTACCCGTCGGGCGTCACCGCCACCATGTGCTCCCATTGCGCGGACAGCGACCGGTCCTTGGTCACCACGGTCCAGCCGTCTGCCAGCTCCTTGGTCTCGCGGCCGCCCGCGTTGAGCATGGGCTCGATGGTGAAGACCATGCCGGCCTCGAGCGTGAGCCCGGTGCCGCGCTGGCCGTAGTGCAGCACGTTGGGCACGTCGTGGTAGACCTGTCCGATGCCGTGGCCGCAGTATTCGCGCACCACGCTGAAGCGCTCGCGCTGCGCCACGGTCTGGATCGCGTGGCCGACGTCGCCCAGCGTGGCGCCGGGCCGCACCTGCCGGATGCCTGCGCACAGGGCTTCGTACGTTGTTTCCACCAGGCGCCGGGCGAGCGTGCTGGGCGCACCGACGAAGTACATGCGGCTGGTGTCGCCGTACCAGCCGTCCTTGATCACGGCCACGTCGATGTTGACGATGTCGCCCTTCTTCAGGATCTTGTCGTGCGACGGAATGCCGTGGCAGACCACCTGGTTGACGGAAGTGAGGATGGTCTTGGGATACCCCAGGTAGCCCACGTTGGCCGGCACCGCGCCCTGCACGTTCACGATGTGGTCGTGGCAGATGCGGTCCAGTTCCTCGGTGCTCACGCCGGGCACCACGTGGGGCTCGATCATGTGCAGCACCTCGGCGGCCAGCTGCGCGGCGCGCCGGGACTGTGCCAGCTCGTCCGCAGACCGGATGGGAACGTCGCGCGCCATCAGTGCTTCCCGTTGGCCACGGCGCGGGGCTTGGCCGGCAGGCCGTTCACCGCCATGCCGATATCGAAGCCACCCGCCAGTTCGGCCCGCACCAGCAACTGGCAGATCTCGCGGTGGTCGAGCTCCGGGTGCATCTCGGTCAGCATGCCCACCCGCATCCAGTGCTCGGCCTGCGCGTTGATGGAGCGGCTCAGCGCGGTGCCTGCGACACGCAGGTTTTCGTGCATCTGGTCTGAAATCTTGACGATACCCATGGATGATCTCTATACAAAACGTATACGAATTATATATAAAACGTGTGGCTGCGTCTTAAGGTGGCACACAGGGTGCGCTGGCCACAATGCCAGGCTTGCCATGCCCTCACACCCCGGACACACCGCCCCAGGAGCCCATCCCGATGCAACCACCGCAGCACGTGACATTCCGGGCTTTTGCCGGGGCCTCGGATTTTCCGGCCATGGTCGCCTGTGCGAACGCCAGCTTTGCCGCCGACCAGACCCGGTTCTTTCGCACCGTGGAGGACGTGGCGCGGGACTACGCCGCGTTCACCCAGTGCGTGCCGCAGCAGGACGTGTGGATCGCGCAGGCGGGCGATGAGATCGCTGGCTATGTGCGTGCCTGGCATTGGGCACAGGCCGATGGGCTGCAGCTCTACGGGCAGTTTGCGGTCGTTGCGCCGCGGTGGCGCCGGCAGGGCATCGGCGCACGGCTGCATGCGTGGCTGGAGGCGCGCCAGCGCGAGATGGCGGCGGCCCTGGGCCAGGCCGGCCCGCATGCGCATCACGCCTTCGTCACAGAGGGCGAAACCGCACGTGCGGCGCTGCTGGAAAAAGCGGGCTACCGGCCCGAGCGCTATTTCTTCACCATGGGCCGCCCCACGCTGCAGGCCATTGCCGACTTTGCGCTGCCTGCCGGCCTGGAAGTGCGTGCGGTGCAGCCCGGCCACTACCGCGCCATCTGGGATGCGCATGCCCGCGCTTTCCATGCGCACTGGGGCTATGCACCGCCCGACGAGGCGGACTACCAGCGCTGGCTGGCCAGCCCGGTCTTCCAGCCGCACCTGTGGCAGGTGGCCTGGGACGTGCGGATGAACGAGGTGGCGGGCCAGGTGCGCACCTACATCGACACCACATGGAACGCGGGCAATGGCCGCCAGCGCGGATGGACGGAATTCATCAGCGTGGGCGAGCGCTGGCGGCGCCGCGGCCTGGCGCGGGCCCTGATTGCGCGCAGCCTGCGCGTCCAGGCCGATGCAGGCATGCAGGAGTCCGGGCTGGGGGTGGACAGTGAGAATGCGAGCGGCGCGCTGCGCGTCTATACGGACTGCGGCTTCGTTGTGGAACAGCGCAACTGCGTGTTCCGCAAGCCGCTGGTGCTGGGCACCCCCGGCCGCGGGGCCTGACGCCACCGGCACCACGCGGCCGGCAGGCGCGGGCTGTCACAGGGACCGGGACAGCGCGATGAGCCCCCAGACAAGCACCACCAGCTGGGCAAGATTGACGAGCAGCGCGGTGGCATGCACCCGGCGGAACCGCTGCACCGCCCCGCCGTTCCTGGCTTCTATCTGGCTGCCCAGTTGCTGCATGGCGGGCACCAGGCGCTTGCGCAAGGCCGTGGAAACCGCTGCCATGGCCGCCGCGCCAGCGGCATAGGCCCACTGTCCCCACAGCGCGTAGCTGGCCGACGCGCACAGGGCCACCCAAAATGCAGCCTTGTAGTAGACATTGAAGAAACCGCGCACGAACCGGGCGTCGAGCGGCTCGTCGTGCTGGAGGATCAGCAGCGGCAGGCCGCCCAGCAGGAAGTAGGCGGTGGTGACGAGCATGGCGACAGTGAAGAAGAAGGCTGCGTAGATGGCGGAAGGCATGGCGCTTCTCCTGGGCGGGATGGGCCGCTGCGGTGCGCGCGGCTTCGCGTAATGTATCGCGCCGACCCGGCGCAGCAAACCACCGCGGCCTCCGTGGCCGGCGCGCCATGGCCGGCTATCCGTGCGCGCGGATGTTGGCAACAATGGCACCCCATGACCACGCCTGCCTTCTTTGCCACCTCCGCTGCCTTCCGCCAGTGGCTGCAAGCCCATGCGGCACACGCGCCCGAACTGCTCGTGGGCTTCCACAAGGTCGGCTCGGGCCGCCCGTGCATGACCTGGTCCGAGTCGGTGGACGAGGCGCTGTGTTTTGGCTGGATCGACGGCGTGCGCCGGCGCATCGACGAGCACACCTATTCCATCCGCTTCACGCCGCGCAAGCCATCGTCCGTCTGGAGCGCGGTGAACATCGCCAAGATGGAGCAGCTGAAGGCCGCCGGCCGCATGACGCCCGCGGGCCTGGCGGCCTTCAGCCACCGCAAGGCCGACAAGTCCGCGATCTACTCGCACGAACAGGCCGCAGTGGCCGAGCTGCCCGCCGCGCAGTCGCGCGAGTTCAAACGCCACAAGAAGGCATGGCAGTTCTTCGAGGCCGCCCCCGCGGGCTACCGCAAGTCCATGCTGCACTGGGTGACGTCGGCCAAGCGGCCTGAAACCCGCGCGGCGCGGTTTGCGCAGCTGCTGGCGGCCTCGGTGGCCGGCGAGCGGATCGACCTGTGGACCCGGCGCCCCCGCGCGGGCGATGCTGCTACACCTTCGGCCTGAAAGGACCTCGCCCACCATGGCCCCGCCCGCGCCCTCCCAACCCACCACCATCGCGGACTACATCGCGGCCGCCCCCAAGGCGGGCCAGCCGCTGCTGCATGCGCTGTACGCCATCCTGAAGCGCGCCGCGCCGCAGGCCGAGGAAGCCATCAAGTGGAACACGCCGTTCTTCATCGAGCCGCGCTTCGTGTACGCCTTTTCGGCGCACAAGGCGCATGCGAGCTTTGCGCCGCCCGCTGCGGCACTCGCGCATTTCGGGCAGGCGCTGCAGGCCGTCAGGACGACCAAGGGCACCATCGTGCTGCCCTACGACCAGCCGCTGCCGGCAGAGCTGATCGAACAGATTGCGCGGTACAGCGTGCAGCGCGTGCGCGCGCGCACCACGGACAGCTTCTGGGAGTGAGCACGCCGCGTAGCGGCCGTGCGGCGCGGGGTGCATGCATGCCGTAAGCTTGCGCCATGCAACAAAGAAACCTTGGACCTTTCTCCGTCTCGGCCATCGGCCTGGGCTGCATGAACCTCTCGCACGCCTACGGCGCGCCCGTGTCGGCCGAGCAGGGCGAGCGCGTGCTGCTGGCCGCGCTCGATGCGGGCGTGACGCTGTTCGACACCGCCACGCTGTACGGCTTCGGCGCCAACGAAACGCTGGTGGGCCGCGTGATGAAAAGCCACCGCAGCCGCTTCACCCTGGCCAGCAAATGCGGCATGCAGGGCGTGGACGTGAACGGCGACGGCAAGCTGGTGCGCGTGATCGACGGCCGCCCCGCCACGCTGCGCCAGACCTGCGAGGACAGCCTGCGCCGCCTGCAGACCGACGTGATCGACCTGTACTACCTGCACCGCTGGGACAAGAAGGTGCCCATCGAGGACAGCGTGGGCGCATTGGCCGACCTGGTGCGCGCGGGCAAGATCCGCAGCATCGGCCTGTCCGAAGTGTCGGCCGCCACCCTGCGCCGCGCGCACACGGTGCACCCCGTCGCGGCGGTGCAGACCGAGTATTCGCTGTGGACACGCAACCCCGAGATCGCCGTGCTCGACGCCTGCCGCGACCTGGGCGCGGCCTTCGTGGCCTTCAGCCCCGTGGCGCGGGGCTTTCTGTGCGGCGAACTCAGGGACGTCTCCGCCCTCGACCCCAAGGACATCCGCCGCGCCATGCCCCGCTTCGCGCCCGATGCCTACGCCGCCAACCTGCAGCTGCTGGACGGCTACCAGGCCATCGCGCGCGAAGTGGGCTGCACGCCGGCGCAGCTGGCGCTGGCCTGGCTGCTGCACCAGGGCGGGCACATCATTCCCATCCCCGGGACGACCAGCGTGGAGCACCTGCGGGACGATGTGGGCGCGGCCGGTGTGCGGCTCGATGCCACGGTGCTCGCGCGGCTGGATGCACTGATCAACGAGCGCACCGTGGTGGGCCCGCGCTACAGCGCGCAGAGCGCGAGCGAGGTGGACACCGAGACGTTCGAAAGCCACGCGGTGTAAGTCGTCCTGCGGCCCCGGACCGCCTGGCGGGCGCCACGGACGACGCCCGGCCGCCCTGGGCCGCCCAGCCGCACCTGAAAAAAATGTCCCTGCGCTCCATCCTCTCGACATTCGGCCGCAAGCCTGCACCGGCGCGGCTGGACACGCCATCCGTGCACGCCACTTCCCGGTGCAAGCTGTACGGCCATCCCGAGTTCCAGATCCGCGTGTCGAACAGCGCGGTGCCGGTGGAGGACATCTCCTTCCTGCTGCAGTTCTTCGAGCAACGGGTCGCCCGGGGCGAGAAGTTCCGCGGTGGCGAGAGCCTGCAGGTCGGCTGGATGTTCACGATGCTGGAAGAGGGGCCCGCAGGATTCCTGCGGGTGCTGGAGCCCGACATGCAGGTGGTGCCCGTGAAGTTCGTCGATTCGGTCGACAACACGCTCATGCAGCTGCGCAACCAGAAAGACGTTGTGGAGAGCCTCTCCCCGTCCATCGCGCCGGACTTTCCGTCGCTTCGCCAAAGCGCCGTCGTGCACGTGAACTACCAGGAAGCCCGTCGAATCCTGCTGACCCGAAACGACCCCGTCGACGCGGCGGATTCCGGCTGGTGGCTCTCGGACCTGGACGACGAGGCACGCCTTGAGGATCCGGCACGCTTCATGAAGACCTCCCTGTACCAGCTGGGCGTGCACCGCCCCGACCTGATCCAGTTCCTTGCGGTGCCGGCGGGATTGCAGGTGGCCGTGGACGGCGCGCGCATCAGCGTGCTCGGACCCGTGCAGGAGGTGCAGCAGATTCCGGGCTCGTACCTGAGCGAATTGAACAAGGCGCGGCAGAGCGCCGTCTCGGCCGGTCGGTCCTCGGCAGGCTAAGCCAGGCACAGGCACGAGGGCTCTCGCCCATCTCACCAGGCGGGCTGCGGCATTCCGCGGTCACAAACACCTCGCAGACCTCCGCTCGCGGCCACGTTCAAAGGCTGCGCTTCCTGAAAGGAAAAAGCCCTGGAGCATCACTGCTCCAGGGCTTGTTCGTTCGGCACGCTGGCGGGATCTGGTGACCTTGCCGTCCCCCGGCCTGTCCGCCGAGGGATCGGGCGCCCCAGGGGCTCAACGGCCGCGCAGGGTGCCCTTGTCGTCGGCGATCACGATCTCCACGCGGCGGTTCATGGCGCGGCCTTCCGGCGATGCGTTGTCGGCCACGGGGTGGGCCTTGCCGTAGCCGCGCGCGGTGATGCGGCTGTTGTCCACGCCGCGCTGCACCAGCGCGTCGCGCACGGACTGGGCGCGGCGGTCCGACAGGTCCTGGTTGTAGCCGTCGGAGCCCACGCTGTCGGTGTAGCCCTCGATGAGCAGCTTGCGGTCCGGGAACTGCTTGAGGAAGCTGGCCAGCTTGTCCAGGCGGGGGCCGGCCTGGGCCGACAGCTCCGCCTTGTTGAAGGCAAACAGCACGTCGCCCAGCGTCACGAGCAGCCCGCGCTCGGTCTGCTGGGCTTCCATGTCGCGCAGCTGGGCTTCCAGTGCGCGCACGCGGTCCTGTGCGGCGCTGGCCTGGGCCATGGCAGCGGTGGCGTTGGCCTGCTGCTGGGCGGCGCGTTGCTCGGCGCTCATGGCCTGGGCCTGGGCCTGCTGGGCGCGCAGGCGGGCCTGGTCGGCCTCCTGGGTGCGGGCCTGCAGGCGGATGCGGTCGGCGTCGCCGCTGGCTTGCTGGATGCTGGCGTCCAGCTGGCGCGAGCGTGCCGCGTTCGTGGCGATCTCGGCGCGCTGGCGTGCGATGTAGGCCAGGTGGTTGGTTTCCGATTCGTCGTGGTCGTCGGCCCATTCGCGGTCGGCGCGGGCCAGAGCGTCGGTCGCTTCCTTCAGTTCCACGGGGGCGTACTGGTTCACGATGGGGTCGCCGGCGACGGCGCTCACGGCGGAGCGGGCCTGCTCCAGGGCCGGGAACGGCGCGGTGCTGGCACAGGCCGCGAGCAGCCCCACGGCGATGAGGCTGGTGCACAGGGCAGTGGTACGTTGGATCAATCGGTGCATGGTGTGGTGTCCTTCAAAGGTCAAGAGCGGCCCGCGGTGCGGGCGGCGTGGTCAGGAGCCCTCGGCCCTCAGCGGGGGGACCGGCGGTTGATTTCTTCCTGCAGCGCGCGGATGCTGTCCTGGACCTGGGCAAGGTTGGTCGCATTGCGTGCCGCGTCGGCACGGGTCTCGGCCACGCGGGCGTCGACCTCGGCCTCGGCCGCCAGGCGCCGGGCGTTCTTGTAGTCCTGCTGGGCCATCGCCTTCTCGGCGAGGATGAGTTTTTCCTGCGCACGCTGCAGGTCCACGGGGGCGCTGGTGGCCGTCGCCGGCGCCGCCGCCACGCGGTTCACCGTGGTGCGGGTGACGGCCATCTGTTCAGTGGGCGGGGGCGTGGACGAGCACGCTGCCAGGGCGCCCAGCGCGAGGGCTGCGGCCGTGAGACGGAGGGGGGTGGATGGGTGCATGGTGTGGAGACCTCCTGAGCGGGTGGATTGTTGGTGGGCATGCCCCGGCGCGTTGCGCGCCTCACTGGGCAGGGGGCGCGGCGCCAGGCAATGCATGCCAGCTTTTTGATGAATGCATTGTTCGCCGCGCGGCCCGCCGCCCGCGTAGGCACTGCCTCTGTATTCCTGTGGGCCATGTCTTACGAACGCTTGCAATTTGCGTGGGGCGTGGCCGGGCCTGTGCCGGGCGTCGTCCACCGCTTCACCCGTCCCTCGCTCAGGTGCTGGCGGCCTTGCCGAGCAAGGGTGCGGGAACTCTGCGCGGCGATGGCTGTCGATCAATCAGTCCACCGCGCGCCACTGCCATCGGCCATCGGCCATCGGCGGCCGCACCCGCGCCCACGCAGGCCTGCAAGCGGGCCACGCGCCGCAGCCCGGCGCGCGTGCCGCGCCCGCCGCCCCACCAAGGAGAAACAACCATGCCGCCATCGACCTTCTCAACCTGGATCCGCGAGACGACCTTCGTGGGCGTTCCGCTGTGGAGCCTGATGGTGGCGCTGGCCGCCGCCGCCACGACCTATGTGGGCATCCTGCTGGTGCTGCATCTGCTCACGGGCCGTGCCAGGGTGTGGGCCACGCAGTCCGGCAGCGCGGCGGCGCACACCGTGGTGGAGGTGCTGGAGGGCACGAGCCGCCTGCTCATGGTGGTCGTGGCCCTGCTGGTGGGCGCGAGCCTGCTGGAGCTGCCGGGCCGCTGGGAAAGCCGGCTCAGCCAGCTGTGGTTTGTCGCCCTTGCGCTGCAGATGGGCCTGTGGGGCATGCGGGCCATCGGCATGGGCGTGCGGCGGTATGTGGAACGCCATTCGTCCACGGGCATGACCCAGGTCAGCGCCTCCGCCACGCTGTTGTCCTGGGGGCTGCGCACGCTGCTGTGGAGCGTGGTGCTGCTGGCCATCCTGTCCAACGTGGGCGTGAACATCACGGCCTTCATCGCCAGCCTGGGGGTGGGGGGCATCGCCGTGGCGCTGGCGGTGCAGAACATCCTGGGCGACCTGTTCGCCTCGCTCGCGATCGCGGTGGACAAGCCCTTCGAGGTGGGCGATTTCATCGTGGTCGGCAGCGTCTCGGGCACGGTGCAGGTGATCGGGCTGAAGACCACGCGCATCCGCAGCCTGCAGGGCGAGCAGATCGTGATGTCCAACACCGACCTGCTCAAGCAGACCATCAGCAACTACCGCATGCTGGAGAAGCGGCGCATCGTGTTCGGCTTCGGTGTGTCGTACAACACCACGCCCGAGCAGGCCGAGGCAATCCCGGGCGTGGTGCGCAAGCTCATCGACGCCCATCCGGAGCTGCGCTTCGACCGCGCGCACTTCAAGGCGTTTGGCGCGAGTTCGCTGGACTACGAGGTGGTCTACATCGTCCAGGACCCGGCGTTCAACCTCTACATGGACCTGCAGCAGTCCATCAATCTGGGCCTCATGCGCGAGTTCAAGGCCATGGGGGTGGAGTTTGCCTTTCCCACCAGCACGGTGCACATCGCCAGCGCGCCTGCGCAGTCCCAGGGCCCGGCGCCGCTGGCTGGTGCTGCTGCTGCGGCGGCCGCCGCCGCGTCCGTGGCCGCGCGTTGAGGCGGTGGCCTGCCGCGCACCGCGGGGCAGGCGGGGGGCAAAAAAAAGCCGGCAGCCTTTGCAGGCGGCCGGCTTGAACAGGGTAGTTGCTTCTAATGCTTCTTCATTCTCAAGGGTAACGCTTACTTGGAAACAACGCGCACCATTTCCAGGCACTTGTTCGAGTAGCCCCATTCGTTGTCGTACCAGCTCACGACCTTCACGAAGGTGCCGTCCAGCGCGATGCCGGCGTCGGCGTCGAAGATGGACGTGCGGGTGTCGCCACGGAAGTCGGTGGCCACCACCTTGTCCTCGGTGTAGCCCAGCACGCCCTTGAGCGCGCCTTCGGACTGGGCCTTCATCTCGGCCTTGATTTCCTCATAGGTGGCAGCCTTGTCCAGCTCCACCGTCAGGTCGACCACCGACACGTCGCTGGTGGGCACGCGGAAGGACATGCCGGTCAGCTTCTTGTTCAGCGCCGGGATCACCACGCCCACGGCCTTGGCGGCGCCGGTGCTCGAGGGGATGATGTTTTCCAGGATGCCGCGGCCGCCGCGCCAGTCCTTGTTGGACGGGCCGTCCACGGTCTTTTGCGTGGCGGTGGCGGCGTGCACCGTGGTCATCAGGCCGCGCTTGATGCCCCACTTGTCGTTGAGCACCTTGGCCACGGGGGCCAGGCAGTTGGTGGTGCACGAGGCGTTGGACACGATGGCCTGGCCGGCGTAGGTGTCGTGGTTCACGCCGAACACGAACATGGGCGTGTCGTCCTTGGACGGGGCCGACAGGATGACCTTCCTGGCTCCGGCATCGATGTGCTTTTGCGCGGTGACCTTGTCCAGGAACAGGCCGGTGGATTCGATCACCACGTCGGCGCCGACTTCGTTCCACTTGAGGTTGGCGGGGTCGCGCTCTTGCGTCAGGCGGATCTTCTTGCCATTGACGACCAGGGTGTTGCCGTCCACCGAGACTTCGCCCTTGAAGCGACCGTGCACCGAGTCGTACTGCAGCATGTACGCGAGGTACTCCGGCTCCAGCAGGTCGTTGATGCCCACGACTTCGATGTCGCTGAAGTTCTGGATGGCCGAGCGCAGCACGTTGCGGCCGATGCGGCCAAAGCCGTTGATACCAATCTTGATCGTCATAGGGTGTCTCTCCAAGGTTGCAAAGTCGAAATCAGGAATCTGCCGGGGCGCGCCCGCTGCAGCAGTGGGCACGCAGCGGGCGGGGAGGAGTCTCAGCGGGCCTTGGCCTTCTTGGCGGGCTTGAGCCGTGCGGCGCCAATGGCGACCAGCACCGCGTCGGCCACGTTCTCTTCGGTGAAGCCGAAGTGCTTGAACAGCACGGGCGCCGGGGCCGATTCGCCGTAGGTGTCGATGCCCACCACGGCGGCGCAGCCGTACTTCCACCAGCCGTCGGTCACGCCCATCTCCACGGCCACGCGGGGCACGCCGGCGGGCAGCACGCTGCCCTTGTACTTGGCGTCTTCGCGGTCGAACGTGGTCGTGCTGGGCATGGAGACCACGCGCACGGCGATCTTCTTGTCGGCCAGCAGGCGCTGGGCCTTGAGCGCCAGCTGCACTTCGGAGCCGGTGGCGATGATCACGGCCACGGCCTTCTTCTTGATGCCGACATCCGCGGGTTCGGAGAGCACGTAGGCGCCGCGCGAGATGTCGCCCAGGTCGCGCTTGGGCGCGTAGGGCAGGTTCTGGCGCGACAGCAGCAGCGCGGTGGGCTTGTCCTTGTTGGACAGGGCCACGCTCCAGGCCACGGCGGTTTCGGCCGTGTCACCGGGGCGCCACACATCCAGGTTGGGGATCAAACGCAGGCTGGCGGCGTGCTCGATGGACTGGTGGGTGGGGCCGTCTTCGCCCAGGCCGATGGAGTCGTGCGTGAACACGTGGATCACGCGCTGCTTCATCAGCGCGGCCATGCGGATGGCGTTGCGGCTGTAGTCGCTGAACGTGAGGAAGGTGCCGCCGTAGGGAATGAAGCCGCCGTGCAGCGCGATGCCGTTCATGATCGCGGCCATGCCGAACTCGCGCACGCCGTAGTTGATGTGGCGCCCGCCGATCTTCTGGCCGTTTTCCAGCGTGGCCTGCACCACGTGGCCCTGCATGTCAAAACGCAGGTTGGGGGTGCTCTTGGTGTTGGTGAGGTTGGAGCCCGTCAGGTCGGCGCTGCCACCCAGCAGTTCGGGCAGCGCGGCGGTGAAGGCTTCCAGCGCCAGCTGGCTCGCCTTGCGGCTGGCCACGGTCTCGCCCTTGGTGTGGGCCGCCACCACGGCGTCCACGGCCACTTGCGCGAAGTTGGCGGGCAGGTTGCCCTCCATGCGGCGCGTGAGTTCGGCGGCCAGCTCGGGGAAGGCGGCGCTGTAGGCGGCAAAGCGCTCGTTCCACGCGGCCTCTGCAGCCTGGCCGTTGGCCTTGGCATCCCAGCCGGCGTACACGTCGTCCGGGACCACGAAGGGCTCGCTGGTCCAGCCCAGGGCTTCGCGCGTGAGCTTGATTTCTTCCGCGCCCAGCGGCTCGCCGTGGGCCTTGGCGGTGTTGGCGCGGTTCGGGCTGCCCTTGCCGATGTGCGTCTTGCACACGATGAGGGTGGGGCGCTCGGTCTGCTTCTTGGCTTCCACGATGGCGGCGGCCACCTTGTCGGCGTCGTGGCCGTCGATGGGGCCGATCACGTTCCAGCCGCTGGCCACGAAGCGCAGGGGGGTGTTGTCGGCGAACCAGGGGGCGACCTGGCCGTCGATGCTGATGCCGTTGTCGTCATACAGCGCGATCAGCTTGTTGAGCTTCCAGGCGCCAGCCAGCGACACGGCCTCGTGGCTGATGCCTTCCATCAGGCAGCCGTCGCCCAGGAACACGTAGGTGTTGTGGTCCACCACCGCGTGGCCTTCGCGGTTGAACTCGGAGGCCAGCAGCTTTTCGGCCAGCGCGAAGCCCACGGCATTGGTGATGCCCTGGCCCAGCGGGCCGGTGGTGGTTTCCACGCCAGCGGTGTAGCCCACTTCGGGGTGTCCTGGCGTCTTGCTGTGCAGCTGGCGGAAGTTCTTGAGTTCGCCAATGGGCAGGTCGTAGCCGGTGAGGTGCAGCAGCGCGTACAGCAGCATCGAGCCGTGGCCGTTGGAGAGCACGAAGCGGTCGCGGTCGAACCACTGGGGATTCGTGGGGTTGTGCTTGAGGTGGCGGCTCCACAGCGCCACGGCCATGTCGGCCATGCCCATCGGGGCGCCGGGGTGGCCGGAGTTGGCTTGTTGAACGGCGTCCATGGCCAATGCGCGGATCGCATTTGCCATCTGTTGGGATTGCTGGGTGTTGGCCATGGGGGAGGGTTCAGGGTGGGAGGTTCAGGGGAAACCCGGCATTTTACCGGGGCGGCGCCCCCGCCCCTCCACCGGCGGCCTGGAGCCCGGAGCGCGGTCCCCCGCGCTGGCGGCTTTTGCCCCGGCGGATGCCGCACGGCCCGCGGCACATCTGCGCTCCGTGATCGGCCGCCGCACCGCGGCCTGCCGGACCTTCAATTTTGAATAAAACAGGGCGCCGGAGCTTGTCTATAAAGCGCTGGAAGCTATCAAATCAGGAGCTTCCCTGGGCTCAGTCGGGCGCCAGCAGGCCCAGCCGCCGGGCCATGCGCACGGCCTGCACGCGGTTGCTGACCTCCAGGCTGCGGAAGATGGCACCCGTGTGCGCCTTCACGGTCGCCTCGCTCATGCCGAGCTGGCGCGCGATCACCTTGTTGGCATGCCCGTTCGCCAGGCCGTGCAACACCTCGACCTGCCGGGGGGTCAGGGCGGCGCAGGCGGACGCTCGGGCCGCCGTGCTCAGGAGCATGGGCGGCAGGTAGATGCCGCCGGCCAGCACCAGATGCAGGGCGTTGAGCATCACGGCGGCGCGTTCGCGCTTGGAGATGAACCCCATGGCGCCCGCGTCCAGCACGTCGCGGACCACGGCGGGGTCTTCGCGGGCGGAGAGCACCACCACCGGCACGCCGGGCGCCAGCGCCAGCAGGCGTTCCAGGCCGCCGCCACCCGGCGCGCTGGCGTCGCGGCCCGGCATGTCCAGGTCCACCAGGGCGAGGGCGGCATCGGGATGCTCCACCACCAGCGACGCCGCGCTGGCGTAGTCGTTCGCCTCCAGCACCTGGGCCTGAGGGTCCAGTGCCGACAGCAGGTGCTGCAGTCCTTCGCGGAACAGCGTGTGGTCGTCGGCAAGGATGATCTTCATGGTGGCGACACTATGGGGGGTGTCGGCGCCCGCGAAACGGCGGCCCACGATCGCGCGCAGGCGTGATCCGGTAATAGTTGGCACAAGCGGCTTCGGGTGGCCGGGCCGGGGTTGCGGGGCAGGGGCTGTCATGGGCCGCGCAGGCTACCCGAGCGCCCGGCGCATCGCCCTACCCCGGCGGGATAGTCCGTGGCGCCGCGCGCGCGACCACCGCCTGGGCGCTGGACCGCCGGGACCGGCCGGGGTGGCGCCAGCCCGGCCGCGATGCGGGCCCGAAAGCCCGGCGCCGCCCGCCCCCGTGATGCACTACAGTGCGGGCCATGCAAGGACTGCACCTCACCGCCGATCTCCATGGCTGCCGCTGCGCCCCCGTGTGGCTGCTCGATGCCGCCGCCCTGGGCCAGGCCTGCGGCGACGCCGTGCGCGCCGCCGGGCTGCAGCCCGTGGGCCAGCTGTTCCACGGATTTCCCGCCACCGCCCACGGACCTGGCGGGGTGACCGCCACCGTGCTGCTGGCCGAGTCGCACCTGTGCGTGCACACCTGGCCCGAACAGCAGGCCGTCACGCTCGACGTCTATGTGTGCAACTTCGGTGCGGACCATTCGGGCAAGGCGCGCGCGCTCCTGGAGGCGCTCGTGGCCCTGTTCGCACCCACGGCCGTGCAGCGCCACGCGCTGCAGCGGGGCGCCCTGCAGGAGGCCGTGGCGTGAGCGCGGGGGCCGCGGCGCCGGCCGCCGCCACCGGGGGGCAGGTCCCCGCCATGCTGCTGGCCGCAGGCCGTGGCGAGCGCATGCGCCCGCTGACCGACACCATCCCCAAACCCCTGCTGCAGGTGCAGGGCCAGCCGCTGCTGCAGTGGCACCTGGCGGCGCTGCAGGAAGCGGGTGTGGAGCAGGTGGTGATCAACACCGCATGGCTGGGTGGACAGATCAGCCACCACTTTTCCGATGTTTTTGGCCTCCAGCGCCGGGTGGACAAGCGCAAGCAGCTATCCATTTCATACTCGCACGAAGGCGTGGACTTTGGCGGCGCACTGGAAACCGCCGGCGGCATCGCCCGCGCCCTGCCCCGGTTGGGCCCCGTGTTCTGGCTGGCGGCGGGCGATGTGTTTGCGCCCGACTTCGTGTTCGGCAGCGCCGCCGTGTCGGCCTTCGAGGCCAGCGGCCACCTGGCCCACCTGTGGCTGGTGCCCAATCCGGCGCACAACCTGCGCGGCGACTTCGGGCTGTCGGCGGACGGGCTGGCACTGAACCTGCCCGCCGACGACCCCGCGCCGCGCTACACCTACAGCACCATCGCCCTGCTGCGCGCCGGGCTGTTCGCGGCGCCCTGGTGCGACATTCCGGCCGGCAACCCGGATGGCATCAAAGCCCCGCTGGCGCCGCTGCTTCGCCGCGCGATGGAAAATGGCCGGGTCAGCGCACAGCTCTACACCGGACGCTGGACCGATGTGGGGACCCCCGAGCGCCTGGCTGAACTCAATTCTCTCTCTGCTGCCCGTCCATGAACACCACCGTGCCTGCCTCCATCTACGCCCAACGCCGCGCGCGGCTTGCTGCCCAGCTGGGCGCGGGGGGCATCGCCATCATTCCCACGGCGCCGGAGCGCCCGCGCAACCGGGACACCGACTTCCTGTTCCGCCACGACAGCTACTTCTACTACCTGACCGGCTTCATCGAGCCGGGGGCATGCCTTGTGGTCGCGCAGGACGGGTGCAGCACCCTGTTCTGCCAGCCCAAGGACCTGGAGCGCGAGATCTGGGACGGCTACCGGCTGGGCCCTGCTGCGGCGCCCGGGGCGCTGGGCGTGCAAGCCGCCCATTCCATCGCCGAGCTGGACGCCAAGCTGCCCCGCCTGCTGGAGAACCGCCACCGCGTGTGGTACCCGTTTGCCATCCACAGCGGCCTGGCGGCGCGGGTGGAAGGGTGGCTGAACGCGGTGCGCGCGCGCGTGCGCTACGGCGCGCTGTGCCCGGCGGAGCAGAACGATGTGTGCACGCTGCTCGACGAGATGCGGCTCATCAAGGACGCGCACGAGCAGGACATCATGCGCCGCGCCAGTGACATCAGCGCCAGGGCGCACATCCGCGCCATGCAGCGCTCGGCCCGCATGCTGCGCGCCGGCCAGGACGTGCGCGAGTACCACCTGGATGCCGAGCTGCTGCACGCGTTTCGCGACGAGGGCTCGCAGTACCCGGCCTACAGCTCCATCGTGGCGGCCGGGGCCAACGCCTGCGTGCTGCACTACCGCGCGGACGCCGCCCCGGTGCGCGACGGCGAGCTGGTGCTCATCGACGCCGGCTGCGAGCTTGACGGCTACGCCAGCGACATCACCCGCACCTTCCCGGCCAACGGCCGCTTCACCGGGCCGCAGCGCGCGCTGTACGACCTGGTGCTGGCCAGCCAGGACGCGGCGGTGGCGGCCACCAAGGCCGGCGCGCGCTTCAACGACCCGCACGACGCCACCGTGGCCGTGCTGGCGCAGGGCATGCTGGACCTGGGCCTGCTCGACAGGAACAAGGTGGGCACCGCGCAGGACGTGATCGACACGCGCGCCTACTTCCAGTTCTACATGCACCGCACCGGCCACTGGCTGGGCATGGACGTGCATGACTGCGGCAGCTACGTGGAACCCGATGAGGTCGGGGCGGTGAGCGAGCGCAAGGACCCGCTGTCGGGCGAGACCATCACCAACCGCCCCAGCCGCGTGCTGCGCCCGGGCATGGTGCTCACCATCGAGCCCGGCATCTACGTGCGGCCGGCCGACGGGGTGCCCGAGCAGTTCCACCACATCGGCATCCGCATCGAGGACGACGCCATCGTCACCGAGACGGGCTGCGAGCTGATCACGCGCGGCGTGCCGGTGAAGGCCGACGAGATCGAAGCGCTGATGCGCGGCTGAGGCCGAGGGATGGCCAGGGTCCATGATGGCTTCTGATACCGCCGTGCCCGCGCACCTTGCCACGCGCGCGCCCCGCGCGCAGAAGTGGCGCCTGGGTGCCGCGCTGTGGCTGCTGGGCCTGCCGGGCGTCGTGGCCGTGGTGTGGGCGCTGGTCCCGCCCCTGGCCGCCCACCAGGCCTTGCTGCCGCTGCCGCTGTGGGCCATGGTGCTGCTCAGCGGCCTGCAGACCGCGGTCCTGCTGGCCCTGTGCGTGGCACTGGGTGTGGCGCTGGCGCCCCGCGTGGGGCTGGCGGCGCCTGCCGTGTCGGCCTGGCTGCAGGGCCAGCCGGTGGCCGGGCCCTTCCGGCGCCAGTGGGCGCCGGGGCTTGTGGGCGGGCTCGCGGGCGCACTGTGGCTGTGGGGCCTCTCGCTGGTGGCGCCGCAGGCGCTCAGGCCCTCCGACCCGGCCGGTGCCGCATCCCTGGGGGTCAAGCTGCTCTATGGCGGGATTTCCGAGGAACTGCTAGTGCGCTGGGGCGTGATGAGCCTGCTGCTGTGGCTGGGCTGGCGCTTCGTGCAGCGCGGCCAGGGCACGCCGGGCCGTGGCATCGTGGCGGCCGCCGTGGTGGCCAGCGCCCTGCTGTTTGCGCTGGGGCATCTGCCGGCCGCGCAGGCCATGGCCGGGGTGCTCACCCCCTCCGTGGTGGCGTTCGTGCTGGTGGGCAACACCGCCTTCGGGCTGGTGGCGGGATGGCTCTATGCCCGGCATGGGCTGGAGGCCGCCATCCTGGCCCATGTGCTGGCGCACGCCCTGTCGCATCCCTTCGTCTGACCGCTGCGTGCGGCCGTGCGGGGGCGCGCGTCAGCGAAGCTCGGCGCACACCTCCCGGACCAGCCCGCGCAGCCACTGGTGCGCGGGATCGGCTTGCAGCCGGGGGTGCCACAGCAGCGACACCGTGATCTGCGGCACCGGGACGGGCAGTGCAAAGCTGGACATGCCGGCGCGCAGGTTGCCGGTGTGGTGTTCGGGAACCGTGGCAACCAGGTCGGAGCCGCGCGCCAGCGCCAGCGCGGTGGAAAAGCCGCCCACCACGGTGGCGATCTGCCGCGCCAGGCCCAGGGGCGCGAGGGCATCGTCCACGGGCCCCCGGTCCCGCCCCTTCCGCGACACGAGCACATGCCTGCCGGCCGCATAGCGGGCCGGCGTGATCTCGCCCGCGCACAGCGGGTGCCCCGCGCGCACGACCCCCACGAAGCGGTCGCGGAACAGGGCCTGCGCCCGCACCTCGGGGCCCATGGCGTCGCCCACCACGCCGGTCTCCAGGTCGACGGTTCCATCGCGCAGCGGGGCGCTGTGCCTGTCGGTCTTCTGCACGAAGCGCAGCCGCACCCCGGGGGCGGCCTCGCCCACGCGGGCGAGGAGGCCGGGGCCAAAGTTCTCCGCAAAGCCGTCGCTGCAGCGCAGCGTGAAAGACCGGGCCCATTGGGCGGGGTCGGACGCCGATGCGGGGCGCAGGACGGCCTCGGTGTCCTGCACGAGCTGGCTGACCTTGTCGCGCAGCTCCAGTGCGCGTGGCGTCGGCACCAGTCCGCGCCCGGCCCTGACGAGCAGCGGGTCGCCGGTGGTGTCGCGCAGCCGGGCGAGCGCCCGGCTCATCGCGGAAGGACTCAGGTGCAGGCGCTCGGCGGCCCGCGCCACGTTGCCCTCCGCAAGCAGCACATCCAGGGTGACCAGCAGGTTGAGATCAGGCCGCGGCATGGCGGGACCATAGCACGCCGGTCCGTGGCATGGCGTCTGGTGCATGTATGGAATGCAAATGCTGCGTCTTCCGCCGGGCCACGTGCCTGGCTACGCTGGAGTGGCTGGTTTTCCAGGGGCGCCGACCGGGCACCCGCGAACCATTGCCTCCCGAGGAGACCCTCCGCCATGACACCCCCCACCCGCACCGCCATTCCCCCGCAAGCGACTTTTTCCCTGCTGCCCCAGCCTGCCGCGGGCGGGCCGCAGGCCACCGGCCCCTCGGACAGCCGGTGGGCGCTGGCGAGCCTTGCGCTGTCCATGCTGCTGTCCTCGCTGGGCACCAGCATCGTCAACGTCGGCTTGCCCACGCTGGCGCAGGCGCTGGACGTGCCCTTTCAGGAAGTGCAATGGGTGGTGCTGGCCTACCTGCTGGCCATCACCACGGCCGTGGTCGGCGTGGGCCGGCTGGGCGACGTGGTGGGCCGCCGGCGGTTGCTGCTGGCGGGGCTGGCCCTGTTCACGGGGGCCTCGGCCCTGTGCGCCGCGGCCCCCACGCTGGGGCTCCTGGTCGCCGCCCGGGCGCTGCAGGGGCTGGGCGCGGCCGCGATGATGGCGCTCACGATGGCCTTCGTGGGCGAGACCGTCTCCAAGGACCGGGCGGGCAGCGCCATGGGCCTGCTGGGCACCATGTCCGCCGTGGGCACGGCCCTGGGGCCGACGCTGGGCGGTGTGCTGATCGCCCAGGCCGGCTGGCCGATGATCTTTCTCATCAACCTGCCGCTGGGCGCCCTGGGCCTGCTGCTGGTGCGCCGCCACCTGCCGGCGGACCGCCTGGCCGCAGGGGAGAGGCCCGGGTTCGACCCCCTGGGCACGGTGCTGCTGGCCCTCGCGCTGGGGGCCTACGCGCTGGCCATGACGATGGGGCGTGGCGGCTGGGGCCTGCTGAACGGGGCGCTGCTGTGCCTTGCGGCGCTGGGGGCATGCCTGTTCGTGTGGGCCCAGGCGCGCGTGGCCGCGCCCCTGGTCCGGTTGTCGGTGTTGCGCCTCCCCGGCTTGGGCGCGGGCCTGGCCACCACCACCCTCGTGGCCACGGTGGTGATGGCGACGCTGGTGGTGGGGCCGTTCTATCTGTCGGGGGCGCTGGGGCTCGGTGCCGCGCAGGTCGGGCTCGCCATGTCGTGTGGCCCGCTGGTGTCCGCGCTGGTGGGCCTTCCCGCGGGCAGGGCCGTGGACAGGCTGGGCGCGCATTCCATGGGGCTGGCCGGGCTCGCCGCCATGCTCGCCGGGTGCGCCGGCCTGGCGCTGGCGCCGCTCGCGTGGGGCGTGCCGGGCTATGTCGTCCCGCTGGCGGTCTTGACGGCGGGCTATGCCCTGTTCCAGGCGGCCAACAACACCGCGGTCATGGCCCACGCAGAACCCGGCGCGCGGGGTGTCGTGGCGGGGTTGCTCAACCTGTCGCGCAACCTGGGGCTCATCACGGGAGCTTCCGCCATGGGGGCCGTGTTCGCGATGGGCGCGGCGCTGGCGCATGCCGTGGGGGCTTCAGGGATGCCCATGGTGGCGGGCATGCGGGCCACGTTCACGGCCGCCGCGCTGCTGATGGTGGGGGCCATGGCCCTCATGCTGGGCAGCCGTGCGCGCAGGCGCCAAGGATGCCCTCCGGGCATCGGCTGAGGGCGGCTGGTAATCGGCATGTAACCGCTTCGTGTGAGAATTGAAATTCGATTACATACCCACAGAAAGAGACAAGCCCATGCCTACCCGCCGCGCCACCAAGATTGTTGCCACCCTGGGCCCCGCATCGAGCGACCCGGCACTGCTGGAGGCCATGATCCGCGCGGGGGTGAACGTGGTACGGCTGAACTTCAGCCACGGCAAGGCGCAGGACCACATCGACCGCGCCGCGACGGTGCGCGCCGCGGCCCAGCGCGCGGGCCGCGAAGTGGCCATCATGGCCGACCTGCAGGGCCCCAAGATCCGCGTGGGCAAGTTCGCCGAGGGCAAGGTGCAGCTGGAATCGGGCGCCAAGTTCGTGCTCGACGCCTCGCGCACGGAGCTGGGCGACATCGACGGCGTGGGGCTGGACTACAAGGAACTGCCGCGCGACGTGAAGGCGGGCGACCTGCTGCTGCTCAATGACGGGCTGATCGTGCTCACCGTGGATGCGGTGCGCGGCGAAGAGGTGCACACCACCGTCAAGGTGGGCGGCGAGCTGTCCAACAACAAGGGCATCAACAAGAAGGGCGGGGGCCTCACGGCACCGGCCCTCACCGCCAAGGACATGGAAGACATCCGCACGGCCATGAGCTTCCAGGCCGACTATGTGGCGGTGAGCTTTCCCAAGAACGCGACCGACATGGAAATGGCGCGCCAGCTGTGCAACGTGGCCGCGTCCGAGTACCGCCACAAGCCGGGCCTGATCGCCAAGATCGAACGCGCCGAGGCCATCCCGCACCTGGAAGCCATCCTGCGCGTGAGCGACGGCATCATGGTGGCGCGCGGCGACCTGGCCGTGGAAGTGGGCAACGCGGCCGTGCCCGCCTTGCAAAAGAAGATGATCCGCATGGCGCGCGAACAGGACAAGGTCGTGATCACCGCCACGCAGATGATGGAAAGCATGATCACCAACCCCGTGCCCACGCGCGCCGAGGTGAGCGACGTGGCCAACGCCGTGCTGGACGGCACCGACGCCGTGATGCTGAGCGCCGAGACAGCCGCCGGCCGCTACCCGCTCGAGACGGTGGAAGAAATGGCCACCATCTGCGCGGCGGCCGAGGCGGCCGAAGACCACCAGCTCGACGCCGACTTCACCGGCCAGACCTTCGGCCGGATCGACCAGTCCATCGCCATGGGCGCGCTGTTCACGGCCCACCACCTGGGCGCCAAGGCCATCGTGGCCATGACCGACAGCGGCGCGACGGCATTGTGGATGAGCCGGCACAGCATCGACATTCCGATCTATGCGCTCACGCCCAAGGTCGCCACGCAGCGCAAGATGGCCATGTACCGCAACGTGCGCCCCTTGCTCATGGACACCAGCGCAGACCGCGACACGGCGCTGGAGCAGGCCGAGCGCCACCTCAAGAGCCGCAACATCGTGCAAAAGGGCGATGTCTACGCCATCACCTGCGGCGAGCCCATGGGCGCCCCCGGCGGCACCAACATGCTGAAGATCTGCGTGGCGAGTTGAGCGCGGCCGCCGGAGCGGCGACGCCGCCTCACCCTGCACCCGGCTTCACTGGGACGGGGCGCCGTGCCCTGGCAGGCCCTGCTCCCCGGCATCGGCCGGGCGGGGCCGCGCCAGTTTCTGAAACCCCAGGTCGCACAGCCAGCCCGACACCCAGCACAGCCAGCCTGTCCAGAGCGTGTGGCTCATGAAGTGCGCGCCGCGCACCTGCTGGGCGCCGCCCAGGACCAGGCCCGCCGCCACGGCTGCGGCCAGCCACCAGCGCGCCGCCGCGGGTTCCTTGCGGCGCAGCGCGAAGTAGCCGCCGATGAAGGCGAACCCGGCCGAGGCATGGCCCGCCGGAAAGCAGCGCCCGCCGCCGCCGTCGGCCACGCCCAGCGCCCAGTGGGACGCATAGCGCGCCACGCCGCCGAACTCCGCGAGGTCCCAGGGGCAGCTCGTGTCGCTCAGGTTCTTGGCGATGCTCACCACCGCGAGCGCCAGCAGCGCGCTCAGGGCCATCTGCAGGCGCTCGCCGGTATCGATGCGCCGCAGCACCCCGCGCGGCGGCCACCACACGCCCACCACGAGCAGCAGCACCAGCAGCCACGCCAGGCGGCGTGCGCCTTCATGGAGCACGTGCACGAAGAACCACTGCTCCCGCAGGGGGAATCCCGTGGCCGAGCCAAATGCACGGGCGAGCGGAATGTCTTGCCCCCCCGCGTCCCAGGCCACCACGGCGGCCAGCAGGCCGAGTGTCCACAGGAGCAGGAATCGATGGCGGGCCGGGAAGGGATGGGGATGGGAAGGCGAAGATGGCATGCCCGGACCATAGAAGGCCGCACTTAACACCGCCTTAATGGCGGGCCGCGGCTGGTCCGGGGGCGCCGGGCCCGGCGACAATCGCCGCATGCGAATACTCGTTGTCGAAGACGATGCCGGCATCGCCAGCGGGCTGCGTGCCAACCTGCACCAGCGCGGCTACGCGGTGGACGTGTGCGATGGCGTGGCCAGTGCGTGGAGCGCGCTGCGCGCCGAGCGCTTTGATGCCGTGCTGCTGGACCTGGGGCTGGCCGACGGAGACGGCGGCGAATTGCTCCGGCGGCTGCGGCTGAGCCCGGCCCCGGGCGCTGCCGCCGCTGCTCCGGGGCTGCCCGATCCGTCCACCCCCGTGCTCATCGTCACCGCCCGTGACCAGGTGCACCAGCGCATCGCGGGGCTGGACCAGGGCGCCGACGACTACCTGGCCAAGCCCTTCGATATCGATGAGCTGGACGCGCGCCTGCGGGCCCTGCTGCGCCGGGCCGCCGGCCGGGCGTCCCCCACCATCCGCTACGCAGACATCGAAATGGACCCCGCTGCGCGGACCGTCCACCAGGGCGGCAAGGCGGTGGAGATGTCGCCGCGGGAGTTTTCGGTGCTGCTGGTGCTGCTGGAAGCGCGGGGGCGCGTGCTCTCGCGCCAGCAGATCGAGGAGCGCCTGTACAGCTGGGACGCGGCCATCGAGAGCAACGCGGTGGAGGTCCACATCCACCACCTGCGCCGCAAGCTGGGCAGCGCGTGCATCCAGACCATGCGCGGCGTGGGCTATTTCATGCCCCAGGAGCCCGCGGAATGAGTGATTCTCCTGCGGCCTCTGCGGCCCGTGTTCGCCGGCCGTCCCTGACGCGCCAGCTGCTGCTGTGGTGCCTTGGAGCGCTGGCGCTGGTGTGGGGCAGCTTCGTGTTCATCGGCTACCAGACGGGGGTGCACGAGGCGGACGAACTGACCGACGGGCACCTGGCCAGCGTGGCCGCCCTGCTGCTGAACCTGCGTGCGACCGAGGCCGCCGAGGGGCCGCAGGTCACCCAGCGCGCCCCCACGCCCTGGCTCAAGTCGCACGACTACCAGCAGTCCCTCAGCGTCGTGCAGTGGGACGCGCAGGGCCGCATGCTCCATCACAGCGGCACCGCGCCGGCGCCGGCCTTTGGCGAGGTCGAGGGATTCGCCAACATGGCGCTCGGGCCGGACGGGACGGTGTGGCGCAGCTTCTCGCAATGGGACGCCGCGCGGATGCGCAAGATCATGGTGCTGCTGGAGCTGCGCGAGCGCGATGAACTCGCGCAGGACATCGCCGAGCAGATGATCGAGCCCGGCCTCTGGCTGCTTCCCGTGGTGTCGCTCGCGCTGGGCCTGGCCCTGTGGCGGGGTTTGCGGCCGCTGTATGCCCTGTCGGCCGACGTGGCCGCCCTCGACCCCGCCAGCGCGCCGCGCCTGGCCTCGCGCCATGCGTGGAGCGAATTCGAGTCGGTGGTCGCCTCCATCAACACCTTGCTGGACCGCCAGCAGGCGGCGCTGGTGCGCGAGCGGCGGCTGGCCAACGAAGTCGCCCACGAGCTGCGCACGCCGCTGTCCTCCATCGCGCTGCAGGCCAGCGCCCTGGCCGGAGACCTGGAGGCCGCCGCCAGGGCGCAGGCCATCGCGCGCATCGGCCAGGATGCCCTGCGGGCCGGCCATGTGCTCAACCAGCTGCTGGCCCTGGCCCGCGCGAGCCGGGCTGAGCTGCACGAGGCCAAGGCGCCGGTGGACCTGTGCGCCGTGGCCCGCCAGGTCTGCGCCGACTACGCGCAGGCGGCGTGGCAGCGGGGCGACGACATGGCGCTGTCGGCCCCGCCGGAGCTCTGGGTGTCCGGGCATGTGCTGCTGCTGGACATCGCCGCGCGCAATCTGGTGGAAAACGCGCTCAAGCACACGCCGCAAGGCACGCACATCGCGGTGCAGGTGGGGGCGTCTGACGGGGCGGGTGCATGGCTGCAGGTGTGCGACGACGGCGCCCGGCGCCCTGGCGATGCTCCCGCCTCCGGGGGAGCGAGGGGCACCTCCGACAGCCTGCACCTGGGCCACGAGATCCTGCGGCGGGTGGCGGACATCCACGGCGGCCAGTTCGGCGCGGCACCGGCCTCCGCGCCCTTTACCACCTGTTTCCGGTTGGATTTGCCCCTGCCGCCGTCCGCGCCCCCCGGTTAAAATCACGGGTTACCAAGCGGTTACCACCGCACTGCCAGGCTGACAGCGCCTTCCTCCAACCTTCAACGGACCCTACGACCATGCCCCTCGTTTCGATGCGCGAACTGCTCGACCATGCCGCCGCCCACAGCTACGGCATCCCTGCCTTCAACGTCAACAACCTGGAACAGGTCCAGGCCGTGATGGCCGCCGCCGACGAAGTGGGCGCGCCGGTCATCCTGCAGGCCAGCGCTGGCGCGCGCAAGTACGCGGGCGAGCCTTTCATCAAGCACCTGATCCAGGCCGCCGTCGAGGCCTTCCCGCACATCCCCCTGGTGATGCACCAGGACCACGGCACCTCGCCCAAGGTGTGCGCCGGCGCCATCGACCTGGGCTTTGGCTCGGTCATGATGGACGGATCCCTGATGGAAGACGGCAAGACGCCGGCATCGTTCGAGTACAACGTCGACGTGACGCGCAAGGTCGTGGAGATGGCCCACAAGGTGGGTGTCACGGTCGAAGGCGAGCTGGGCTGCCTGGGCAACCTGGAAACCGGCGAGGCTGGCGAGGAAGACGGCATCGGCGCCGAAGGCAAGCTGGACCACAGCCAGATGCTGACCGACCCCGAGGAAGCCGCCGTGTTCGTCAAGGCCACCCAGCTCGACGCGCTGGCCATCGCCATCGGCACCAGCCATGGCGCGTACAAGTTCAGCCGCAAGCCCACCGGCGACATCCTGGCCATCAGCCGGGTCAAGGAAATCCACAAGCGCATTCCCAACACCCACTTGGTGATGCATGGCTCCTCGTCGGTGCCCGCCGAACTGCTGGCCATCATCAACCAGTACGGCGGCAAGATGAAGGAAACCTACGGGGTGCCGGTCGAGGAGATCCAGGAAGCCATCAAGTTCGGCGTGCGCAAGATCAACATCGACACCGACATCCGCCTGGCCATGACCGGCGCGGTGCGCAAGTTCCTGGCCGAGAACCCCGACAAGTTCGATGCCCGCGAATGGCTCAAGCCCGCCCGCGAGGCCGCCAAGCAGGTGTGCAAGCAGCGTTACCTGGAGTTCGGCTGCGAAGGCCAGGGCAGCAAGATCCAGGGCCTGAGCCTGCAGGCCGTGGCGGCCCAGTACGCCGCGGGTACTCTGGCGCAAGTGGTGCACTGATCGTTGGCACGAGGCCCTGCGGGGCCGCTGCCCAGCCTGGTTGCGTTGTGCTGCCAGGCTTTTTTTTGCCTGTCTGCATGCAGAGACTGGGGAGTTCCCTCTACAGCAGACAAAGGTGACAGCGACAAGATCTTCTTCATGTAAGCTCGCGGTCAGCTTGCCCACCGGCAGCGCCGCAAGAAGTGTCCGATACCAGGGCGCGTTCAACACATTTCTCACCAGCTACACCGAGCTGGTTGTTGCATGGCAGAAGCCGTCGATGGACGGACTCGGGTGCCGTGGGATGATTGAAGGCGAATTCGTATGAACCTTTCTCTATGACTCTGACAATTTCAAAGTTCCGGCGGCTGTTGCCTGTGTTGGCTGTGACGGTGTTCACGGTGGCGTGCGCGCCCCTGACCGTTCCCCCCAAGTCCGAATATCCCGTCGGCCGGGCCCGTCTGGTGTTGCCGCCGGGGGCGTGGCAAGACCTGGGCACTTCCGAAGAAGCCATGTCCGGTCCCGCAGGCCGTACCCCGCTCCAGACCCGTGCGGTGGGGCTGCGGGGTGCGCAAGGTGAATGGCTGGCCGCGCTGCGGGTGCAGACCAACCGCACGGGCGACCTGCGTGGGTCTCCGCAAGGGGTGGGGTACTGCCCGCCGCAACAGGACGTCGTGGTCAAGGATCCCGCGGACGGCAGCCCCGTGCGCGCCGATTGCCTGCGCTTCAAGCTTTGGGCCAGCAGCCCCAGGTGGCTCGAAAAGAACCGGCCCGACCTGGTCCAGTGGATGGCCAGCCGCCAGATCGCGCTGAGCACTCCCTACGCGCATGTGGGCTACCGCTACGTCACCGAAGCGGGTGTCTGGGTGGCGGTGGATGCCCTGGTGGACCAGCGGCTGCTCAGCGTCCGGCCGCGCAGCAACGAAGAATTCCTGACCGCGGGCCTGCCCCTCCAGCAGTGGGCCCATGACCTGGCCCAGGCCGTGCGCCTGAGCGCCGGCATGATGGATGGCCACCTGGCCATTCCGCCGTTCCCGTTTCCCGCGCCCCCTTCCAGACGCTAGCGCGCCGGCCCTCCCCTGCCTGGCGGCCTTGCATAACGATTACGAAACTCGAGGAGACCTCTGATGCAGACAAGCCCAGTCCCGCAGCCGCAGCGCATTGGCGTGCCAAGGGAAACTTTCCCTGGCGAAAAGCGTGTGGCCACCGTGCCCGATGTGGTGGAGAAGCTGATCAAGCTGGGTTTTGCGGTCACTGTGGAGTCGGGGGCTGGGGATGCCGCCAACTTCAGCGATGACGCCTACCGCGCCGCCGGGGCCCAGATCGTGGGCGGCGCTGCCGCGCTGTGGGCAGCATCAGACATCGTCTTCAAGGTGCGCCCGCCCAGCAGCGACGAAGTGGTGCTGATGCGCGAGGGCACGACGCTCATTGATTTCATCTGGCCCGCCCAGAACCCCGAGCTGATGCAGCAGCTCGCGGCCCGCAAGGCCACGGTGCTGGCCATCGACTGCCTGCCGCGCACGCTCTCGCGCGCCCAGAAGATGGACGCGCTGACCTCCACGGCTGGCGTCTCCGGCTACCGCGCCGTCATCGAGGCGGCCAATGCCTTCGGCCGCTTTTTCAACGGCCAGATCACCGCCGCGGGCAAGGTGCCTCCGGCCAAGGTGTTCATCGCAGGCGCGGGTGTGGCGGGGCTTGCCGCCATCGGCACGGCGGCCAACCTGGGCGCCATCGTGCGCGCCAACGACACGCGCGCAGAGGTGGCCGACCAGGTCAAGTCGCTGGGCGGTGAGTTCGTCAAGGTGGATTACGAGGAAGAAGGCTCGGGCGGCGGCGGCTACGCCAAGGTCATGAGCGAGGGTTTCCAGGCCGCGCAGCGCAAGATGTACGCGGAGCAGGCCAAGGATGCCGACATTATCATCACCACCGCGCTGATCCCCGGCAAGCCCGCGCCCAAGCTCATCACGGCCGAGATGGTGCAGAGCATGAAGCCCGGCAGCGTGATCGTGGACATGGCCGCCGAGCAGGGTGGCAACTGCGAGCTGACCGTGCCTGGCCAGGCTGTGGTGCGCCACGGCGTGACCATCGTCGGCTACACCGATCTGGCCTCGCGCCTGGCCAAGCAGTCGTCCACGCTGTATGCCACCAACCTGCTGCGCCTGGCTGAAGAGCTGTGCAAGGCCAAGGATGGCGTGGCCGTGGTCAACATGGAGGACGACGCGATCCGCGGCCTCACCGTGGTCAAGGATGGCGCGATCACCTGGCCCGCCCCGCCGCTCAAGCAGGCCCCTGTGCTGGCACCCAAGGCCGCGGCGGCTCCTGTGGCTGCCAAAAAATCCAGCCATGGCCCGGGCGCACCGATGTCTGCCAAGACGCTGACCATCGTTTTTGCCGTGCTGGCCGTGCTGTTCTGGGCCATCGGTGCCTATGCGCCCGTGGCTTTCCTGGGCCACTTCACGGTGTTTGTGCTGGCTTGCTTCATCGGCTACATGGTGGTGTGGAATGTCACGCCCGCGCTGCACACGCCGTTGATGAGCGTGACCAACGCGATCTCCAGCATCATCGCCATCGGTGCGCTGGTGCAGATTGCACCGCCCGATGCGGGCATCAACGGGCGCCCGGATGGGCTCATCCTCTGGCTGGCCTTTGCCGCGCTGGTGCTCACGGCTGTCAACATGTTCGGTGGCTTCGCCGTCACGCGCCGCATGCTGGCCATGTTCCGCAAGTAACTCCATCACAACAAGAACACAAGGAGCACAGAACATGTCCCAAAGTCTCGCCACCGTTGCCTACCTGGGTGCGGCCATTTTGTTCATCCTGAGCCTGGGCGGGCTCTCCAACCCCGAAACCTCACGCCGGGGCAACCTGTTCGGCATGGTCGGCATGGCGCTGGCCGTGCTGGCCACGGTGTTCGGCCCCCGTGTCAGTCCTGCGGGCGTGGCCTGGATCGTCGGCGCTCTGGTCATTGGCGGCGGCATTGGCCTGTATGCGGCCAAGGTCGTCAAGATGACCCAGATGCCCGAGCTGGTCGCCCTCATGCACAGCCTGGTGGGCCTCGCGGCCTGCCTGGTGGGTTTTGCGAGTTATGTCGATACCTCGATCCAGCTGCAGGGCGCCGAGAAGATCATCCATGAGGTGGAGATCTATGTCGGCATCCTGATCGGCGCGGTCACGTTCAGCGGATCGCTGATCGCCTTCGGCAAGCTCAACGGCAAGATCGGTGGCAAGCCGCTGTTGCTGCCTGGTCGCCACTGGATGAATCTGGCTGCGCTGCTGATCGTGATCTGGTTTGGCCGCGAGTTCCTGCGCGCCGAGACCATTGAACAAGGCATGGTGCCGCTGATGGTGATGACGGCGATCGCACTGCTGTTCGGCATTCACATGGTGATGGCCATTGGTGGCGCCGACATGCCGGTGGTGGTGTCCATGCTCAACAGCTACTCGGGCTGGGCGGCGGCAGCCACGGGCTTCATGCTGTCGAACGACCTGCTTATCGTCACGGGCGCGCTCGTGGGCTCCTCGGGCGCCATCCTGTCCTACATCATGTGCAACGCGATGAACCGCAACTTCATCAGCGTGATTGCGGGCGGCTTTGGCTCGGGCGCTGGCACGCCCGCCAAGAAGGGCGAAGCAGCCGAGCCGCAAGGCGAGGCCGTGCCCGTCAGCTCCGCCGAGACGGCCGAGCTGCTGCGCGATGCCAAAAGCGTCATCATCGTGCCCGGCTACGGCATGGCCGTGGCCCAGGCCCAGCACACCGTGTACGAGATCACCAAGACCCTGCGCGAAAAAGGCGTGGATGTGCGCTTTGCCATCCACCCGGTGGCGGGCCGCATGCCCGGCCACATGAACGTGCTGCTGGCCGAGGCCAAGGTGCCCTACGACATCGTGATGGAGATGGACGAGATCAACGAGGACTTTCCCAATGCCGACGTGGCCATGGTCATCGGCGCCAACGACATCGTGAACCCGAGCGCGCTGGACGACCCGTCCAGCCCCATCGCCGGCATGCCGGTGCTGGAAGTGTGGAAGGCCAAGACCTCGATCGTGATGAAACGCTCCATGGCCTCGGGCTATGCGGGCGTGGACAACCCCCTGTTCTACAAGGACAACAACCGCATGCTGTTTGGCGACGCCAAGAAAATGCTCGACGAAGTTCTTTCCGCGCTCAAGGGGTGACGGGCATAATTCCACCGCGAAAAAAGCACGACCGTGCTGAAAAATCAGCACGGTCTCACGGCCTCAATAAAACTTATCAGGAGACAAAAAATGACGAATCGCCCCTGGCTGGCTGCCTATCCGCAAGGCGTCCCCGCAGACATCGACACCGCGCAATACCCGTCGCTGGTGGCCCTCATGGACGAGGCGTTCACCAAGTACGCGGGCCGCGTGGCCTACAGCTTCATGGGCAAGGAAGTGACCTATGCCCAGACCGACTCCCTGAGCAGTGCGTTCGCGGCCTACCTGCAGGGCCTGGGCCTGGTCAAGGGCGACCGCGTGGCCATCATGATGCCCAACGTGCCGCAGTACCCCGTGACGGTGGCGGCCATCCTGCGCGCGGGCTTCGTGGTGGTCAACGTGAACCCGCTGTACACCCCGCGCGAGCTGGAGCACCAGCTCAAGGATTCGGGCGCCAAGGCCATCGTCATCATCGAGAACTTCGCCACCACGCTGCAAAGCTGCATTGCCAACACGCCCGTCAAGCATGTGGTGCTGTGCGCCATGGGCGACCAGCTGGGCCTGCTCAAGGGCGCGCTCGTCAACTACGTGGTGCGCAACGTCAAGAAGATGGTGCCCGCCTACAACCTGCCGGGCGCCGTGCGCTTCAATGACGCCGTGGCCCAGGGCACGCGCGGCACCCTCAAGAAGCCCGACATCCGGCCCGACGACATCGCGCTGCTGCAATACACCGGCGGCACCACCGGCGTGAGCAAGGGCGCGGTGCTGCTGCACCGCAATGTGATCGCCAACGTGCTGCAGTCCGAGGCATGGAACGACCCGGTGATGAAGAAGGTGCCCGCGGGCGAGCAGCAGACCAGCATCTGCGCGCTGCCGCTGTACCACATCTTCGCGTTCACCGTGAACATGATGCTGAGCATGCGCACGGGCGGCAAGACCATCCTGATCCCCAATCCGCGCGACCTGCCTGCCGTGCTCAAGGAGCTGTCCAAGCACACCTTCCACAGCTTCCCGGCCGTGAACACGCTGTTCAACGGCCTGGCCAACCATCCCGACTTCAACACCGTCAACTGGAAGAACCTCAAGGTCTCGGTGGGCGGCGGCATGGCCGTGCAGGGCGCCGTGGCCAAGCTGTGGCTGGAGAAGACCGGCTGCCCCATCTGCGAGGGCTACGGCCTGTCGGAGACCAGCCCCTCGGTCAGCTGCAACCCCGTGACCGCCAAGGAGTTCACCGGCACCATTGGCGTGCCGCTCCCCGGCACCCTGATGAAGCTGCTCGACGACGACGGCCGCGAGGTGACCACCCTCGGCCAGCCCGGCGAAATCGCGATCAAGGGCCCGCAGGTGATGGCCGGCTACTGGCAGCGCCCCGATGAAACCGCCAAGGTCATGACCGACGACGGCTTCTTCAAGTCCGGCGACATCGGCGTCATGGACGAGCGCGGCTTCTTCAAGATCGTGGACCGCAAGAAGGACATGGTGCTGGTCAGCGGCTTCAACGTCTACCCCAACGAGGTCGAAGAAGTCGTGGCCAACTGCCCCGGCGTGCTCGAATGCGCCGTGGTGGGCGTGCCCGACGAGAAGACCGGCGAGGCCGTCAAGCTCGTGATCGTCAAGAAGGACCCCGCGCTCACCGAAGCGCAGGTCAAGGAGTTCTGCCGCGCTGAACTCACGGGCTACAAGCAGCCCAAGGTCATCGAGTTCCGCACCGAGCTGCCCAAGACGCCCGTGGGCAAGATCCTGCGCCGCGAGCTGCGCGACAAGAAATGACCATCACCCTGAGCCGCTTCGCGGCTTCCCCCTTCTCTCGGCTCGCGCCGGGAAGGGGGACGACGCCAGCGGCCTGGCGAAGCCAGTTCCACGGCGTCCGCTGGTATGGGACGTGTCGGTTTCGTAGGCCATGACCACCGCCATCCTCAGCGCCTTGCCCGAAGAGCAAAGCTCGCTGGTCCAGCACCTGTCGCACCCCCAGCGCCTGGTGCATGCCGGCCGTTTCTTCTGGCGCGGCGACCTGTGCGGCCGGCCAGTGGTGCTGGCGCTCTCGGGCATCGGCAAGGTGGCGGCGGCCACCACGGCCACGGCGCTCATCGAGCGCTTCGGCGTGGCGCGCATCGTCTTCACCGGCGTGGCGGGCGGTGTGGGCGATGGCGTGAACGTGGGCGACGTGGTGGTGGCGCAGGACTACCTCCAGCACGACATGGACGCCTCGCCCCTGTTCCCCCGCTGGGAGATCCCGGGTTACACGCGCAGCCGCCTGGCATGCGACACCGTATTGTCTGCTCTGCTTCTGGAAGCGGCCAGCGCTTGTATATCAAGGGCCAGCGGCCAATTTGGCTTGAAAACTGACGCAACAGATGCGTTGGAAGGTGTCTTGCACCGCGCACACCACGGCCTGGTGGCCAGCGGGGACCGCTTTGTTTCCGCAGCCGATGAAGCCCACCGCCTGCGCACCACGTTGCGCGACGCCGGCCACGACGTGCTGGCCGTGGAAATGGAAGGCGCCGCCGTCGCCCAGGTGTGCCACGACTACGGCATCCCTTTCGCCGCCGTGCGCACCATCTCCGACCGTGCCGACGACACCGCCCACGTGGACTTTCCCCTCTTCGTGCAGACCGTGGCCAGCCGCTACGCCGAGCACATCATGCTGGCGTTTCTTCAAAAACTATAAAATTAATAGCTACTCGCGCTTATTGGATAAGCGCTAGGAGCTATTTTGATTGGATATTTTCATGCGTGGCCGTAGATCATCGGTCGCCGCGCCGTGAAACTGGCGCTCCCCCGTGCCAGCGCCACCGTGGATCCGGCTTCGCCGGTCCACCGGAGGCGTCCCCCCTCGGGGGGGAAGGCGCGCAGCGCCACAGGGGGGCTACTTCAACCAGCCCCGCTTGCGGAAGTACCACATCGGCCCTACCGCGCTGGCGATCATCAGCAGGATGCCGTAGGCATACCCGTAGCTCCACTCCAGCTCGGGCATGAACTTGAAGTTCATGCCGTACACGCTGGCGATCAGCGTGGGGGGCAGCAGCGCCACGCTGGCCACCGAGAAGATCTTGATGATCTTGTTCTGGTTGATGTTGATGAAACCGACCGTGGCGTCCATCAGGAAGTTGATCTTGTCGAACAAAAACGCCGTGTGGTTGTCCAGCGATTCGATGTCGCGCAGGATCTGGCGGGCTTCCTCGAACTGCTCGGAGTTGAGCATCTTGCTGCGCATCATGAAGCTCACGGCGCGGCGGGTGTCCATCACGTTGCGGCGGATGCGTCCGTTCAAGTCTTCCTGGCGGGCAATGGCGCCCAGCACCTCGCCAGCAAGGGCATCGGTCACGTCGCCGGCCAGCACCTGCTTGCTCACCTTTTCCAGCTCGTCGTAGATGTTCTCGAGCGTGTCGGCCGAATACTCGGCGTCGGCGTCGAACAGCTTGAGCAGCACTTCCTTGGCGTCTTCGATGAGCCCCGGCGCGCGGCGTGCGCGCATGCGCAGCAGGCGGAACACCGGCACGTCTTCGTCGTGGATGGAAAACAGCACGCCCCGGCTCTTGAGGTTGGCGTTGTGCTGGTTCAGGATGAAGGCCACGCGCACCGAGCGCGGGTCTTCATCGTCGTCGATCAAAAAGTCGCTGCGGATGTGCAGCTCGCCGTTGTCTTCCTCGTAGAAGCGGGCGGATTCCTCGATGTCCTCGTCCATCGCATCCTCGGGGATGGACAGGCCGTAATGCTGCTTGATCCAGCGTTTTTCTTCGAGGGTGGGGGCTTCCAGGTCCACCCAGATCGGCTGGAAGCGGGTCAGCTCTTCCAGGGATTCGATTTCTTCCTGGAACAGCCGGCCATTGGCGAGCGTGAAGATGTTGAGCATGGGCTCACTCCCTTGTTGTGTGGCATCTGCGGTGTGGGGGATCGGGTGCTTTCAACCCCACAGCAGGCAGGCCGGGGAGCTGAAAGCTACCAACTCGGGTAGGTTTCCAAGGAGCTTTCTCCGTAAAAAATGGACAGGCGGCGGATTATGGCACTGCCGCCGCGGCGGGTCCGTGGCAAAAGCCCGCGCCCGCCGTGGTCAGGTGGATGAAGCCTGGCGCACGATGGCCAGTGCCCGGCACAGGTCGGCCCAGGCGGCGGCCTTGGTCTCCTGCGAGCGCAGCAGGAAGGCGGGGTCGTAGGTCACCACGGCGGGGCACCCGCCCAGCGCGTGTGGCCCCGCGCGCAGGCGGCCCAGCGGTTCGGTGCGGCCCAGCGCCACGCGCGCCGCGACATGGCCCAGCACCAGCACCAGGGCGGGCTGCAGCGATGCCACGGTCTCGGCCAGCGTGGCCTGGATGTCCGCGCTCGCCTGCGTGCCGGGGGCGGGGCGCTCCAGCGCGGCCAGGAACACGCGGGGATGCCGGTGCAGTTGCATGGCGCGCAGCATGTTGTCGAGCAGGCGGCCTGCGTCGCCGCCCAGCGGGTCGTCGGGGGTGAGGCATTCGGCCACGATCAGCCAGCCCGGGCCCAGCCCGGCGGGCGCCTGCGCCGGATCGGCCAGGGGGTACAGCGGCTGGGGCGCGTGCAGCCTCAGGGCCGGGGCGACGGGGGCCGTCACGGTGGAGAGGGTGGAGGGCGGCGTGTCCTGCGCTGGCGCCGGTGCAGCGCGCGCGGGCACCCGGGGCGGGGTGGGGGGCGCTGCGCGGTCGGGGGCGGCGGCCAGGGCTGTCGTGGCGGCCACCAGGGCGGGCCGCGCCGGTGGGCGATCGGTGCCGGGGGCCGCTGTGGCGCCCGCTGCTTGCGCGGCTGGCGCCGCCACCGCCACGGCCTGTGGCGGGCCCCACACGGTGACGCCCATTTCTTGCAGCATGGCGCGCTGTCGCGCATCGAGGTGGAGGCTCATACGGGCGGGGTGGGTGGTTCTTGCGGGTTACAGGGGCAGGCTCATGACCACGGCGTCTTCGCGCTGGCCCTCGGCCGCGGGGTAGTAGCGCTTGCGTTCGCCCACGCGGCGAAATCCGTGCGCCTGGTAGATGCGCTGAGCGCGCACGTTGCTCACGCGCACCTCCAGCCACAGCCACTGCGCACCCCGTCCGCGTGCCCACAGGGCCAGCGCATCAAGCAGCACCCGCGCCCAGCCCTGGCGCTGGAATTCGGGCGTGACGGTGATGTTGAGCAGGTGCACTTCGTCCACGCCCAGCATCGCCACGAAGTAGCCCAGCAGATGGTCGCCGGCCATGAGCAGCTGGGCCTGGTAGCCCGAGGCCAGCGCATCGGTGAAGTTGCCGCGCGTCCAGGGGTGCGAATAGGCGCGTTGCTCCACCGCCAGCACGGCGTCGAGCCGCGCGAGCGTGAGGGTTTCAAAGCGCGCTTCCAGGGCGCGGGCGGGCGGGGTGGGCAGGGCGCTCATGCGGTGGTGGCCAGGACAAGGTTCACTGGGACGCGCCAACCCCGGGTTCCTGCGGGTTGGCTGCCGCCTGGGCGGCGCGCAGGGCGGCACGTTCGGCGGTGGTTTGCGCCACTTTATCGCGGATATAGCGCGGCAGCGCATCGCGGGCTGGCACGCCGTGGCCGGCGGCCAGCAGCGCAGGGGCCAGGCGCAGCAGCGCACCGGCCGTGGGCAGCGCGGCCACATGGGGGGCATCGGGCGCGAGCCGGTCGCCGTAGGGGGCCTGCGCATTGCCCGCCACCGTCCAGCCCGGGGGCGGCAGCACGGATTCCGGCGCGCCCAGTCCAAAGTCGGCGTCGGCCTGCCAGCGTGCCTCGGGGGCCCGCCATTCGCAGCGCGCGTGGTAGACCTCGTCCATGCGCGCGTCCAGCACCGCCACCACGCGCGTGCAGCCCTGCGCGTGGCGCGCCTCCTCGGCCACCGCGAGCAGGGTGTCCACGGGCAGCACCGGCACGCCGTGGCCCCCGCGTGCGCCAAACGCCAGCCCCTGGGCCACGGCGCAGGCGGTGCGCAGGCCGGTGAAGGAACCCGGCCCCCGGCCAAACACGATGGCCTCGAGCGTGTCGAACGACACGCCGGCCTGCGCCATCAGGCTGCGCACCGCCGGGATCAGGGTGGCCGATGCCTGCGCGCCCCCGGGGCCCGTGTGATGCCACACGGCATCGCCCTGCTGTACCGCGATGGAGAGGGTGTCGGTGCTGGTGTCGAAGGCAAGCAGATTCATGGGGCCTGGGGGTTTGCGCGGCAAAAGGAGGTCAGGAGGCGGTGTGGCCAGGGGCGGGCGTGGCGGTGGCGGCCGGGCCCGCCGGGCTCCTGCGCAGCACGCCCAGCAGGATACCGGCAGTCACCAGCAGCAGGCCGGCGACGAGGTTCCAGTACATCGGCTCGTCCAGGAACACCACGGCACCGATGGCCGAGAGGCCAGGCACCAGCGCCGTGATCATGGTGGAGCGCACGGGCCCATAGTGCTGGATCATGCGCGTGAAGCCGATGCCCGAGATCACCACCGAGCCGCCGCCCTGGAACACCATGTGAAAGACGATCTCGCTCCAGGGCGCCAGCGCCAGGTGGCTGGTGACGGCGCCCAGCGTGGTCAGCAGGGCATAGCCGGGCACATAGACCAGGCAGGCAAACGCCGTGATCGCGATGGTGGCCTGCACGGCGTCCACCGCGTGGCGCCGGGCCAGCACGCTGTAGGTGGCCCAACTCGCGGCCGCCATCATGAAGAGCAGGTCGCCCTTCCACACGTCGCCCCCCGAGAAGGCCGCCAGCAGGCTGCGGCCGCCCACCAGCAGGTCGCCCGCCACGATGAAGGCCAGGCCCGCGGCACGCAGCGGGGTGATGTGGTCGCGCAGCAGCGCGGCGGCCAGCAGCGCCGTCCACAGCGGCAGGCTGCCCGGCATCAGCACGGCCGCGTGGGTGGCGGGCGCATGGAAGAACCCCGCGTAGGCCAGCATGGCGTACAGCAGCCCGCCGAAGATGCCCAGCAGGGCCGTGGTGCGCAGCGGCAGGGGCGAGATGCCCGCCAGGCTGGAGGGCGGGGCGGACGCGCCCTGCGCCGCCGTGCGCCGCCGCACCATCCACCAGCCCCAGGGCAGCAGCACCAGGCTGGCGCCGGTGATGCGCAGCAGCGCGATGTCGAACGGGGTGAGCGTGCGCTGGGCCGAGGCGCGGGCAATGACGATGAAGCCTGTCCAGATGGTGACGGTCACGACCGCCGCCAGCAGGCCCATGGCACGAGGAGAAAAGCGCATCGGGGGATTATCGGTGCCTGCCGCCGCCAGCGCTGGCGCGCGGCTTGCCGGCGGGGCCGGGGCAGAGGCTACCCCTGGCGCCGGGCGATAGACTTCCGCCATGTTTTCTCTTCCTGTTGCCTGGCGCTGGAATGCGCTGCGGGATGCCGTGCGCTGCTGCGCGGCATCGCTTGTCCTGGCGGGGGCCGCCGGCGCCGCCGGGGCGCAGTCCGCCACCCCCGCACCCGTTTCGTTGCCCCCGGAAGTCGAGGCGGCCCTGCAGCGCGCCAGGCTGCCGCGCGAGGCGTTGTCGGTGGTGGTCGTGGATGCCCAGGGCGGCCGCGCTGCGGCGCGCCTTTCGCACCGCGCGCAGGCCCAGGTCAACCCGGCGTCGGTGATGAAGCTGGTGACCACTTACGCGGCGCTGGAGCAGCTGGGCCCCGCCTATGTGTGGAACACCCCGGTCTACGTGCAGGGCACGGTGCAGGAGGGCAGCCTGCGCGGCAATGTCTACATCCAGGGCCAGGGCGACCCCAAGCTCGTCATGGAGCGCCTGTGGCTGCTGATGCGGCGCCTGCAGGGCCAGGGCATCCAGGTCATCGTGGGCGACATCGTGCTCGACCGCACCGCCTTCGATGTGCCCGACCACGACCCGGCGCGCTTTGACGGCGAGCCCCTGCGCCCGTACAACGCCGCGCCCGACGCGCTGCTGCTCAACTACAAGTCGTCGGTGATGACCTTCGTGCCCGACGCCGCCGGCGGGCTGGCCCGCATCCAGTACGACCCGCCCCTGGCGGGCGTGTCGCGCCAGCCCACCGTGGCGCTGGCGGCGCCGGGCACCGAGTGCGGAGACTGGCGTGGCGCCCTGCGCGCGGAGCTGGCCGACCCCGCCAAGGTGGTCTTCCAGGGGGTGTACCCGGCCGCCTGCGGCGAACGCGTGTGGCCCGTGGCGGCGGCCGACCCGCGCGGCTTTGCGGCGCGCGCGGTGGAAGGCATGTGGCGCGAACTGGGCGGCAAGCTCACGGGCAGCGTGCGCGAGGGCAAGGTGCCGGCCGGCCTGAAGCCCGCCTTCGTGGCCACCTCGCCCCCCCTGGCCGAGGTGGTGCGCGATGTGAACAAATACAGCAACAACGTGATGGCGCAGCATGTCTTCCTCACGCTGGCATTGCAAAGGAACGGTGTGGCCACCTTCGACGGTGCCCGCGAGGCCCTGCGCCAGTGGTGGCTCGCGCGCATGGGCGATGCGGAACTGCCCCTGGCCGACAACGGCGCGGGCCTGAGCCGGGACGCCCGCCTGACCGCGCAGGCGCTGGCGCGCATGCTGCAGGTGGCCTGGGCCTCGCCCGTGATGCCGGAGCTCGTGGCCTCGCTGCCCATCTCCGGCGTGGACGGCACGCTGCGCCGCAGCCAGAGCCGCGCGGGCGTGGCCCACCTCAAGACGGGCAGCTTGCGCGACGTGATGGCCGTGGCGGGCTACGTGCACGCGGCCAGCGGCCGGCGCTATGTGCTGGTGGCGGTCGTCAACCATGCCAATGCCGGCGCAGCGCGGCCCGTGCTGGACAGCCTGGTCGACTGGGCGGCGGGTGACCAGTGAATAATCCGGCGTTGCCCCGGCCCCGCGCGCCCGGGCCTTCGCTTCGAACAGGTTTCCGGAACCACCGCCCCATGCCCACGACCGAGCTCATCGGCTACCTTGCCGCCGCCATGACCACCTGCAGCTTCGTGCCGCAGGCGCTGCACACCTTCCGCACGCGGGATGTCCGCGGCATTTCGCTGGGCATGTACAGCGTGTTCACGGCGGGCGTGGCGCTGTGGCTGGTCTATGGGCTGACCCTGGCGGCCTGGCCCATCGTGGTGGCCAATGCCATCACGCTCGCGCTGGCGGGGACGATCCTGGGAATGAAGGTGGCCTACGGGGCAGGCGGCGGGCACTGACCGCCGGCCCGTGGCAGCACGCTGTCGCCTAGGCGTCTGCGCGCCCGGTGCGGTCCGCGTTATCCCCTATGGATGGTGCAGTGCAGGTGCGCGCACGATGCGTCGTTCCTTCCAGACCTGAGGTATCCATTCATGACGTATTTCCGCCTTACCTGTGTCGCCGCCGCCGCGGTCCTGCTTGTTGCCTGCGGTGGCTCCGACGATCCCGCCCGCGGCGCGCTGATCGATCCCCCGGCGGTGCTCACCACGCTGACGGCCGCGCAGATCGACGCAGGCACTTCCAGCAGCGGCCTGCAGGCCATCACCGGCAAGGCGAAATGCGACGTGAAGGTGGTTGCGCTCAATTACGCCACCGCGGGCGCCAAGGGGGGCGAGAGCACCAACGCCTCCGGCGTGATGCTCGTGCCCGCGGGCAGCTGCAGCACCGCCGCGCCGCTGGTCGCCTATGCCAAGGGCACCGACGTGCAAAAGCCCCGCACCCTGGCCAATCCGCAGGACAGCGAAACCTTCCTGCTCGCTGCCATGTACGCCGCCCAGGGCTATGCCGTGGTGGCCACCGACTACCTGGGGTTTGCCAAGTCAGGCTACAGCTACCACCCCTACCTGCACGCCGACTCGGAAGCCACCTCGGTCATCGACTCGGTGCGCGCCGCCCGCAACGCGGCGGGCAGCGTGGGCGCCAATCTGTCGGGCAAGGTCATGTTCACAGGCTACTCGCAGGGCGGGCACTCGTCGATGGCGGCGCACCGCTCCGCTGAGCGCGACTACGGCAATGAATTCAACGTGGTGGCCGGCGCCCACCTGGCGGGCCCCTACAACCTGTCGGGTTCGCTGCGCATCCCGGACGCCATCGCGGGCGTGCAGTTCTTCGTTCCGTACCTGGTGACGGCCTGGCAGAAGGTCTATGGCGATGTCTACACGGACGTCAAGCAGGTCTTCAAGGCGCCGTACTCGGGCTACATCGAGACCCTGCTGCCCCACCCCACGCTGACCTACACCACGCTGGTCACCTCGGGCACCCTGCCTGCGGGCACGCCCAACCAGGCGCGTGATGCGCTGTTCCAGCCCGCCTTCATCACGGGCTCGCAGACCAGCACCACCCACCCCCTGTACCTGGCGGCCAAGAAGAACGACCTGCTGGGCTGGAACCCCAAGGCCCGCGTGCTGCTGTGCGGCGGGGCGGGCGACCCCACGGTGCCGCCTGCGATCCACCAACGTGTGATGAAGGCCGACTTCGACAGCCGGGGCCTGACCAACGTGGCGTCGGTGGACGTCGATGCCGCGATCCAGGCCACCTTCGGCCCGGGCGGCCAGGCCCCCACCGATCCGGCATCGGCCGCATTCGCGACCTACTACGCCGCCTACCACGGCACGTATGAGCCACCCTTCTGCCATGCACAGGCCCGTGCAGTGTTTGACACCGTCAAGTAGGCAAAGGCATCCGCCCTGCCCGCCCAGGGCAGGGCGCACAGCAAAAAGCCGACCCTGGGGTCGGCTTTTTTTGTGCCTCCCGGTGGCGCGCTCCACGAGCGCCGCCACCCCGCAGGCGGGTTACCAGCGCGCCTTCAGCCGGTCATGGGCGTAGGTGCCGAACTGGCGTTGTGCCGAAGGGGTGAGGTACACCGGGTCGGCGAACACGTAGGAGGCCTGGTTGGCGCCCGCCAGCAGCGTCGAGGGGGTGCACAGGGCCGAGTTGACCTGTCCGGCGCCAATGCCGATGCCGTTGGCGGCGTCCACGGAGGTGCACACGGGCGTCGTGGCGTTGTTGAAACCGTAGTTGGCGGGCACGCTCGTGTACAGGTTCACGTAGTAGGCGGAATCGACGTACAGCACGTTGGCGCCGAGGTCCACGATGCCCACGAGCAGGCCGTCGTTGAAGCGGCTGCTGGCGTCGGTCAGCAGCGCCTCGCGGCGGATGGCCTTGGCCCACGGGGTCTTGCTCAGGTCATAGGTGCCGGTCACCACCACGTACTTGGCGCCCGCGGCGACGAGGCGGCGCACCTGCGCGGCCATGTCCTCACCGGCCTGGCGGGCTGCGGCCACCATGGCGGCTTCCGTCTGGGTGCCTGCCTGCACGGCGGCCATGCCGGCGATCACGTCGCTGATGCCGCCGCTCAGGATCACCACGTCGTTGGCCGCGAAGCTGCCGCTGGCCAGGAAAGTATCGATCTGCTCGGTGATGGTGGGGGTGCTGGCGTTGCCCGCGGCGTCGGGCTTGGCCTTGACGCGGGCGTTGCCCACCGCGTAGCTCTTGCCGCCCGCCGAGGCGGCCGTGAGGGGCTTGCCGTAGTTGGCGGCCACCTGCAGGGTCCAGTTGTTCACGCTGCCGTCATTGACGGTGTAGCGCGTTCCCTTTTGCCCCACGTCGCTGTTGGCATCGCCGAACGCGATGAAGCGCTCGGGCGTGATGGCCGATTCGGTGGTGCTTGAACCGCAGGCCGCAAGCAACGCGGCCGACGCACATGCGGCGACCAGAACGGTGCGGCGCATCCAATTTGCTGCCATGTATTTCTCCAGAAAAGTGGGGGTAGTTTAGCGGTGCAACGTCAACCCATGTAAAGCCGCCTTGTGCGGCTGGAATCATGCGGCAGATGCCCGTTGCAGGCGGTCACGAACGCCTTCCCACTCGGGCTCGGCGGGCGGGGTCTCGATCCAGATCAGTTTCACGCCGTCGTCGTCGAAGCCGCGCAGCACGGCGAACAGCTGCTGGGCCGTGGCGGCCGCGTCGTCGGGCATGCGGCGCATGACGAGCCTGGAGGACTGGGTGCGCAGCGCGGCACGGGCATAGACCGCGATGTGGGCGGCGTCGGCGCCCAGCAGGTCCAGGCCGGTCTGCAGGGCCTTGGCGTCCATCAGGCGCACCTTGGCGGCGGGCGCGTAGTGCGCTTCGAGCGTGCCGGAGGCGCGCGGCGTGAGCGCGGGCAGGTCGTCCCTGGACAGCGGCGCGGTGCCGCAGGCGGCCTCAATCTGCTCGCGCGTGACGGCGCCCGGGCGCAGCAGCACCGGCACGCCGCGCGTGCAGTCCACGATCGTCGATTCGATGCCTACGGCGCAGGGCCCGCCGTCAAGCACCAGCAGCCCGGCGCCCAGCTCGTCCTGCACATGCCGGGCGGTGGTGGGGCTCACGCGGCCAAAGCGGTTGGCGCTGGGGGCCGCCACGCCCCACACGGGCGGGCCGCCCAGGGCATCGCCATCGCCGGGCGCGGCGCAGGCCAGCAGCAGCGCGTGCGCCACGGGGTGGGCGGGGCAGCGCAGCCCCACGCTGTCCTGGCCGCCCGTGGCGGCCGTGGCCACGCCGGGCAGGCGAGGCAGGATGAGCGTGAGCGGTCCGGGCCAGAAGGCATCGACGAGCTTCTGCGCGAAGCCCGGCACCGCGCTGGCGAAGTGGCGAATGCCTTCGGCATTGGCCACGTGCACGATCAGCGGGTGATCGCTGGGGCGCCCCTTGGCGGCGAAGATCTGCGCCACGGCGGTATCGCTGCTGGCGTCGGCGGCCAGGCCATACACGGTTTCGGTGGGCAGGCCCAGCAGCGCGCCGCTGCGCACGGCCCGCGCTGCGGCGGCGATGGATGCGGGCTGGGTGCCGTCAAGAATCATGGTCAGAACGGCGCGATGCCCAGGAGGGCCGCAGCCCGCAGGGCGGTGGCCCGCGCGGCGTCGGGGGTGGCGGCGGTGATGTTGAGGTGGCCCATCTTGCGGCCGCGCTTGGCGTCGCGCTTGCCATACAGGTGCAGGTGCGTGCCGGGCAGGGCCAGCACCTCGGCCCAGGGGGGCGTCTGCTCCGTGCCGCCCTGCGCAAACCACAGATCGCCCAGCAGGTTGAGCATCACGGCGGGGCTGTGCTGGCGCGGCTGCGTGAGCGGCAGGCGGGCCATGGTGCGCACCTGCAGCTCGAACTGCGACACGTCGCAGGCGTTCTGGCTGTAGTGGCCGCTGTTGTGCGGGCGCGGGGCGATCTCGTTGACCACCAGGCTGCCGTCCTGCAGCACGAAGAACTCCACGCAGAGCACGCCGACGTACTGCAGGCCGTTTGCTATCGAAATTGCAGCTGCTACCGCTTGCTGAATAAGCGCTGGAGGCAGATTTTGTTCAAAAACCTCCGTCACGGCCAGGATGCCGTCGCGGTGCAGGTTGCGCTGCACGGGCAGGTGCACGGTGGCCCCGTCGGCGCCGCGCGCCACGATCACCGAGCATTCCAGTGCCAGCGGCAGCATCTTCTCCAGCACGCAGGGCACCTTGCCGACCGCGTCCCACGCAGCGGCGAGTTCGGCAGCGGTCTTCACGCGCACCTGGCCTTTGCCGTCGTAGCCCATGCGAGCCGTTTTCAGGATGCCTGGCAACAGATCAGAAGAAACTGCAGCCAGTTGCTCAGCCGTTTCGATCACCGCATACGGCGCGCAGGGCACGCCGCAGGCCACGAAATGGGCTTTTTCCCGCGCACGGTCCTGCGCCACCGACACGGCGCTGGCGGCGGGCGACACGGGGCGCTGCGCTGCCAGGGCGGCCAGCGCGGCCGCGGGCACGTTTTCGAACTCGGTGGTCACCGCATCGGCCAGGCGGGCCAGTTCGGCCAGGCCCTGCGGATCTTCATAGCCCGTCTGGATGTGGTGGTGGCTCACCAGCCCGGCGGGGCTGGTGGGGTCGGCGTCGAGCACGGCCGTGAAGTAACCCATGGCCTGCGCCTGGTGCACGAACATGCGGCCCAGCTGGCCGCCGCCGAGCACGCCCAGCGTCGATCCCGGCAGGAGGGGTTTGTTGCTGGCGCTCATGCGGCGGGCGGCAAGGTCATGTTGCGGGCCACCTCGGTCTGCTCGGCGCGGAAGGCTTCGAGCCGCTGGCGCAGTTCGGGGCTTTCGTTGGCCAGCAGGGCGACGGCAAACAGGGCGGCATTGGCGGCGCCCGCCGTGCCGATGGCGAACGTGGCCACGGGGATGCCCTTGGGCATCTGCACGATGCTGTGCAGCGAATCCACACCCTGCAGGTGGCGACTGGCCACGGGCACGCCCAGCACGGGCACGGTGGTCTTGGCGGCAATCATGCCGGGCAGATGGGCGGCGCCACCGGCACCCGCAATGATGGCCTTCAGGCCCCGGCCGGCGGCCGCCTCGGCGTAGGCGAACATGTCGTCGGGCATGCGGTGGGCCGAGACCACGCGGGCCTCATGCTGGATGCCGAATTGCTCAAGAATCTGCACTGCATGCTGCATGGTGTCCCAGTCGCTGCTGGAACCCATGACCACGCCGATCTGGATGGGTTTCATGGTGTGGAAGGTGCCTTGGCCGCGGGCTGCGCCTGCGGCACGGCTGTAGGTGGAACCCGCGATTTTACTTTTTGCGCTTCCCTTCGCCGCACCCGGGCATGTCGATGGGCCAAAATAGCGTGAACCAACCAGCTTGACCGGCCCCGCCCGTACACCACCATGATTGACGTCACCGTAGAGAACTTTGAAGCCGAGGTCGTTGCCGCCTCGATGACCGTGCCCGTGCTGGTGGACTTCTGGGCGCCCTGGTGCGGCCCCTGCAAGTCGCTGGGGCCGGTGCTGGAAAAGCTCGAGACCGAATACGCCGGCCGCTTCAAGCTCGTCAAGATCGACTCGGACCAGGAGCAGCAGCTGGCGGGCATGTTCGGCATCCGCAGCATCCCCACCTGTGTGCTGCTCATGAACGGCCAGCCCGTGGACGGCTTCATGGGGGCCCTGCCCGAGGGCCAGGTGCGCGCCTTCCTCGACAAGCACGTGCCCACCGCCGAGGAAATGGTGGCCGAAATGGAGGAGGAAGAAGCCCAGGACGCCCTGGCCGAGGGCGACACCAGCACCGCGCTGGAGAAGCTGCAGCATGCGGTGGTGACCGATCCCTCCAACGACGATGCGCGCTTCGACTACGTCAAGCTCCTGCTGCAGCTGCACCGCGAGGACGATGCCAAGGTCGCGTTCGCCCCCGTGATCGCCAAGGCCGCGGGCTCGCGCAAGCTCGGCGCGCTGAAAGTCTGGATGGATGCTATTGATTTCGTAGCTTCTGGCGCATATGGAGAAAGCGCTGAGGCCGATTTCGATGCCAAGATTGCCGCCAACAAGCGCGATTTCGATACCCGCTACGCCCGCGCCCGCTGGCTCTTGGCCGGCCAGCGCTGGACGGACGCGATGGACGAACTGCTCGAAATCCTCATGCGCGACAAGGCCTGGGGCGAAGAGATCGCCCGCAAGACCTACGTGGCCATCCTCGAGATCATCGAACCCCCCAAGGCGAAAGTGGCCGACGGCCAGATCCCGCCCGACGACCCGGTGGTGGCGACCTACCGGCGCCGGCTGTCGAGCGTGGTGCTGAGCTAGAACAGGCTACCCCCTGAGGCGCTTTGCGCCTTCCCCCTGGAAGGGGGACGCCGCCAGTGCGGCGGGGCGGCCCTTGCACGGCGGCCGCTGGCCTGTACCGTGCCCGTTGCGACGGCATCGTGCGATGGGTAGAAAAGAAAAGAAAAGAAAAGGCTCCCGGTTGGGAGCCTTTTGTGTTTTTTAGGCAGGTCGCCGTTTAACCGACCAAACGCTCCAGCGCCTCGCGGTACTTGGCGGCTGTTTTTTCGATCACTTCGCGCGGCAGGCGGGGGGCGGGCGCGGTCTTGTCCCAGGGCTTGCCGTTCACCTGGGCCTGCTCCAGCCAGTCGCGCACGAACTGCTTGTCGTAGCTTGGCGGGTTCTGGCCGGCGGCCAGGGCGGCTTCGTAGCCTTCCACGGGCCAGTAGCGCGAGCTGTCGGGCGTGAGCACCTCGTCCATCAGCACCAGCGTGCCATCGGGCGCCAGGCCAAACTCGAACTTGGTGTCGGCGATGATCATGCCTTTGGTCAGCGCGATCTCGGCGGCGGCCTGGTAGATCGCAATGCTGAGGTCGCGGATGCGGGTCGCCAGGTCCAGGCCGATCATCTCCACCGTGCGCTCGAAGGTGATGTTCTCGTCGTGCTCGCCCATGGCGGCCTTGGCGGCGGGGGTGTAGATGGGCGCGGGCAGCTTGGCGGCATTGGTCAGCCCTTCGGGCAGCGGCACGCCGCAGACCGAGCGCGATTCCTGGTACTCCTTCCAGCCGCTGCCGGCCAGGTAGCCGCGCACCACGGCTTCGACGGGGATGGGCTGCAGCCGCTGCACGAGCATGGACCGTCCGCGGATCTGCGCGGCCTCCTGCGCGGACACCACGCTTTCCGGCGCGTCGCCCGTCAGGTGGTTGGGGCAGATGTATCCGAGCTTGTCGAACCAGAACAGCGCCATCTGCGTGAGCAGCTCGCCCTTGCCGGGGATGGGTTCGCCCATGATCACGTCGAAGGCCGACAGGCGGTCGCTGGCCACCATCAGGATGCGGTCGTCGCCCACGGCGTAGTTGTCGCGCACCTTGCCACGGGCCAGCAGGGGCAGCGAGGTCAAGGCGGAAGTGTGCAGGGCGTTGGAGCTGGGCTGGGTCATGGTGTCGGGGTGGGCGGTCAATGTCCGCTGCAGGCAGGCCGAAGAACGTGGGGAATGGAGCGCGGGGGCATGGGAAATGCCTGCTGGCGCGCAACCGGTGGATTTTACGCGCGGGGCCCGAAGCGTGCGCGTGGCATGGGTTCCCGAGGGCGCGCGGGAGCGCACCGGAACGCGCCTTTGGCGAACGGGCCAGCGCGCTTCGTGCCGTTGCGGCACACTGGCGGCCCTGAGTCCGACCTGGCCGCCCTGGCCGCTTCCTGTGCCCTCCCATTCCACCCTGACCCCCCGCCGAGAACTGTGGCTGCTGCTCACGCTGGCCGGCATCCAGTTCACCCACATCCTCGACTTCATGATCATGATGCCGCTGGGGCCCCAGTTCACGCGGCTGTTTGCCATCAGCGATGCGCAGTTCGGCCTGCTGGTCTCGGCCTACACGCTCTCGGCGGGCGCATCCGGGCTGCTGGCCTCGACCTACATCGACCGTTTCGGCCGCAAGCGGCTGCTGCTGACGCTGTACGTCTTGTTCGGGCTGGCCACGCTGGCCTGCGGCGTGGCACCCACCTACGGCACGCTCATGGCCGCGCGCATCCTGGCGGGGGCCTTCGGGGGCGTGCTGTCGGCGCTGTCGCAAACCATCGTGGCCGACGTGATCCCCTTCGAGCGGCGCGGGCGCGCGATGGGCATCGTGATGACGTCGTTTTCCCTGTCCACCGTGGCCGGTGTGCCCCTGGGGCTGATCCTGGCCGAATACGGGGGCTGGAACCTGCCATTCCTGGCCATTGCGCTGATGGTGGGCGTGCTGGCCGTTCTGGCGGCACGCACCATGCCCGTGATGACGGGGCATCTGCGGGCCGCGGATGGCCGCACCGCGCTGGGCGGTATCGCCCAGGTGCTGGCCGACGCCAACCACCGCTGGGCCTTCCTGTTCTCGGCGCTCATCATGTTCGCCGGCTTCACGGTGATTCCCTACATCACCATCTACATGCAGGCCAACGCCGGGGTGCGGCCCGACCAGATTCCCCTGGTGTACCTGTGCGGCGGCGTGGTGACGCTGTTCACCGCGCGCCTGTTCGGCGTGCTCACGGACCGCTGGGGCAAGGTGGTGATGTTCCGCTGCCTGGCGCTGGCCGGCGCGTTGCCCCTGCTGGGCATCACGCTGGTGCGCGGGGTGCCGCTGGTGGCCGTGCTGGTGGTGTCGACGCTGATGTTCGCGCTGATGAGCGGCCGCATGATTCCGGGCATGGCCATCATTTCCTCGGCGGCCCGGGCGCCCTTGCGCGGCACCTTCATGACGCTGAATGCGTCGGTGCAGTCCGCGGCGATGGGCGTGGCGTCCTTTGTGGGCGGGGTGCTGATCAGCCGCGACGCGCAGGGGCTGGTGCAGAACTACTGGATGGCTGCCGTGGTGGGCATTGCGGCGAGCCTGCTGTCGATGGTGGTGGTGGGGCGGCTCACGCTGCACGGCGCGGCGCCCGCGGCACGGTGAGGAGCCGCATCTGCGGGACGGCGGTGTACGGGACGGCCCACCCGGCAACCTGCCCATTGTGCGCGCTTTTCGGAGGCTTGGCACCTTGGTCGGCATAACCCAGCGGACAGGGTCGGTATGGGATTGCTTTTCAGGGAGGGCGGGGGCATAGTGACTTCACGTCAACGGGATGCATCCAGGTTCGCCGAGCCGCTCCTCTGATCCAGGGCGGCGTTCTTCCACCGAGAGTGTTACAGGAGACTTATTTATGAACTTGACGATCAGCGGTCACCACCTCGAAGTTACCCCAGCCTTGCGCAACTACGTCACCACCAAGCTGGACCGGATCACCCGCCATTTTGACCAGGTTGTCGATGTCAAGGTACTGCTGACGGTAGAGAAGCAAAAGGAGAAGGAAAAGAGGCAGCGAGCGGAATGCAACATCCACGTCAAGGGCAACGACCTGTTTGCCGAAAGCTCCCACGCCGACCTGTATGCCGCCGTGGATGAACTGGTCGACAAGATGGACCGCCAGGTCGTGCGCCACAAGGATCGCCTGCAGGACCATCACCACGATGCCGTCAAGCGCGAACTGCACGCCTGATGCGGCAGCCCTGAGCCCGGCACAGCAGCCGCCCACTGGGCGGTTTTTTTGTTGCCCGATGCGTTGTGCTCAGGGTTTTCGCCAACGTGTGCATAATTGTTACCCTTGACCATGAACCGACTCGCCTCCATCCTGCCTTCCGCTCAAGTGCTCGTGTGCGTGGACGCCACCAGCAAGAAGCGTGCTTTTGAAGAAGCGGGTCTCCTTTTCGAGAGCCAGCACGGCCTGTCGCGCGCGCTGATCACCGACAGCCTGTTCGCGCGCGAGCGCCTGGGCTCCACCGGCTTGGGCCATGGCGTGGCCATTCCCCACGGTCGCATCAAGGGCCTGAAGGCGCCCATGGCCGCCGTGTTCCAGCTGCTCAATCCCATCGGGTTCGATGCGCCGGACGAATTGCCCGTCGGGCTGCTCATCTTCCTGCTGGTGCCCGAAGCGGCCACGCAAAAGCACCTGGAAATCCTGTCCGAGATCGCCGAGCTGCTGAGCGATTCGGCGCTGCGTGAACGGCTCAAGGGCTGCACCGACGCCACCGAGCTGCACGGCATGATCGCGGGCTGGCAGTCCACGCAGACGGCCTGAGCCGCCTGGCGCCGCGCACGAACGCACGCTCGCACCGTCGCCGATCCACCGTGAAGCCCAATGTCGTCAGCGCCGATGTCCTTTTCGAGGAATTCCGGGGCCTCCTGAAATGGGAGTGGGTGGCGGGGCTGGGCGCCTCCGAACGCCGCTTTGACGAAGTGGCGGTGCGCTCGGCACGTTCCGGGGCCGATCTGGTCGGCTATCTCAACTACATCCATCCGTACCGCGTCCAGATCCTGGGCGAGCGGGAGATCGCGTATCTCGGCAGCGCTTCACCCGATGATTGCAAGCGCCGCATTGCGCGCATCGTGACTCTCGAGCCGCCCGTGCTGGTGCTGGCCGACAACCAGACCGCCCCCGACGCCCTGGTGTCGATGTGCGAGCGGGCGCAGATCCCGATGTTCTCCACGCACGAGTCGTCGGCGTTTGTCATCGACGTGCTGCGCGCCTACCTGTCCAAGCACTTCGCCGACCGCACCACCATGCACGGCGTGTTCATGGACATCCTGGGCCTGGGGGTGATGATCACCGGCGAATCGGGCCTGGGCAAGAGCGAGCTCGGCCTGGAGCTGATCTCGCGCGGCAACGGCCTGGTGGCCGACGATGCGGTGGACCTGTTCCGCATCAACCAGACCACCATCGAGGGCAAGTGCCCCGAACTGCTGCAGAACCTGCTGGAAGTGCGCGGCATCGGTCTGCTCGATATCCGCGCCATCTTTGGCGAGACCGCCGTGCGCCGCAAGATGCGGCTGAAGCTCATCGTGCACCTGGTGCGCAAGGAAACCCTGGAGCGCGACTACGAACGCCTTCCCTACGAGCCGCTCACCCAGGACGTGCTGGGCGTGCCCGTGCTCAAGGTCGTGATCCAGGTGGTCGCCGGCCGCAACATCGCCGTGCTGGTCGAGGCCGCCGTGCGCAACACCATCCTGCAACTGCGCGGCATCGACACTTACCAAGAGTTTGTCGAACGCCATCGCCGCGCCATGGAGCGCGATACGGGCGGCTAGCGGCGCTCAGGCCACCGAAACTGGCGCGGCCCATACCAGGGCTCCCGCGCAAGGGCCGCCCCGCCGCGCCGGGAGCGTCCCCCTTAGGGGGAAGACGCCGAAGGTGGCTCAGGGGGGAGTCATTTCTTAGCGCAGTCGGCGCACTGCCCGTACAGCGCCATGGTGTGGTCCTGCACCAGCCAGCCCTTGGCCTTGGCCACGGCCTGCTGGCGTTTTTCGATCTCGGGGTCGTAGAACTCTTCCACCTTGCCGCACGAGGTGCACACGAAGTGGTCGTGGTGCTGGCCTTCGTTGAGCTCGTACACCGCCTTGCCGCTCTCGAAATTGCTGCGGATCAGGATGCTGGCCTGCTCGAACTGCGTGAGCACGCGGTAGACCGTGGCCAGGCCGATGTCCGAGCGCTCCTCCAGCAGCACGCGAAACACGTCCTCGGCCGTCATGTGGCGCTGCGCGCCCTTCTGGAAGATTTCCAGAATCTTCAGGCGGGGCAGCGTGGCCTTGAGTCCCGTGCTTTTGAGTTCGTCGATGTTGGTCATGGCATGGTCTTTCGGGATGCGGCCCCGCCTGGGGGTCGGAGGGCCTGCCGCTACAATGGGGCGATCATATCCTCAGCCCTTTTACCCATGCCCGTCAAAGCCCGTTGCAGCGCCCGCCTGGGCCTGGTCCTGTTGATCGGTGCCAGCGTGGCCGCCCTGGCCGGCTGCAGCAGCCTGGATGGCGCCAGTACCCGCATTGCCAACATTGTCACCCCCTACAAGATAGATGTGGTGCAGGGCAATTTTGTCTCGCGCGAGCAGGTCGAGGCGCTCCAGCCTGGCATGAGCCGCCAGCAGGTGCGAGAGATTCTGGGAACCCCGCTGGTCACCAGCCTGTTCCATGCCGACCGCTGGGAATACGTGTTCACGCTCAAGCGCCCCGGCGAAGATGCCCAGACCCGCAAGCTGACCGTGTACTTCAAGGGGGACGCGCTCGAGCGCTCCGAGGGCGACGAGATGCCGACCGAGACGGAGTTCGTGGCGGCCCTGGGGTCGCGCGGCTCCAAGGGCAAGGTGCCCGTGCTCGAGGCCACGCCGGAGCAGCTGGCCCGGTATCCCGCTTCCCAGCGGCCCCCCGCGTCGCCCACCGCGGCGCCGCTGGAGCCCGCTTCCATCAGCTATCCACCGCTTGAAGCGCCCGCACGGTAACGCCGGCGGGCTGGCGGTGGGCCGTGCCTGGCCCGCCGTGCTTCAACCACAACGTACAGGACACCCATGACAGGGACTTCTTCGCCTGCCGCCCCTTCCACCGCTTCCACGGGCTCCGGCCCCTGCCGTGTCGCCATCGCCGGCGCATCGGGCCGCATGGGCCGCATGCTCATCGAGGCCCTTCGCGCCAGTGACGACTGCGTGCTGGCCGGTGCGCTGGACGTGCCGTCCAGCCCGGGCATCGGCTCGGATGCCACCGCGTTCCTCGGCCATGCCAGCGGCGTCGCCATCACGGCCGACATTGCCACGGGCCTGAAAAACGCCGACGTCCTGATCGATTTCACGCGCCCCGAAGGCACCCTGGCCCACCTGGCCGTGTGCAGCCAGCTCGGGGTGAAGGCCGTCGTCGGCACCACCGGCTTCACCGATGCGCAGAAGGCCGAGATCGCGGCGTTGGCCCAGCGCACGGCCATCGTCATGGCGCCCAACATGAGCGTGGGCGTCAACGTCACGCTCAAGCTGCTGGAGATGGCCGCCAAGGCCATGGCCACCGGCTACGACATCGAGATCATCGAGGCCCACCACCGCCACAAGGTGGATGCGCCCTCGGGCACCGCGCTCAAGATGGGCGAGGTGATCGCCGGCGCCATGGGCCGCGACCTCAAGGAGTGCGGCGTGTTTGCGCGCGAGGGCGTCACGGGCGAGCGCGACCCGTCGAGCATCGGCTTTGCCACCATCCGGGGCGGCGACATCGTGGGCGACCACACCGTGCTGTTCGCGGGCATCGGCGAGCGCATCGAGATCACGCACAAGTCCTCCAGCCGCGCCACCTACGCGCAGGGCAGCCTGCGCGCGGTGCGCTTTCTCGCCGGGCACAAGACGGGCATGTTCGACATGTTCGATGTGCTGGGCCTTAACAACAACTAGCCATCGGGCCAGCCATGGACGCTCTCCACTGGTGGCGCCAGGGCGACGCCGTCACGCAGGGTGCCGCGCTGGTGCTCCTGGCCATGTCCGTGGCAAGCTGGGTGGTCATCGTCTGGAAGCTGCGGCTCATGCGCCAGGCCAGCGCCGACGTGGCCCGCTGCACGGCGGCGTTCTGGCAGGCGCCGTCCATGGACGTTGCTGCACAGCGCCTGCAATCTTTTGACCGCGCTGCGCTTGTCCTGCCTTTGGTTGTTGCTGCGAATTCAATAGCAAATCATGCCGGTCCCACCGGCCAGCCCACGCTGGCGGCGGCAGGCAGCCTGTCGCAGCGGCTCACCCGCGTGCTGCGCGACGCCTTGCACGGCGTGCTCGGGCGCCTGCAGTTTGGCCAGGTGCTGCTGGCCACGGTGGGCTCCACGGCACCGTTCGTGGGGCTGCTGGGCACCGTCTGGGGCATCTACCATGCGCTCACGGCCATGGCGGGCGCGGGGCAGATCACCATCGACCGCGTGTCCGGCCCCGTGGGCGAGGCGCTGGTCATGACGGCGGCCGGGCTGGCGGTGGCGATCCCGGCCGTGCTGGCCTACAACGTGTTCGGCCGCCTGATCGGCCGCATCGAGGCCGACCTGGAAGGCTTCGCGCGCGACCTGCGCGAACTGCTGATCGACACGGCGCCGCCCGCCGGTGCGCGGCCCTGAATCCCGGAGGTCCGTTTTCACCATGGCCTTCGGACGACTTGAACGCACCGCAGGGCCCCAGCCCATGAGCGACATCAACATGACGCCGCTGGTGGATGTGATGCTGGTGCTCGTGGTCATCTTCATCCTCACGGCGCCGCTCATGGCCAGCGCGATCCGGCTCGACCTGCCGCGCACCGAAGGCGCCACGCCCGGCACGGTGCCGCAGTTCGTCACCCTGGTGGTCGATGCCTCGGGCCAGGCCTTTCTTCAGGACGAGCCCCTGTCGCAGCCCGCGCTGGCCGAGCGCCTGCGCCGCATCGGCGCCGAACGGCCCGACACCGAAATCCAGCTGCGCGCCGATGCGGCCGTGCCCTATGGGCGGGTGGTCGAAGTCATGGGCGCGGCGCACCTGGCCGGGCTGCAGCGCATCGGCTTCGTGGCCGAGCCGCCGGCCGCTGGCGCGCCAACGGCCCCTGCCAGGGCACCTTGAAGCCGCCATGCGCCGGAGTCCCAGGGGGGGCGCGCAGGCCGCTGGCGGCGGCGGGCGCGGAACGCAGGGCCTGACAGCCTAAAATCTGCGCAGCGCGGCCTCGCAGCCGCACACCTCTCTCATCCCCGAGCCCTCATGCAAGACAAATACTCTCCCCAAGACGTCGAGCGCGCCGCGCACGACCACTGGACCGCCACCGACGCCTACCGCGTGACGGAGGACACCAGCAAGAAGAAGTTCTACGCCTGCTCGATGCTGCCCTACCCCAGCGGCAAGCTGCACATGGGCCATGTGCGCAACTACACCATCAACGACATGCTCACGCGCCAGCTGCGCATGAACGGCCACAACGTGCTCATGCCCATGGGCTGGGACGCCTTCGGCCTGCCGGCCGAGAACGCCGCGCTCAAGAACGGCGTGCCCCCCGCCAAGTGGACGTACGAGAACATCGCGTACATGAAGAAGCAGATGCAGGCCATGGGCCTGGCCATCGACTGGAGCCGCGAAGTGGCCACCTGCGACCCCACGTACTACAAGTGGAACCAGTGGCTGTTCCTCAAGATGCTGGAAAAAGGCATTGCCTACCGCAAGACCCAGGTCGTGAACTGGGACCCGGTGGACCAGACCGTGCTGGCCAACGAGCAGGTCATCGACGGCAAGGGCTGGCGCACCGGCGCCACGGTGGAAAAGCGCGAGATCCCGGGCTACTACCTGAAGATCACCGACTACGCCGAAGAGCTGCTGGACTTCGTGACCGGCGACAAGCTGCCCGGCTGGCCCGAACGCGTGAAGCTCATGCAGGAGAACTGGATCGGCAAGAGCGAAGGCGTGCGCTTCGCCTTCCCGCACGATATCCGGGCCGATGACGGCACGCTGATCGGCGACGGCCGCATGTACGTCTTCACCACGCGCGCCGACACCATCATGGGCGTGACCTTCTGCGCCGTGGCGCCCGAGCACCCGCTGGCCGCCCACGCCGCCAGGACGAACCCGGAGCTCGCCGCCTTCATCGAGGAATGCAAGAGCGGCGGCACCACCGAGGCCGAGCTGGCCACGCAGGAAAAGAAGGGCCAACCCACGGGCCTGTTCGTCACGCACCCGCTGACGGAGGAAAAGGTCGAGGTCTGGGTCGGCAACTACGTGCTCATGGGCTATGGCGACGGCGCCGTGATGGGCGTGCCCGCGCACGACGAGCGCGACTTCGCGTTCGCCCTCAAGTACAACCTGGAGATCAAGCAGGTGGTGCTGGTCGATGGCGAGCACTTCGACTACCACCAGTGGAACGACTGGTACGGCGACAAGCAGCGCGGCGTCACCATCAACTCCGACAGCTTCAGCGGCCTGGGCTACAAGGAAGCCGTCACCGCCGTGGCCCACGCGCTGCAGGCCAAGGGCCTGGGCGAGACCAAGACCACCTGGCGCCTGCGCGACTGGGGCGTGAGCCGTCAGCGCTACTGGGGCACGCCCATCCCCATCATCCATTGCGATGAGCACGGCGCCGTGCCCGTGCCCGAGAAGGACCTGCCGGTGGTGCTGCCCACCGACTGCGTGCCCGATGGTTCGGGCAACCCGCTGCACAAGCACGAAGGTTTCCATGCTGGCGTGGTCTGCCCCGTGTGCGGCAAGGCCGCGCGGCGCGAGACGGACACCATGGACACGTTCGTGGACTCGTCCTGGTATTTCATGCGGTATTGCGACCCCAAGAATGCCGACGCCATGGTCGCTGGCGGCGCCGACTACTGGATGCCGATGGACCAGTACATCGGTGGTATCGAACACGCCATCCTGCACCTCTTGTACGCGCGCTTCTGGACCAAGGTCATGCGCGACCTGGGGCTGGTCAAGGTGGACGAGCCCTTCACCAAGCTGCTCACGCAAGGCATGGTGCTCAACCACATCTACAGCCGCCGCACCGCCAAGGGCGGAAAGGACTACTTCTGGCCACACGATGTGGAGCATGTGCTGGACGAAGGCGGCAAGATCGTTGGCGCCAGGCTCAAGAACGAAGCCACCAGCGGTGACGGCCTGTTGCCGGCGGGCACGCCCATCGACTACGAGGGCGTGGGCACCATGTCCAAGTCCAAGAACAACGGCGTGGACCCGCAGGACCTCATCGAGAAGTACGGCGCCGACACCGCGCGCCTGTACACCATGTTCACCGCCCCGCCCGAGGCCACGCTGGAGTGGAACGACGCGGCCGTGGAAGGCAGCTACCGTTTCCTGCGCCGCGTGTGGAATTTCGGCTTCAAGCTCTCCGCCATGGACATGCAAGCCGCCAGCGCCAGCGTGGCAAGCGCCAGCAGCCTGAAGGAGGTGGAGTTCGGCAAGGAGGCCAAGGCCCTGCGGCTGGAGATCCACACCGTGCTCAAGCAGGTGGACTACGACTACCAGCGCATGCAGTACAACACCGTGGTGTCGGGCGCGATGAAGATGATCAACGCGCTCGAGGACTTCAAGGCCACGGAGTCGGCCGGCGCCCAGGTGGCGCTGATCGAAGGCTTTGGCATCCTGCTGCGCGTGCTGTACCCGGCCACGCCCCACATCGCGCACAGCCTGTGGAGCAGCCTGGGCTACGCGGGCCACCTGGGCGATCTGCTGGATGCGCCCTGGCCCCAGGTGGATGCGAACGCGCTGGTGCAGGACGAGATCGAGCTCATGCTGCAGGTCAATGGCAAGCTGCGCGGCTCCATCCACGTGCCGGCGCAGGCCGACAAGGCAGCGATCGAGCGCATCGCCCTGGCCAGCGAGGCCTTCACGGCACATGCCGCGGGCGCGGCGCCCAAGCGGGTGATCGTGGTGCCTGGCCGCCTCGTGAACGTGGTGGTGTGAAATGAAGCGACACCCCCCTGAGGCGCTGCGCGCCGGGGCGGCCCTGGTGCGGCGTCTGCTGGCCTGGGCCGGGCCAGTGCCACGGGTTGTGGGTGGCGCGAACGCAATGGATAACTGAAATGCAAAGACGCACACTGCTCTTCATCGCGCCCGCGGCCCTGCTGTCGGCCTGCGGTTTTCGCTTGCGGGGCGTGCCGGAGTTCGGGTTCGACTCGCTCTACATCGCGGCCCCCGCGGGCTCGCCGCTGGCGCGGGAGCTGCAGCGCACGCTGGACGGGTCGGGCAGCAAGCTGCAGGTGCTGCGCGACCCGGCGGCCCTGCCCACCGCCGAGGCCATCCTGGACCTGCTGCAGGAGCAGCAGGAGCGCGTGGTGGTGGGGCTTAACGCCTCGGGCCAGGTGCGCGAGCTGCAGTTGCGGCTGCGCATTCGCTTCAAGCTCCGGACCCCGGCGGGCACCGAACTGATCCCTGACACCGAACTGCTGCAGCAGCGCGACATCAGCTACAACGAAACCATCGCCCTGGCCAAGGAGGCCGAAGAGGCGCTGCTGTACCGCAACATGCGGACCGACCTGGTGCAGCAGCTGATGCGCCGGCTGGCCGCCGTGAAGCGGTAGCCGGGGGGCGGCGACGCCAGCGGCCGGGCCAGGCCCGCTCCACGGCGTCCCGTGCGGGGAGCGCGCCCGTTTCAGGAAGCGCTACGGAGCGCCGCCTGCGGGGCGCGCAGGCCCGATGGCACGCGCATCAGCGTGCTCTTGCCGAACAGCGACTCCACCAGGTCCACGGCCAACACGGCGGTGCGGTTGCGCACGTCCAGCGCGGGGTTGAGCTCCACGATGTCCAGCGACGCCAGGCGGCCGCTGTCGGCGATCATCTCCATGCACAGCTGGGCCTCGCGGTAGGTGGGGCCGCCGGGCACCGTGGTGCCCACGCCGGGCGCGATGTCCGGGTCCAGGAAATCCACGTCGAAGCTCACGTGCAGGTGGGTGTCGGCATCCAGCCCGGCCAGCGCCTGCTGCATGGTCTGGCGCATGCCCACCTCGTCGATGTAACGCATGTCGAAGACTTCCAGGCCCTGCTCGTGCACGAAGCGTTTTTCGCCTTCGTCCACGCTGCGGATGCCGATCTGGCGGATCTGGCCGGGGTGCAGCGCGGGGCCTCCGCCGGGCATCCGGGCCAGCTGTGTCAGCTCCTTCGGCCCAAAGCCGCACAGGCAGGCCACGGGCATGCCGTGCACATTGCCGCTGGGCGTGAGGGCGCTGGTGTTGAAGTCGGCATGCGCATCAAGCCACAGCACGCGCAGCTTCCTGCCGGTCTCCGCGCAATGCCGCGCCACGGCGCTGATGCTGCCCAGGCCCAGGCAGTGGTCGCCGCCCATCAGGATGGGCAGGTGGCCGCGCCGCAATTCGGCATACACCGCATCGAACACGCGCTGGTTCCACTCCACGACTTCGGGCAGGTGGCGGTAGCCTTGCTGCGGGGGCTGCCAGGGATTGGCCGGCCCGCTCAGGTTGCCCCGGTCGAACACCCGCAGGCCGTGGCTTTCCAGCGCCGGCTGCAGCCCGGCCACGCGCAGGGCCTCGGGGCCCATGGAGGCGCCGCGCGCGCCCGCTCCCACGTCGGTGGGGGCGCCCAGGAGGCTGATGGATGGCGCGGGGAGGGGCGGGGTGGAGGTCATGGTGCGAGGCCTTGGTGGGGAACGGACGGTGCCGGGCGCCCGGGGTGCTGGGTGCCCGTGTGGGTGGCGGGGTGATTGTCGGGGCGGGGAGCGCCAATGAAAAGCAGGACAGCTGCGCAATCGGGTGCGTGTACCGTGCAATCTGCAGGCCTGTGCTGGCGATCTGCGGGGTTTTCTGTGCCCCTGGCCTCCTGGTGCGCCAGGGTGCCAGGGCAAGGGGATAAACTTTGCCGCATGCAAGTCGCCCTGGCCCAACTCTCCACGCATCTCCAACGGGGCCTGTCGCCGCTCTACGTGCTGCATGGCGACGAGCCCCTGCTGCAGCAGGAGGCGGCCGACGCCATCCGCGCCACGGCCCGTGCGCAGGGCTATACCGAGCGCAGTTCCTACACGGTGGCGGGCGCGCACTTCGACTGGAGCGCGGTGCTGGCGGCGGGCGGCTCGCTCAGCCTGTTCGCCGACAAGCAGATCGTGGAGATCCGCATTCCCTCGGGCAAGCCCGGCAAGGACGGCAGCGTGGCGCTGCAGCAGGTGGCCGAGTCCGCCCGGGGCAACGACAGCACGCTCACGCTCGTGATGCTCCCGCGCCTGGACAAGGCCACACGCACCGGCGCGTGGTTCGCGGCGCTCGAATCGAGCGGCACCTCGCTCCAGATCGACCCCATCGAGCGCGGCATGCTGCCGCAGTGGATCGCACAGCGCCTGGCCGCCCAGGGGCAGCGCGTGGTGGCGGGCGAGGAGGGGCAGCGCACGCTGCAGTTCTTTGCCGACCGCGTGGAAGGCAACCTGCTGGCCGCGCACCAGGAGATCCAGAAACTGGCCCTGCTGCACCCGGCGGGCGAGCTGACGCAGGCCCAGGTCGAGGCCGCCGTGCTCAACGTGGCGCGCTACGACGTGTTCAAGCTGTCCGAGTCCGTGCTGTCCGGCCAGACCGCGCGCGTGCAGCGCATGCTCGACGGCCTGCAGGCCGAAGGCGAGGCAGAAGTGCTGGTGCACTGGGCGCTGGCCGAAGACATCCGCGCCCTCAAGCGCGTGAAGGACGCCATGAACGCCGGCCGCCCCCTGCCCATGGCCCTGCGCGAGAACCGCATCTGGGGAGCCAAGGAAAAGCTGTATGAGCGCATCCTGCCCAAGGCGAGCGACGCCGCCCTGGCGCGGCTGCTGCAGTCCGCGCACACGGTGGACGGCATCGTCAAGGGCCTGAAGGCGCCCGACTGGCCGACCGACGGCTGGCAGGCGCTGCAGCGCCTGGCGTTCCAGCTGTGCCGGCTGACGCAGGCGGCGCGGTGAGCCGCGCTGCGCCTGGTTCCAGATAAAAATAGCCGCTACCGCTTGTCCATCAAGCGCTGGAAGCTATCAAAATGGTAGTAATGATCAGGCGGCGTCCAGCACGCCGCGTGCCTTGTCCACCCACATCTCCAGGTTGGCGACAAGATCCTTCTGGCTGAACGAGCAGCTTTCTTCCGAGAACAGCGCGCTGGATTCGAGCCGGTCCAGCAGGCCGTGCAGCACCTCGGCGTAGCGCGGCGGCAGGGCGGCCAGCAGGTCGGTCTGGGCGCGGGCGGTGGTGCTCAGGGCGGACGCCGACAGCGTGCCGTGGCTGAAGGCCTGCAGGGCGTCGTGGACAGGTTGAAGCAGGTGGGCGCGGGTCATGGGCGGCTCTGGAAGCGGGGGATGGCGGCGGGGTGGCAAGGGTAACAGGCGCTCGGTGGGCCGCACAGAGGGTATCTGCGGCAAAATCGCCGGATGAACGCCCTCAACGTCGCTGAATACACGCACACCCTCGGCCAGCAGGCCAAAACGGCCTCTGCGCTGATGGCCAAAGCGCCAGCAGCTATCAAAAACAAAGCACTCAAGGCCCTGGCCCGCCTGCTGCGCGAGAACGTGGAGGCGCTGCAGATCGACAACGCCCGCGACCTGGACCGCGCCCGCACCGCCGGCCTGGCCGAGCCCATGGTGGACCGCCTGAAGCTCGGCCCCAAGGTGCTGGAGACCTGCGCCGAGGGCTGCGAGCAGCTGGCCGCCATGCCCGACATCATCGGCGAGATCCTGGGCATGAAGCAGCAGGGGAGCGGCATCCGCGTGGGCCAGATGCGGGTGCCGATCGGCGTGTTCGGCATGATCTACGAGAGCCGGCCCAACGTGACCATCGAGGCCGCGTCTCTGTCCATCAAAAGCGGCAACGCCTGCATCCTGCGCGGCGGCTCCGAAGCCATCGATTCCAACAAGGCGCTGGCCAAGCTGGTGCAGCAGGCGCTGGCCGAGGCCGGCCTGCCGCAGGACGCGGTGCAGCTGGTGCAGACCACCGACCGCGAGGCCGTGGGCCAGCTCATCGCCATGCCGCAGTTTGTGGACGTGATCATCCCGCGTGGCGGCAAGGGCCTGATCGAGCGCATCAGCCGCGACGCCAAGGTGCCCGTCATCAAGCACCTGGACGGCAACTGCCACACCTATGTGGACGACCCCTGCGACATCGCCATGGCGGTGAAGGTGGCCGACAACGCCAAGACGAACAAGTACAGCCCCTGCAACGCGAGCGAAGGCCTGCTGGTGGCGCGGGGCGTGGCGGCCGACTTCTTGCCGAAGATCGGCGCCGTGTACGCCGCCAAGGGCGTGGAGATGCGCGGCTGCCCGCAGGCGCTGGCCATCCTGCAATCGGTACAAGGCGCCCAGCTGGTGCCCGCCACCGAGCAGGACTGGAGCGAGGAGTACCTGGCCCCGATCATCAGCGTGAAGGTGGTGGATGGCGTGGACGAGGCCATCGCCCACATCAACCGGTATTCGAGCCACCACACGGATGCCATCCTCACCACCAACCATGTGCATGCCCAGCGGTTCCTGCGCGAGGTGGATTCCGCCAGTGTGATGGTGAACACCAGCACGCGGTTCGCCGATGGCTTCGAGTACGGGCTGGGCGCCGAGATCGGCATCAGCACCGACAAATTCCATGCGCGCGGGCCCGTGGGGCTCGAAGGCCTGACCTCGCTCAAGTACGTGGTGCTGGGCGAGGGCGAGGTGCGGACCTGATTTGCTCCATTTTTCATAGCTGGTGGCGCTTGCCAGTAGTGCGCTGACGGCCCATACCACATGAAAATCATCATCCTCGGGGCGGGCCGCGTGGGCCAGAGCGTGGCCGACAGCCTGGTGTCGGAGCGCAACGACATCACCGTGATCGACACGGACGCCGCGCGCCTGCGCGACCTGGAGTCGCGCTTCGACCTGCGCGGCGTGGTGGGCAACGGCATCGAGCCCGCCGTGCTGGCCGAGGCGGGCGCGCAGGACACTGACCTGCTGATCGCCTGCGCCGCGCAGGACGAGACCAACCTGGTGTGCTGCAAGATCGCACAGCTGGTGTTCAACATCCCCAAGCGCATCGCGCGGGTGCGCTCCACCGGCTTTGACCTGGACACGCGGCTGACCGGACCCGAGGGCTTTGCGGTGGACCGCATCATCTGCCCCGAAGAATCCCTCACGCGCTACATCGGCAAGCTCATCGAATACCCCGAGGCCATGCAGGTGCGCGAGTTCGCGGGGGGGCGTGCCTGCCTGGTATCGGTGCGCGCGCGTGCGGGTGCCCCCATGGTGGGCCACACCATCGGCCAGCTGCGCGAGAGCGACCCCGAGATGGCCATGCGCATGGTGGCCATCTACCGGCGGTTTCCGGACGAGCCGGACCGCTTCGTCGCGTGCGACGGGCGCACCCGCATCGAGCCGGGCGACGAGGTCTTCGTGCTGGCCGCGCAGGAGCACATCGCGAAGGTGCTGGCGGCCCTGCACCGGCCGCAGTCGCAGCCTTCCCAGCCCGTGCGCCGCATCATGATCGCCGGCGGCGGCCGGGTGGGGCTGCGCCTGGCCCGCCAGCTGGCGCAGGCGCCGGGGCGCTTCAACATCAAGATCATCGAGGACCACGCCGACCGCTGCGTCGAGCTGGCGTCGGCCCTGCCTTCCGAGGTGCTGGTGCTGCAGGGCGACACCACCGACGAGGACCTGCTGGGCGACGAGGGCATCGAGGAGGTGGACCTGTTCCTGGCGCTCACCGACGACGACGAGGACAACATCATGTCCTGCCTGCTGGCCAAGCGCATGGGCGCCAGGCGGGTGCTCGCCCTCATCAACCGCCGCAGCTACGCCGACCTGATGCACGGCACGCAGATCGACATCGCGCTGTCGCCCGCGCAGGCCATGCTGGGCGAGCTGCTCGCCTACGTGCGCCAGGGGGATGTGCAGGCCGTGCACAGCCTGCGCCGGGGCGTGGCGGAGGCGCTGGAGATCGTGGCGCGCGGCGACCGCAAGAGCTCGCGCGTGGTGGGCCGCAAGGTCAGCGAACTGGCGCTGCCGCGCGATGTGCACATGGGCCTGATCGTGCGCGGCCTGCCGGATTCGCCCGATGCGCCGCCCGGGGATCTGCGCGAGCCGCAGGTCATCATCCCGCGCAGTTCCACGGTGATCGAGGGCAACGACCACGTGGTGTTCTTCCTGCCGAACAAGCGGCTCGTGCGCGACGTGGAAAAGCTCTTCCGCGTGAGCGCGACGTTTTTTTGATGTCCCCCCCTGAGTTGATTCGCGCCTCCGTGCAGTTGCCAGAGGCACCAGCTCTTCGGGGCCGTCCCAGCCTGCGCAGGCACGCTGGGAGCCCCGGCCCCCAGCCCCCGCTCTCGCAGCGCTTCGCGCTGCGGGCAGGGGGACGCCGCCAGCGCACGCCAGCGAAGCGCCGCCTCTGCGGCGCGGCGGCCCTTGCGCGGCGGCCCTCGCCTGGGCTGCGCCAGTATCGGCAGCTGCATGCGATGCCGGCTGCCATGGACCAAGGACGCCCGTCATGACAGACATGTTTCCCGTCCTGCGCGTGCTGGGCATCCTGGTCATGATCTTTTCGCTGGCCATGGGGCTGCCGCTGGTGGTGTCGCTGTGGACGCGCGATGGCGTGTGGCACGTGTACCCGATCGCCATGGGCGCCACGATGGCGGTGGGGGCGTGGCTCTGGTGGCGCCTGCGCCTTTTCCGCCAGGAATTGCAGCCGCGCCACGGCGTGATGCTGGTGTCGCTGGTGTGGATGCTGCTGCCGCTGTCCGCCGCGGTGCCCCTGATGCTGGCGGGCCACCACATCGGGCGGCCGATGTCTTTCACGCATGCGTACTTCGAGGCGGTGTCGGGCCTGACCACGACCGGCTCCACGGTGCTCAGCGGCCTGGACGCGCTGCCCGTGTCGGTCAATGTATGGCGCACCTTTCTGCAGTGGATGGGCGGGATGGGCATCCTCATCCTGGCGGTGGCCGTCCTGCCGCTGCTGGGGGTCGGGGGCAGCCAGCTGTTCAAGGCCGAAGCGGCCGGGCCGCTCAAGGACGCCAAGCTCACGCCGCGCATGACGGGCACCGCCAAGGGCCTGTGGGGCGTGTATGCACTGTTTTCCGTCACCTGCGGCCTGGCCTACTGGGCGGCCGGCATGGGGCCGCTGGATGCGCTGATGCACATGTTCACCACGGTGAGCCTGGGCGGGCTGTCTTCCCATGACACCAGCTTCGGGTATTTCCAGTCGCCGCTGCTGGAGGCGATCTGCGTCTTCTTCATGCTGGTGGCCAGCTGCAATTTCGCGCTGTACTTCGTGGCCTTCCGCAAGGGCCACTGGGGTGGCTTCTGGCGCGACCCGGAGTTGCGCGCGACGCTTTTCTCGCTGGTGGGCGGGGGGCTGGTGGTGGCGCTGCTGCTGTGGGCCAAGGGGGGCTATGCACCGCTGGATGCGCTGCGCCACGCGATGTTCAATGTGATCTCGCTCGCCACCACCACGGGCTATGCCACCGTGGACTACCTGGCCTGGCCCGTGTTTGCGCCCGTGTTCATGCTGCTGCTGTCGGGCGTGGCCACCAGCGCGGGGTCGACCGGCGGGGGGATCAAGATGGTGCGCATGCTCATCCTGGCCAAGCAGGCGCGCCGGGAGATGAACCGCCTGGTGCACCCGCGCGCCGTGCAGCCCGTGTGCCTGGGAGGGGCCGTGGTGGACAACCGCGTGATCTTCTCGGTGCTCGCGTTCATGCTGGTGTATGGCGGCACGGTCTTCGGGCTCAGCATGGTCATGCTGCTGACCGACCTGGACCCGGTCACGGCGTTCTCGGTGGTGCTGGCCAGCGTGAACTGCGCGGGCCCGGGGCTGGGCAGCGTGGGCCCCGCGTCCACCTATGCCGTGCTGACCGATTTCCAGATCTGGGTGTGTTCGCTGGCGATGCTGCTGGGGCGGCTGGAGATCCTGAGCTTCATGGCCTTGCTCACCCCCGCCTTCTGGCGCCGGTAGCCAGCGCCCGCCACGGCTCGTGCCGCAGGCGGCTTGCGAATTTCCGGCCCGACCCCAACTCCCTACAATTCATCGCAATCGCTTCCCGAGGGCTTTCCATGGTTCCGCATCTCATCACGGCCCTCACCGGGCCGATCAACGAACTCGAACAGCGCATTCTCGACTCGATGCCCGCCATCGAGCGCTGGTTCCGGCTGGAGTGGATGGAGCACACGCCGCCGTTCTATACCTCGGTGGACATCCGCAATGCTGGCTTCAAGCTCGCGCCCGTGGACACCAACCTGTTTCCCGGGGGCTGGAACAACCTCACCAAGGAGATGCTGCCCCTGGCCGTGCAGGCCGCCATGGCCGCCATCGAGAAGATCTGCCCCGAGGCGCGCAACCTGCTGATCATTCCGGAAAACCACACGCGCAACACCTTCTACCTGGCCAACGTGGTGCAGCTGCAGCGCATCTTCAACATGGCGGGCCTGAACGTGCGCGTGGGCTCCATCAGCCCCGAGATCAAGAAGCCCACGCTCATCGAGCTGCCCAATGGCGACACGGTGACGCTGGAGCCCGTGGTGCGCACCAAGCGCCGCCTGGGCCTCAAGGACTTCGACCCCTGCACCATTCTGCTGAACAATGATCTCTCTGCCGGGCCGCCCGGCATCCTGGAAGACATCCACGAGCAGTACCTGCTGCCCCCGCTGCATGCGGGCTGGAGCGTGCGCCGAAAGAGCACCCACTTCAAGAACTACGAAGAGGTGGCCAAGCGCTTCGGCAAGATGCTGGGCATCGACCCCTGGCTCGTCAACCCCATGTACAGCCAGTGCGACGGCGTGGACTTTGCCGAGGACAAAGGCATGGACAAGCTGCAGACCACGGTGGATGCGCTGCTGACCAAGGTGCGCCGCAAGTACAAGGAATACGGCATCAACGAGAAGCCGTTCGTCATCGTCAAGGCCAACAACGGCACCTACGGCATGGGCATCATGACCGTGCGCGACGCCAAGGAGCTGGACGCGGTCAACCGCAAGACCAAGAACAAGATGGCCATCATCAAGGACGGCCAGCCGGTCAGCGACCTCATCATCCAGGAAGGCGTGCTCACGCAGGAGCGCGTGCACGAGGCCGTGGCCGAACCCGTGGTCTACATGATGGACCGCTACGTGGTGGGCGGCTTCTACCGCATGCATGCCGAGCGCGGCGTGGACGAGAACCTCAACGCCCCGGGCGCGAGCTTCGTGCCGCTCGCGTTCGAGCACAGCACGCACATGCCCCAGCCCGGCGTGCGCCCCGGCGTGAGCGCCCCCAACCGCTTTTACATGTACGGCGTGGTCGCGCGCCTGGCCATGCTGGCGGCCAGCTACGAGCTGGAAGCCACCAACCCGGACGCCGAGGTGTACGACTGAAACGGCGCCCCCGGGAAGCGGCGTGTCTTCTCCGTGTTCTCCCGGAGGGGGCGGGGCCGCCCCTGCGACCAGGCAGCGCCAGTTTCGCCGGGGGATTCCGCGCGGCCTGCCATGTCTGCGCCGGGCTGCCAAGGGCAAGTTGTTGCGTCGCAACATGGGGAGCTCCCCCCAGGCACTTGATCTGCCTCAGGCGCACAATAGCGTTCCCAAAAGTAACGGAACCCGGCAGCCCCTGTGTGCCGGGTGCGGTCAGTGCAAAGCTCCAAATCATCGCTCGCAGCGCTTACGCTGGGCGCCATCGGTGTTGTGTATGGCGATATCGGCACCAGCGTGCTGTATGCCGTCAAGGAGGTCTTCGGGTCCGGCCATGTGCCGTTCTCCCCAGCCAATATCTACGGCATCCTCTCGATCTTCTTCTGGACGCTCACCGTCATTGTTTCGCTGAAGTACGTGGTGCTGGTGCTGCGCGCCGACAACCACGGCGAGGGCGGGCTCATCGCCATGCTGGCGCTGGCCTCCCAGGCCGTCAAGGACAAGCCCCGGCTGCGTGGCGTGCTGCTGGCCGTGGGCATCTTCGGCACCTCGCTCTTCTATGGCGACGGCGTCATCACGCCCGCCATCTCGGTCCTGTCGGCCGTCGAAGGGCTGGAAGTCGTCTCGCCGCATTTCAAGCAGTACGTGATTCCGATCACCCTGGTCGTGCTCTTTTGCCTGTTTGCCGTGCAAAAGCGCGGCACCAGCGGCATCGGCAAGTTTTTCGGGCCCATCACCCTGGTGTGGTTCATCACCATTGCGCTGCTGGGCGTCTCGCACATCGTGGGGCATCCCGAGATCCTCTGGGCGCTGAGCCCGCACCACGCGCTGGGCTTCATGTGGGCCCATCCCGGCACCAGCTTCATCATCCTGGGGGCCGTGGTGCTGTGCGTGACGGGGGCCGAGGCCCTGTACGCCGACCTGGGCCACTTTGGCAAGCGCCCCATCCGCATGGCCTGGTTCGGCGTGGCCATGCCCGCGCTCACGCTCAACTACTTCGGCCAGGGCGCGCTGCTGCTGGCCGAACCCGAGGCGGTGAAGAACCCGTTCTACATGATGGCGCCCGACTGGGCGCTGGTCCCGCTGGTGATACTGGCCACCATGGCCACCGTGATCGCATCGCAGGCGCTGATCACCGGCGCCTTCAGCGTGACCAAGCAGGTCATCCAGCTCGGATACCTGCCGCGCCTGAACATCCAGCACACCAGCGTGCGGGACACCGGGCAGATCTACATGCCGCTGGTCAACTGGGGGCTGTTCGCCGCCATCGTGCTGGCCGTGGTGATGTTCCGCTCCTCCAGCAACCTGGCGGCCGCCTACGGCATTGCCGTGACGCTGGACATGCTGATCACCACCACGCTGACCTTCTTCGTGATCCGGTACGGCTGGGGCTACCCGCTGGCGCTGTGCATCGCGGCCACGGGCTGCTTCTTCGTGGTGGACCTGGCGTTCTTTGCCTCCAACCTGCTCAAGCTGTTCCAGGGCGGCTGGTTCCCGCTGATGATCGGCGGCGTCGTGTTCTCCCTCATGATGACGTGGAAGGAGGGGCGGCGGCTGCTCAACGACAAGCTGCGTGCGGACGCCATCGACCTCAAGGACTTCCTGGAGTCGGTGTTCATCAGCCCGCCCACGCGGGTCGAGGGCACCGCCGTGTTTCTCACGGCCGAGACCGGTGCGGTGCCCAATGCGCTGTTGCACAACCTCAAGCACAACAAGGTGCTGCACCAGCAGAACCTGTTCGTGACCGTGCACAACCACGAGACGCCCTGGATCGGGCTGGACAAGCGCCTGCAGGTGGAGCCCCTGGGCCACGACTGCTGGCAGGTGGTGATCCACTACGGCTTCAAGAACGACCCGGACGTGCCGCGTGCGCTGGAGCTGCTGCGCGGGCGGGGCTGCGAGCTGGAGTCGATGACCACCAGCTACTTCCTCTCGCGCGATACCGTCATCCCCACCATTGGCAGCGGCATGGCGCCCTGGCGCGAGAAGCTGTTCGCGCAGATGCACCACAACGCCAGTGGTGCGGCGGACTTCCTGCACCTGCCCAACAACGCGGTCGTCGAACTCGGATCCAAGATCGAGATTTGAGCGGGTTGGGGTCTTTTGGGCTTCAAGCGCTTGCTCATCAAGCGCCAATAGCTATAAAAATAATAGCAATCGTGTCCCCCGCCTTTCTGTGGTGGCGCGGCCGCCGGCGGGGATGCGTGGTGCCAGAATCCAGCCCATGCAATTTTTCAAAGACCTGAGCCTGTCGGCATTCACTGCCGGGTTCGTGGCCGTGCTGGTGGGCTTCACCAGTTCGGTGGCCATCGTGTTCCAGGCCGCGCAGGCGTTTGGCGCCACGCCGGCCCAGGTCACGTCCTGGATGTGGGCGCTGGGCCTGGGCATGGGCCTGTGTTCCCTGGTGCCCTCGCTCATCCTGCGCAAGCCCGTGATGGTGGCTTGGTCCACCCCTGGCGCGGCCGTGCTGGCCACGGCCGGCCTGGCCGGGGGCTTCACCATGGGCGAGGCGGTGGGCGCCTTCATGGTCAGCGCCGTCCTCATCACGCTGGCCGGCGTGACGCGCTGGTTCGAGCGGGCCATGGGGCGCATCCCCATGGAGATCGCCGCCGCCCTGCTGGCGGGCGTGCTGGCGCGTTTCGGCCTGCAGGCGTTTGCCGCCGCCCAGACGGCACTGCCGCTGGTGCTGACCATGCTGGTCGTGTACCTGTTTTCCCGCAAGTTCGCGGCGCGGTACGCCGTGGTCGTCACCCTGGCGGTGGCCGTGGTCTTCGTGGCCCTGCAGGGGAAGATGGCATGGTCGGGGGTGCGGCTGGAACTGGCAATGCCCGTCTTCACGGCGCCGCAGTTCAGCCTTGCCGCGACCATCAGCCTGGCGATCCCCTTGTTCGTCGTCACCATGGCGTCGCAAAACCTTCCCGGCGTTGCGGTGATCCGGGCCTCGGGCTATGACCTGCCCATCTCCCGCCTCATCACGCTGACGGGGCTCGCCACGCTCGCGCTCGCGCCCTTTGGCGCCTTCGCGCTGAACTTCAGCGCCATCACGGCCGCGATGTGCATGGGCCCCGAGGCCCATGAGGACCGCCATCGGCGCTACACGGCAGCGGTGTGCTGCGGCGCACTGTATGTGGCGATCGGTCTCTTTGGTGCGGTCATCACCGGCCTGCTGACCGCATTTCCCTCCGAACTGGTGGTGGCCATCGCAGGCCTGGCCCTGCTGGGCACCATCGGCAACGGCCTGGCGGTCGCCTTGCGCGAGGAGTCGCACCGCGAAGCGGCGCTCGTCACGTTCCTCGTCACCCTGAGCGGCGTGGTCATTGCCGGGGTGGGGTCGGCCTTCTGGGGCGTGGTCGCCGGCAGCTTTGCGCTATTTGTGCAACAGTACAGGCGTTCGCCGGCCCGGGGTGCGTGAGGCGAGCCCGGGTGAACCGCTGGCGCGGCGGCCGGGCCAACCGGGCGTTGCGGCCATCGTCTTTGCCCATATCTATATAGAGGAGCTAGCTGGCCAACCTGGCAGCGCCTCTCCTGCCACTTTCGATCCGACACCATGAAACTGCTCTTCATCGCCGATCCCCTGGAAAGCTTCAAGATCTACAAGGACACCACCTTCGCCATGATGCGCGAAGCCCATCGGCGCGGGCATACGCTGGCGGTGTGCGAGCCACGGCACATCACTTGGCAGCGCGCAAGCAAGGTGAGTGCGCGGGTGCGCGACATCCGACTGACGGGGAATGCCAGCCCGTGGTTCGAGGCGCAGCCCGAACGCGTCGCCGCGTTGGTGGACTTCGACGCCGTGCTGATGCGCAAGGACCCGCCCTTCGACAGCGAGTATTTCTACGCCACCCATCTGCTGGAGCAGGCCGAGCGAGATGGCGCCCGCGTGTTCAACAAGCCCCGGGCACTGCGCGACCATCCGGAGAAGCTGGCGATCATGGAGTTTCCCCAGTTCATCGGGCCAACCCTGGTCACGCGCAGCGCATCGGACATCCAGCGTTTTCACGCAGAGCACCGGGACATCATCCTCAAGCCGCTGGACGGCATGGGGGGCATGGGCATCTTCCGCGTGGGACCGGATGGCCTGAACCTGGGCAGCATCACCGAAACGCTCAATCGCGACGGCGCGCAGAGCGTGATGGTGCAGAAGTTTCTGCCCGAGATCGTGGACGGCGACAAGCGCGTGCTGGTGATTGGCGGCAAGCCCGTTCCTTATTGCCTGGCGCGCATTCCGCAAGGCACGGAGGTGCGTGGCAACCTTGCGGCGGGAGGCAAGGGCGTGGCACGGCCCCTGACGGCACGCGACCTGGAGATCGGCGAAACCCTGGGGCCCATACTGCAAGAGCGCGGCCTGTTGCTGGCGGGCGTGGATGTCATCGGGGACTGCGTCACGGAAATCAATGTGACCAGCCCGACGTGCTTCCAGGAAATCTTCGATCAGACAGGGTGTGATGTCGCAGCCCTGTTCATCGACGCACTGGAGTCCGCCATGGCGGTCTCCCCCCGGTAGAGGGCAATTTTTTGGCTGGAGTCTTTTCTCGCCCTCCGAACTCATGCTATAGTCGAGGGCTTCGCTACTGAGGCGGTGCTGCAGAGATGCGGGGCGCTGGAGGTTCGGGTGATGATGGGGT